>URQK01000071.1 GCA_900549975.1 uncultured Mollicutes bacterium
ATATAATAATCATCGTTTGGATAAAAGAATGCTTTGCGAATTAGTTTTCCTTCTTCATCACGTACAGATATGTTTTGTAAATTAGGATTAGAAGAAGATAAACGTCCAGTAGTGGTTAAGGCTTGATTAAAGCGCGGATGTAATTTACCATCGCTATGAATATGGACTAGTAGTCCGTCAATATAAGTAGAAGTTAATTTTGCATACTTACGATATTCAAGAATTAAATCAACAATTGGATGTTTATGAGAAACTTTCTTTAATATTTCTACAGAAGTAGATATTTTTTTATCTTTATCAAAGACATTTAATTCCACTAATAATTCGCCAATTTGTTTTGGCGAAGATAAATTGATACGATGAGGGGCAATAGCAAATATTTGTTCTTCTAATTCTTTTTGTTTATTACGGAAGACATCTCCAATTTCATTTAATGATTTTTCATCAAGTGGGAAGCCTTCAATTTCCATCTTAGCTAAAACATTAGCAAGTGGTAATTCAATGTAATTATATAAATCTAAAGAATCTAAATCATTGATTTGTTTAATAACTTCATCATGTAGTTTTAATGAATAGTGACTAATTTCCGCGCTGCGTTTAATATTAGAAGAATCATCATGGAATAGTGATAGTGTGTCTTCACTAATTTTGCTTAAAGAAATAGAAAAGAAGTTGAAAATAGAATCAATATTGTTATTTAAAGAAGTATCAATGATATAAGCGGCAATTAATAAATCAAAAGCTAAACCATTAATTTCTAAATCAATTCTAGACAAAGCAACTTTAATAGCCTTAAAATCATAACAATATTTTAAATACTTATCACTTGCTAAAACACTTTTTAAATAATTATCTTTTTTTGCATCTTCAATATTTAAATAATATGTCTCATCAATGGTGCTAATAGCAATGCCATTTATAACGCCATCATAATAATCATCTTCATCAAAATTTAACGCAATTCCAATGTTATCACTATCAAGTTTAGGAAGAGATGTAACGACTTTATATTCTAATTCTTTAGCTTGCTTACTTTCTTTAGCAAATTTTTGACCCATTTTATTCAATAATGTTTTTAAATCATATTTTTTACAAAACTCTGATAATTCGTTGACATGATATCCTTTATAGAGTGTATCTTCTAAAGAAAAAGGTAAGTCTAAATCAACTTTAATCATTGCTAGGTGTTTACATAAACGCCCTGATTCTTCATTCTCTTTAATTGCATTATTAAGCTTTGTACTAAGCTTATCGGCGTTTTCAATAATATTTTCTAAACTACCATATTCTTTAATTAATTTAACAGCGGTTTTTTGTCCAATACCAGGAATTCCTTTTAAGTTATCGCTTGGATCACCCATTAGACCTTTAAAATCAGGAATTTGTGAAGGAAGAAGTTCATAATCTTTATATAATTCTTCTTCATCCATAAATTTGACATCACTTAATCCACGCTTAATCATATTGATATGAATTTTTTTATCAATTAATTGAAGAAAGTCTTTATCAGAAGTGTAAATAGTAACATCATAACCATTTTTACCAGCAAGTTTTGCAGCACTTCCAGCAATGTCATCACCTTCAAATCCTTCTAATTCATAAGTGAAAATACCCATAGCTTTTAATAATTCACGCGCAATTGGCATTTGTTCAATTAATTCTGGATTAACAGGTTTACGATTAGCTTTATATGTATCTAATTCTTTATGACGAAATGTCTTTTTTCCTGTATCAAAAACTACAAGTAAGTTTTCATCTCCCTTAAATCCAGAAATGATTCTGCTGAGCATATTAGAAAAAGCAAATATGGCATTAGTAGGAGTACCATCTTTGGAACGCATTAAAGGCACATTAGGATTAAATGTAGCAAAGAATGCGCGGAATAGCAATGAGTTACCATCAATAATAATCATTTTTTTCATATAAATTAATCCTCCAATTTCATAATTTCTGAAGCAATAAACGAATCTTCTTTTTTACGGTCAAAATACCCTTTTATAATAATAACATTATTAGTTTTTAACATATTCCAATACTTAGAAAATTCATTTGGAAATAATGTTACTTCTAAATCATCTTCTCCATCAGTAGTGGATAAGTATGCCATTTGTTCGCCTTTTTTAGTTTTGATAATTTTACTTCTAATTAAAATTAAACCAATTGAACAAGCACTTCTAGATGCTTTAGCTTTTTTAACGCTGATAGCGTGATACTTTAAAAGTTTATCTTGTTGATATTTTAAAGGAGAATCAGAAATCATTAATCCTAATACTTCGTATTCCCTTTCTAAGTTAAACATTTTATCATCATCTTTTTTAACATAATCAAAATGTAAGCCAAAATCTCCACTAGTAAGAAGACTAACATCTAAAGAGTTATTAAATGTTGCTTGATTAATGGCATTAGCAATTGACGCTCTTAAGGTGGCCCGATTATTAAATTCATCAAAAGCGCCAGCATCAATTAAAGCCATTATTGTGGCTTCTTTAACGTCATATTTATATAATCTTGATACAAAGTCAAATAAAGAAGTAAATTTACCATTTGTGTTTCTTTCTAATAAAATTTGATCAACAATGCGACTTTGTAATCCCTTAATAGCGGTTAATGGAAAAAGTAATTTGCCATTAAATGGCTTAAAAGTTTCTTCGGATTCATTAATATTAGGGGCAAGTAAAGCAATGTTTTGTGATTTAATTTCTTTTAAATATTGATACATTTTTTCACTTGCAAATCCTGATTCATGCTCTAATATCGTGGCGTAAAATTCAAGTGGGAAATGCGCTTTTAAATAAGCCATTTCTACACAAATATAAGCATAAGAAATTGAGTGAGCTTTATTAAATCCGTAGGAAGCAAATTTTTCAATGGTTTCATAAATTTTATTAGCATTTTCTAATGAATAACCATTCTTAATGGCGCCATTGATAAATGTTTGTTTAAGACTTTCCATTTTAGAAAAATCTTTTTTGGATATTGATTTACGGAAACTATCAGCTTCCGCTAAAGAAAGACCTGCAACAGAAGTGGCAAGTTTCATGATTTGTTCTTGGTAAACAATAATACCATAAGTTGAAGATAATATTTCTTTTACCTTATCATCAATATAACTAACTTTTTCTAATCCTTTTTTACGATTAGCGTATAAAGGAATATTATCCATAGGTCCTGGCCTAAATAAGGCGATTAAGGCTGCGACATCATCAAAACTGTTTGGCTCTAATATTTCAATTGATCGACGCATACCCGCTGATTCAAGCTGGAATAATCCCATAGTTAAGTTATTTCTAATAACGTCAATGGCGGCTTTATCATTAATTGGGATATTATATGGATTGATATTTACACTCTTTAAATTACAAATATCTTTAATAATAGTAAGATTTCTTAAAGCTAAAATATCCATTTTTAAGAAACCTTGTTGCTCAAGATAAGTCATCTCATATTGTGTAACAATATTATCGTTTTCATCTTTTAAAACTGGTAAAGAATTTTCAATCGGAGTGTTATTTAAAACTACCCCGGCCGCATGTAAACTAGATTGACGTATTAAGCCTTCAATTTTACTCGCCAGGCGAACGATTTTTAAATAATATGGTTCTTTATCAATTAAATCACGGAATGCTTGATTTTGTTTATAAGCGTTTTTAAAAGAAATTGGAAATGGACCTAAAGCTTTGCTTAAATAATTAATATCAAAATTATCAATATTAAAAACTCGTCCAATATCACGTAACGCTTGTTTAGCGGCAATAGTTTGGAATGTTACAATATTAGCAACACGATCTTTGCCATATTTTTCTTTTAAATAACTAATAATATTTTCTCTTTTGATATCTTCAAAATCGATATCAATATCTGGCATAGTGTTACGGCTTGGATTTAAAAATCTTTCAAAATACAAGTCATATTCAATTGGATCAGGAGTAGTAATATCTAAAGCATAACTTACTAAAGAACCCGCGGCCGATCCTCTACCTGGACCTACTAATATATTATGTGTTTTAGCGTAATTAACATAATCAGAAACAATAAGAAAATAATTGTTAAATCCCATTTTATCAATAACGCTTAATTCGTATTCTAAGCGTGATAAATATTTATCGCTATTTTTCCCTTTGCGCTTTAATCCTTCTAAACATTGTTCTTTAATGGTAGTTTTTGCATCTATTTCATTAAATAATTGGAGCATAACTCCGCGATTGCTCTTTAAATTAAAGTCAAATTGTTTGATAAAATCATCTTCAGAAACGATATTTAAGCCTTGATAAATATTATCAATTTCTTCATTAGTATATAAGTAATTAACGCCTTCTTTAGTTTGATAGTTAAGAGTAGCGCTATTTCTAATAGCGTCAACGATATCAAGCACAATAGCGTCTTCTTTTTTTAAATAACGAATAAATGGATAAATAATGACTTTAACATTTAAGTCACTTAAATTATTTTTTATGTTTTCTACATCTAAAAAAGAATATATTTCTAAGCCAACATAAAAGTTAGTTAAATCTTTTTCTAAACGTTCAATTGATGGTTTAATCTCAGAAATATTATTGGCATTGACGCTAAGGACAAAAACAAGTCCACTTTGATTAGAAGTTATATCGTTATAAGAGAATGTGTTACTTTGAATCGCATTAGAAATTTTAATTAGATTAAGATAGCCTTCTTCATTTTGAATGAAAATTGAAAGTAAGAATCGACCTAATTTAACATCCATACCAAGTATTGGTTTAATACCTAGTGCATTGCATTTTTCAAAGAAGATTGGAAAGCCAAACATCACTTGATAATCACATATTCCTAAACATTTAAAATGATGTTTTTTTGCAAATAAAAAGTACTTATCTAAAGTTAGACCAGACTTTAAAAAACTATATTCACTATATACATGTAATGGGACATAACTCATGCTTTTCACCTTCAAAAATAATTTTAACTAATTTGACCTATTTTATCAATGAAAATACGATTATAAATATTATAAATATTTAAATGTTGATAGCTATGATACTTTTAAGTGTAAAATATTCGCTAAAGAAATATAAATATGTGCTTACTTTTAACTGCTTTTTACAATTCGCTTTTCATTGACACTATTAACAAATTGTGTCATACTTTACAAGGAGTTGAAAATATGAACGAATTACAACAAAAAGAGAGGGATTTATTAAAGATATTTGTCGATTTTTGTAATAAACATAATTTGAAATATTACTTAGTTGGTGGAACACTTCTTGGTGCAATTAGACACAAAGGATTTATCCCATGGGATGATGACATTGATGTAGCTATGTTAAGAGAAGATTATGATAAATTTTGTGAATTAGCGGCAAAAGAATTTACTGGAGATATATTCTTTCAATCTTATAAAACTGATAAAAACTATCCTTACATTTTTTCTAAATTACGTGACTCAAATACAACATTTGTTGAAGCAATTTATAAACACGTTAATATGAATCATGGTGTATATATCGATATTTTTCCAGTTGATGGACTTTCTAAAAAATCCACTAATAGATATTTATTGCATATAAAAATCTGGTTACAAGCACTTATTTGGTTCTTGGGTTGGCCTGTAATACTATTCCGTAAACCACGATTAAAATTTTTCTTAACTGATATTTTAATCGATATTCTTGTTTTACCATTTTTCTTATTTAGAATTAATAACTGGTCAAAAAAAGCCTATGAAAAGATTACAACAACAATACCTTTTAAAAAAGCAAAAATGATTGGTATTATTCAATGCGGTGACTACCGTAATAAAAGAAATGCTATTCCTAAAGAATTATTATATGAATTTATTGATTGGCCTTTCGAAGATTTGATTTGTAAAGTCCCAAAAGAATATGATAAGTATTTAACTTATGAATATGGTGACTACATGAAATTACCACCAAAGAGTCAACAAGTCGGACATCATTATAGTTCTGGCTTTGATTTGCATCTTTCTTATAAAGATTATATGAAAAAGAAAAAAAAGTAGCGATTTGCTACTTTTTTTGATAGGAATTACTTAATAAATAACTTATCTAATTCTTCAATTAAAGAATCTAATTCGGATAAATCTTTTAATCTTGCGCCTGATGCTTGTTCATGGCCGCCGCCTTTAAACATTGCAGCAACTCCATTAATTGGCTTTTCCTTTGATCTAATTGAAACACGCCAATCACCTTTGTTAATATCTTGGGTGACACAGAACCAAGCATTTATGCCATCAATATTTGAGAAAAGATTAATGTTTTCTTTTCCGCGTTCAACAGTAATTTTTAATTCATTTTGCACTTCAATCGGCAAGATATAATATGCAACCCCGCCTTTAGTTACTTTGAAATTACCTAAAACATAAGCAGTGACTTTCAAATCATCGATATTTTTAGTATACATTTTTTGATAAACATCTTTTGACAAATTAAATCCTGTTTCAAGTAATAGCTTTGATATTTCAAATGTATGAGGAGAAGTAGTATTATATAAGAATCTACCAGAATCTCCAACAATACCAGAATATAAGTAATGGGCGGCTTCTTGACTCATAGATTTATCAAAATAATATAGCATATTCGCCATTAATTCCGCACAAGACGCTAATTCATCGTTGACTATATTGATATTTCCATATGGCTCAACATTAGGGTGATGATCCATTTTTATAATAAATTTTGCTTTGGTGTAACGCTTATCACTAATGCGTTTGGTATCACCAGTATCCATAACAATCGCTAAAAATTCATTGTTATCAAACCAACTGTCATCAATAATTTCCATTTCTTCATATAAGCGAGGAGTTAATGTGACGTGATTTTCTCCTACAACGTGAACTTCTTTATTAGGATAATTATCTTTTAGCCAATGATATAATCCTAATTGTGTTCCTAGTGCGTCAAAATCTGGAGATTGATGACGAAATAATACAATTTTGTCGTTGTTTTCAATTTTTTCTAATACCATATCATATTCTAATTTGTTTTTGCTAATTAATTCTAAAATTACTTGATCTAACATAATTTCACCTCGAAAAGCATTATAACAAAAAAAAGGTGTATTCGCACCTTTTTTGATAAATTTTGTTTATAAACTATTTAATATTTAAAATTCGGCAAGTATCACGAGCAATCATTAATTCTTCATCAGTTGGAATTAACATGACTTTGATTTTGCTATCTTCGGTAGATAATACTGCAACTTCGCCACGAATGTTTTTTTGGCTTTCTAATAATTTAACACCTAATGCTTCAGAAATTTCATCAATAACGCGTTGACGTAAATATCCATCATTTTCACCAACACCAGCAGAGAAGACAAGTAAATCACATCCGCCTAATCTTACATAATATTGACCAATGTAATCAGCGACACGTCTAACCCATAAATCAATAGCTAGTTCAGCGCGTTTATTACCCTCACGCATAGCTTTTAAAACATTTCTTGAATCATCATCAACACCAGAAAATCCTTTTAAACCTGATTTTTTATTTAAGGTTTGGAACATTTCAGTAGGTGTCATACCAGTTTTTTCACAAACATAAGTAACAACACTTGGATCGATATCTCCACATCTAGTGCCCATCATAATTCCACCTAATGGTGTAAGACCCATAGAAGTAGCAACACATTTTCCATCTTTAGTAGCGGTAATCGAAGCGCCTGATCCTAAGTGACAAGTGATGATACGAACATTTTCTTTTTTGTCAACATATTTTAATCCTTCATGAGCTAAATACTTATGGGAAGTACCATGAGCGCCATATCTACGAATATCATATTGTTCATACCATTCATATGGAACAGGGAACATATAATCTTGTGGGGCCATAGTTTGATGGAAAGCAGTATCGAATACTGCAACATTACCAACATGTGGCAAAGCATCTTTTATTGCACGTAAACCAATTAAGTGCGCTCCATTATGAAGAGGAGCAAGAGAAATTAAATCTTCCACTTTCTTTTCTACATAATCATCAAATTTAACAGAATCATTAAAGTATTTACCACCCTGAACAATACGATGACCAACACCTTGGATTTCTTCTAAGTGTTTTACAACACCTTTTTCTAATAAAGTTTTTAATACTAATTCGACAGCGTATGTATAAGTTAAAACTGGTAAAACTTTTTCTTCTTTTTGATCGCCTAATACAAATTTGAATTCGGCATCTTCTTTACCAATTCTTCCTACTAAGCCAGAACAAATTACTTTTTCTTCAGGCATTTCAAATAATTTGAATTTTAAAGATGAACTACCTGCATTTACTGCCATTATTTTATACATAGTACGCCTCCAATTATTTTAACTTTTTTTATTATAGCACAATTGCTATTTTTTTTCAATAATTTAACTTAAT
>URQK01000072.1 GCA_900549975.1 uncultured Mollicutes bacterium
AAAGTATACGTTCTGAAAAAAAGAACAATAAGCTTTTGAAGTTAAAGTTTCTTGACAGCGACAGTACAGAATCTGTATTATCTGGTGTAAATAAGAAATTTGATGTAGAAACAAATATTTTATTTGCTAGTTCTTCTTGCGTTAAATCTTTTTCGAGTCGTAATTTCTTCAAATTCTCTTGAAATGTCATTTTTCCATCACCACTTTAAGTATACTTTTAATTTGATTTTATTCTAGTGAATTAAATTATTCACAATGTGAAAAAAGAAAATAGCGGCTTTTTTCCACCGCTATTTGCATTTATTTCAATTTAAATTCCATTAAAACTGGTTGATGATCTGAATATTCAAAATTATTAACAATTGTTTTAGTTTCAATAACTTCGATATTACTAGATACAATAAAGCCATCTACAACACTTTTATAAAGAACATTTTCATTTCCAATTAAAGGTAAATCACAATCGCGACATGTAGGAGCATTGTCGCTAGTGGCTACATTCATATTTGGTCCTAAATCGGCTTCATAGTCAAAGTTTGCAAGCCAATCTGGCTTTAACTGCGTAAAATTCATCCAACTTGGTTTAGGATTAGACTCATTGTATTGATAAGCTGGATTTTCATTGATTAAATCGTGATTAAAATCTCCGCCGAAGATTACATAATTTCCTTTAGAAATTTCTTCTTCAAAAAAGGTTTTCATTACTTGCATTTGCAAAGCACGAATCTTTCCACCTTTATCATACGCGGACATATGCGAATTTGCTAATACTAATTCTTTATCATTTACTTTTAGACGTGAAACACTAAAGCAACGATCTAAATCAAAAAGACGATCGAATCCTTTAGATACTGGATAAGATTTACGTATTGATTCTTCAATTTTATATTTGCTTAAAGTGAGTATTCCTGAATTACTTTTTCCAATCGGATCATTAAAAGGATACATCAAAAATGCTGAATGATAATTAACTGCAAAAACATTATTATAATCAGTAAATGAATTCGTAATCATTTGGCTTTGATTAACATGATGTGAACGAGTGCTATTAGTGTCAACTTCTTGATAAAATGCAAAATCAACATCTAATTTTTCTATTTCATTTATTACCCCTTCAGTACTTTCAATTACCGATTCTTTAGATTTAGCGGTACCGTATTTGCCACTAACCTTGGTGCCATCAGCCATATAACCTTCATCCATAAAGAAAGAATAATCCGGTCGATAAGCTCCAAATCCAATATTATAAGTAGAAATTTTGTATGACTTATCACTATTTAATAAATTATCATTATTGTTATTTGGATTTAAAACTTTATTATCGGCAATACGATTATATTGAAGTAAAACATAGCTAACATATCCACCAACAACTAATACCGCAACTCCTAAAATTGAACTGGCAGTAATTAATACTTTTTTTAATATCTTATTCATGATTTTAAAAAAAAGAGGTAGCAACCTCTTCTTATAATCCCAATCTTTGAGCACGACGTTGTGCTTTTTCAACATCGTAATCAACTTTTTTAGCAACAGTTAATAAAATCATTAAAGCAATAAATACGCCAATTACCATAAAAATGATTCCCCAACCTAAAAAATCCAAATTGATTTTTAAAGCACTTATTACAGCACTTTCTGCTTTAATAATTGGATTATTACTATGTAATCCTGGTAAATATACGCCAACAGTATGTGTAACCATTAAAGACACACCAAATAAAGCAATAACACCACTGATAATATAGCCAACTAATTCTTTGGTACTAACATTTTTCTTTTTCATAACATTCACTCCTTAGAGACTATTGTATTTTAACATTTTAAATATATACTTTCAATAATTAATTATTGATAGCAAAATAAAAAGAGCATTTCTGCTCTTTAGGAATTATTTTGTCATATCTTCGTAAAATAATTCATCTGGATGACTTTTTAGCATTTTTGCCATGCTAATCGCCATCTCGTAATCAAGACTACGACGACCAGTTTCTACCATAGAAATGTATGCCTTAGAAACATTTAATTGCTTGGCAACCATATCTAAATTGATACCTTGTTGTTTTCTTAATTCACGAAATTTAATTAATTTAGCTGTTTTCATATATCAATTACCCCTTTGTGCTTAAATCATAAAATAATTTTTACAAAAATACAAAGGAATAAATTAAACAATTTGATAATTTATAAAAAAACGACAAATTATGTCATAAATTTACGCATAATTTGTCGAATATGTTAATTTTGTTTAGCTTGTTTTTCAAATTCAATCGTTTCTTTAACTAATGGATTAAAAAGTTCAATCCATTTTCTTTCCGCTTCCACTAATGACTTATCGGCTGTAGCGCGAGCGTTAATAAAATAATTTTCTTGGTCTTGAAGATTTTTCTTACCAAGTTTACCAGTAATCGCATCAATCGCTGTTTTAAAGCAATGTTTAGCCTCATCAAATAATTCATTTTCAACCATTTCATTACCCATAATTGCAGTAGATAGTTGTAAATATTGTCCTAAGATATTTGTTATAAAATTAATTTGAGGATTAGTTTGTCCTTTTGATTCATTCATTTCTTTAACATAATCTAAGAATGTATCACGAACAGCAACTTCAAGTAATACAATAAATAAAGAACGATAGAAAATATCTTCAGCAATTAATAATTGTTCAACTCCCGCATCATATTCTTCTTTAAATTGTTTTCTTCCATAATTAATTTGAGAAATAGCAATGGTTTGGAATAATTCTCTTGTTTCAAAAATTGCTTTAAAATAATTCAATTTTTGAGCAACATCAAAAATCATTTTATCGTTTTCAAAACTAATTACACGATCATTAAAGACATCATATAAGAAATCTTCATATTTCTCTTTAATTTTATCCTTTTGATCAGGATTTGATTTAAAAACAAAATTCTCTAATATACCATTTTCTCCAACAGCTTGTTCAAAAATTTTCTTTTTTTGATCATATTCTTCTTTTTTCTTATTTCGTCCTTCATAAGCAAAATCAAGCATTTCCCTTAAATTTTTTAAATAGAAATAAGTAACCATTTGTGTGTGTTTAAAATTATTCATCATCGTTTGTTCCTCCTAAATAGTCTTTGATATCTGCAACCATATCAATGTGATATTTTGCAAATTTTTTTACTTTATATGATGCATGTTTCATACAGAAACTATGTTCTTGAAATGTTTGAAACATGGATATATCATTACCAGAATCACCAACGACATAAATATCGTTATGATCTAAGTTTAAATAGTCACAATATATTAATAATCCATTAGATTTAGAAACATTCGCAGCTGTTATTTCAATAAAGTTATCAGTCCAAGAAGCTTCAATTTTATCGCTATAATTCTTACGCAAATATTTTGTGGCTTCACAAGCCTTTTCTTTGCCCTTCTTACCAAGGCCAAAAAACATCATCAATTTATATACTTGACCTTTTTTTATTTCTTCATCAAATACTTCATTACTGATAACATATTTTTCAGCATATACCCCTTGGCAAGCATAAACAAGTTTATAAACCCATCTTTTTAAGAATCCCATTTCTCCCGCTATAACTAGGCTTTGATCTTTAGACATCATTAGCCAAGCATTAATATTAAATTTTTCTTTCAATTCATCAACAATCTTTCCCACTAAAGGAAAAGTAAGCATTGATTCATGAATTACTTTGTTATCACTAATAATAAAACTAGAATTACAACCAATTACATCTAAAGGGCGGTCTATTTTTTCGATGACTTTTTGCGCATATGGTAAATTACGTCCCGAACAAATTACCACCTTATTTCCTTCATCAATAAAGTGTCGAATAAAGTTCACGTTTTTTCTAGGAATCATCCTAACTCTTTTCTTAGGATAGAATAAAGTACCATCTAAGTCGATGGCAAGTACTTTTGCCATAAAAATCACCACAACTATTATACACAAGTTGGCAACTTTATGATAGCATTTTTTTAATACAAGTAATCTTTAAAATATGTATCAACAAGCATTTTTTTAGCCAGTTGTAGTTGATTTATCCCTAGTGAATATTCTACATAATTTTTTTTAATGATAAACGATTTAAAAAACAAATGGCAATTGCTAAAGTTTTTTTTGATTTGTTCATCAGCAAGTGTAGGAAAAAGCGTAGCAATTTTAATGCTATTCTTTGTGAAATTCATCCCAATAATTCTTTTATTATTCGATGTAGAACTAATAATTGTTCCCACTTTTCCCGTTTCATAATTAGAAACCACAATCTTCAAATTGTTTTTAAAAGCAAAATCTAAAGCATCTTGTTGAATGATTTTAAAGCCAATATCACTTAATGCATTAGCTTCTTCATAGTTTAAGTAACGAATAAATTTAAGATCTTTATATCCTGGTGAGAGAAAAGGCAAAACTCCATCTACATCTTTAAACAAATATACTTTAGAACAATTTAAAAATTTAGCAAATACACAAGCTGATAAATCACCACCACCTCTTTTTAAAGTAACTATTTCTTCATCATCATTTAAAGCAATAAATCCTGGAATAACTAAAACATTATATGAAGAAAATTTATCAATAATTTTACTATTTTTAAAACTAAAATCATTATTAAAAAATAAGCCAATTTCCTTTACTGATAAAGCACAGGTTTTAATATTATTTTGATTAAGATCATTTGCCATGACAATTGATGAAATAATCTCGCCACATGCTAAAAGTGCATCAACTTCTTTTTTGCTACTCATAGAACTATCAATCAAATTCAAAAGTGTATCCGTAGCATAAGGAAATCCCACTCTTCCCATAGCACTAACGACAAGAAGGATTTTTTTATTTTTAATCTTACTTATTATATTAATTATTTTTACTCTCGTTTTACTTGTGCTCGTAGCGGTTCCGCCAAATTTCATAACTATATAGTCCATGATCATCACCTATTAAATTAAATGCACTATTAAGGCAAAAAATGAAAAAAGCCTCACACTAGTTAAGTGCAAGGCTCGATGAATTAAATATAAATTATTTTAAATTATTTTCAGCTTGGATAATACCAAGGCCGCCATTATCACGACGATATAATACAGAAATCATATCATCATCAGCATCTAAATACATAAAGAAGTCATGTCCTAATGCTTCCATTCTAGTAATAGCTTCTTCCATAGACATTGGACTTAGTAAATAAGATTTAGTACGTACAATTTCATCATTTTCAGCTTCTTCTTTTTCTGCTTCAAAATTTTCAAATGCAATAGACTTTCCTAAGCCATCTTTATTTCTACGATCTAATCTTGTTTTTAATTTGCGCATTTGTCCTTCTAATTTATCAATAGCTAAATCGAATGCGGCATATAAGTCATTGTCAATTACTTCTGCTCTAAAGTCCATCATTTTAGTAAAAATAGTAATTTCAACTTTTTGACCAGTTTTATAAGTTCTCACAACAGCACGGCATTCAACATCATCATTAATAACGAAATATTTGTCCATGCGATGGAGTTTTTTTAGTAAGGCCTCCTTAATGCCTTCTGTGACTTCAATGTTCTTTCCAATAATTTGGTATTTCATAATAGTCTCTCCTTTCCAAATATTGTGTAACAATATTCCACACTATTATTTTCGCATTTTAAATAAAAAAAATATAGTATTTTAATTAGTAAGTTATTTTGATATAATTTAGATGTAAGTGGTTTCTATATATAAAAACAATTGCTTTTCAATAAGTTTCACTAAAAAAATAAAAAGTAGTTTTTTTGCTACTTCTTATTCTCTAATAACTTTTTAATAACATCTACTTTATCAAGTTTTTCCCAAGGCAAATCTAAATCTGGTCTTCCAAAATGGCCATAACTTGCTAAGTCTTGATATTTAAATGTTGGCTTAGTTAAACTAAATGCTTTAATAATTCCAGCTGGTGTTAAATCAAATATTTTTTCAATTATTTCTAATACTTTACTAACATCAACTTTTAATGTTCCAAATCCTTCAACATTAATACTTAATGGTTTTGCCACTCCAATTGCGTAACTAAGCTGTACTTCAAGACGATCCGCTACACCAGATGCAACTAAATTCTTAGCAACATAACGTGCCATATACGCAGCAGAACGATCAACTTTGCTTGGATCTTTACCTGAGAAAGCACCGCCGCCATGACGAGCGCTACCACCATAAGTATCAACAATTATCTTTCTTCCGGTTAAACCTGTATCTCCTTCTGGACCACCAGTAACAAATCTACCAGTTGGGTTAATCAAATACTTGAAATCTTTATTTAATCCAAATGATTCCACAACATGTTGCATGATTTCTTCATAAATAAATTTTTTGAATTCTTTTTCATTAAAATCAGGATCATGTTGAACAGACATTAGCACTGTATCAATACGAACATCATTAGGATCTGTATAATCCATAGTAACTTGTGCTTTCATATCTGGTCTTGCCCATTTAAAAGCACCAAGTTTTCTTAAATTAGATGCATAACGCACAAGTTTATGAGCAATTACTAACGCTAATGGCATATAACCTTCTGATTCATTAGTGGCATAGCCAAACATAATACCTTGATCACCAGCACCTTGAACTTCTTGATCAACACCTTGAGCAATATCTTTAGATTGATGTTTTACTAACACTTCAATCTCACAGCTATCTGCACCAATTCCTAATTTTTTATCAGTATAACCAATATTACGCATTACATCACGAGCAATACGTTCATAATCTGGTTTAGCGGATGATGTGATTTCTCCTCCAATAATTAATTTTTCGGTTGTGGCAAAGCATTCACATGCCACACGAGAATTAGGATCATTAGCTAAACAATAGTCTAAAATAGCATCACTAATTTGATCGCATAATTTGTCTGGATGGCCTTCTGATACTGATTCACTTGTAAATAAAATCTTTTCCATAAATACCTCTTACTTTCTAAAAAAAGAAAAAGCCTTCCCACAAAGGAAAGCTTTAAACAAACTATCCAATCATCTTATCGCTCAGGGTGGGCCCTGCTAGGGAAAAGCACCTACTTAACATTCTTGTTAGGGTTGCTATCACGTTTGTTCGTTCCCTTTAGACGTGATTCTTGATAAGACGAGCTATTTTCTTTTTCTTGTATATTATCTTGCAAATCATTATTGGAGTCAAGATTTAATTCATCGAATTTTAATAAGCCTGCTTTAGCAAGAAGCAAATCAGTTGCATCTACACCCGAAACATTTTTTATTACATCAAAATCCATTCCTAATTCAAATAAAGCATTTGCAATATCAATTTGTCCTTTTTCAAGTTTTTGCTTTTTCATAACCATCACCTACTAATAAGTATGTTATGAAATGCAAAATTTATACTTATTTCTTACTTAAAATTTCATCAATCGCTTTGGATAATTGATCTGGACAAGATGTATTTCTAAAACCGCATTTAATTCCTTGTAAGCGATTTTTAACATCTTCGAGTTTCATTCCCTTAACTAAGGCTCCAACACCCTTTAAATTACCATTACAGCCTCCAACGACTTCAAAATCTTGGATAATGCCATTTTCGTAATATATTTTCATCTCGCGGGAACAAACTCCTTGAGGACGATATGTATATACTTCCATAAACTACACCTTAATTATTTGATTAATTTACCAAATACTTGTCCTGACAATGCAGCAGCATTGCTTTCATCAGTATCAACATGCATTGCTAAAGCAAATTTGTTTGATACACGAACAACAACATCACCAAATACTAATGAACGTTCATTAGAATGAACCTCTACACTAACGATATCTTTATCTTTAACACCAAATTCTTTAGCGTCTTCTTCAGTCATATGGATATGACGTTTTGCAGCAATTACGCCAGTAGATAATTCTACTTCTCCCTTTGGTCCAACTAATTTACAAGCACCAGAATTAGCAATGTCACCTGATTCTCTAATTGGGGCAACAACACCAATTGAACGAGCGTCAGTAAGAGATAACTCTACTTGGTTTGCATTACGAACTGGTCCTAAAATTGAAGCATTTAATTCTCCCTTTGGTCCAACTACTTTTACTTTTTCATTTGAAGCAAATTGTCCAGGTTGTGATAACATTTTTTTAACTGTTAATTGGTAACCTTCACCAAATAATACTTCTAAAGTTTCTTGTGTAACGTGGACATGTCTTGCACTTGTTTCTACTAAAATTTCTTTCATTTTTTATGACTCCTTTATAAACTTTAACTACATTGATTATATTCGTTTGTCGATAAATGTCAATGAAACGAAAGCACTTTTTTTTATTGCTAATAAAAAATTGTTGCAAAATTTTTTTTAAGTGGTTATCATAAAGTGGCTTCGGAGGTGAAACTATGGA
>URQK01000073.1 GCA_900549975.1 uncultured Mollicutes bacterium
AAATTAAAGAACATGTCGATACTAATAACTTCATTAGCGGTTATATTCAGCCCATGTTTAAAAAGCAATGTAATCAATAATGTAAAGTACCAAAGAAGAGCTGCTGGTGATACTCATAATTTAATTTTCAAAGGTGAATATCGTGAAAGAAATTATGCATTATCTAGCGCTGGATGGTGGGGATACGAAAGTACACCTAATAATGTTACTTTTACCGGTGATGAGGTTAATATTATCAATGGTACGACAGCATATTTTACAAATGGTGCTGTTAATAGTGGCGAAAGATATGTTATCTCTTATGATTTAAAAACGGATGGTAATACATATTTTTCTCTTGAAACGGTGTTACCAGCTTGGTCTAGTCTACAAGCTGAAACTCTAGTTAATAATTCAGATTATGTCCATTATAATTTTATTTATACTGCTCCAAAAAATGGTGATTCGTTTATTCCATATTTTAAAGTCACTGGTGGCAAATCAATTACCATTAAAAATCTTTACATCTATAACACAACTTCAACATCTGTAATTGAAGGACAAACAATAGAAACGTTGCCTAGTATTGAAGCAAAAGATGGTAAAAGAGGATATTGGGCTATTGATGGTAAAGAAATTAAAGTAGGAGATACATACAATTATTCAACTGATAAAGTTGTGGACTTAGTATATGAAGATGTTTATTCTATTACTTATCATAATGGTGGAGCAATAGATTTAGCCAGTGATACTAAATATTGGAAGAGTGGAACAAACTTAGTTAAAGAAGATGGTGTTCTCCATATGAAAAATGAAGATGGATTAGCGGATAAACCAATTCATAATTACGATGCTAGTGATCCATTAATTGCAACTGTTGAAGTTGGTAAAAAATACAAATTAAGCTTTGATATTAAATGTGATAACGTATACTTACGTGTTGCAAATTGTTCTCCTTGGACAATGATAGTTGATGGTTGGAAAAATTATTCTGACTTTACAAGAGTTGAATCAGAATTCACAGTTGATAGCAACGGAGTAGCAAAAATAAGATTTAGAGTTGATACAACAGGAAACGTATATATCAAGAATCTACATTTATATGAAGTGACCACCATTGAATATAGTAAGGATCAAGTATTAGGTGAACTACCTTCCATTAGCGGTTTAGGAAAATATGATTCTGCTTCTTGGCAAATTGATGGTCAAAATATAACAAGCGAAACAACTTTCAATTTTGATACTTCTAGTAATAATGCATATGTTAAATATGACATATATAACTCAACTAAATTCATAAAAGAATGGAAACAATTACGTGCACTTGGTGGAGAAAATGGCATTTGTGCTATATTAGTTAAAGATAGCGAAGCTCAAACAACATTTAACAATTTAATGGAAAAATATGAATCATTAAATGATGATGATAAAAACATTATTAGCAGCACACTTGATGTTGAAGGAGTTACAATTGGAGCAACAATTAATTACATCAAAAATGTTTTAGATGGAGTCACGAAAACTGAAGGAAAATATGACATTAATTCTGGCGTAGTTATTACTTCTTCTAGTACTTATGATAAGACTTCATTAATTGCATTATTTGCAATTTTAGGAATTGTAACAATCTCTGGTTATTACGTTATCGAAAAGAAAAAATGTTCTAAATAATTAGAAGTAAATCGAACACAAGAGGAAATTAAGCTTCTTGTGTTTTTATTTGCACAAAAAAATGAGTTCAATCAAGAACCCACTTTTAAAATAATATTTTCTTATTTCCAAATTATCTTATAATCTTTTGGTAATT
Source organism: uncultured Mollicutes bacterium (assembly GCA_900549975.1). Classification (GTDB taxonomy): domain Bacteria; phylum Bacillota_I; class Bacilli_A; order RFN20; family CAG-826; genus RUG131. Next base: position 1,787 of record URQK01000073.1, read on the forward strand.
TATAATTTAACCCACCTTCGCTAGCGGTGATTATAAATTTATCATTTTTTATTGGTATTTCCAAATTTGCATTTTCTAATAATGCATTATTTTTCATATAAATAATTTTGTTATGATAATCAATTGATTCTAATCCAAAATTAGCGCTTAAAATAATATTAACCAAAAAACTTGTAAAGCAATGATTTAAACTCGCATACACTGAATCAAATTCCCATAATGTTCCAGTTTTTGTAGCCATCTTATAAAAATAATCTATTGATTCTTTAAATACTTGTTTTGATAAATTATATCTATTCAAAATCATTAATCGTAAAAGATTTCCCATCAAAACATTTGATTTATAAACTTTAGGATAAATAGTTTTATCATCTCGATATTCACCAAAATACTTAATCATAGTATTAAATAAATCGGAATCTTCTTCTTTATTAGCTACATTAAAATAAAATGCATAATATTGACAAGTTTCTGTTGTATGATCCGTTGCGACAATTTCATTTTTGTCATTCCTAATTGAATTATCAATAAAAAACTCGCCATTAAAAGAAAATTTATGAATTGTCTTTTTCAATTCATCACCTTTTTTGATTAAAGATTTATCTTTTAATAATTCACCAGCTTTAACAAGTGCTTCACTATAAAGCATATTAGATGGATAGTTAATACCTTTAACAAAATCTAAATCATTAGCCTTACTCCATTCGACAAAAATCCAACCTTGAAGATTTTCAAGTAAGCCATATTCATTTTCAAAATTTTCAAAATAATTAAGTAAACCTTTAATATTTGAAATTGAAGATTTTAAAATAGATTTGTTTCCGCCCCTATTTATATAATTATAGATTTCTAAAATATACCACAAGCTCCAGTTAGCAATAAATCCTTTATCTGGAAAATCAGCTGGATAACACATTGGTATCATTCCATATGGAACTTGCGATTTATCACATTTTGAATAATTATCTAAAAATGCTTCTTCAACTAAATTTATTCCGGTAATGATTGGCTCAGCTTGTCCACTAAAAAAAGAATCACATAACCAACCAGCACGTTCTCTACTTGGACAATCGGTCAATAAATCAACTGCATTTTGTTTAAAAGTATTAATCGCAGCATCTAAAACGAGATTTATTTTTTCATTTTCAAACTCATATTTGATCTTTACATCTTTATTTTCATATTTTATTAAATTAAAGCTATGAATAAATACTTCTCCACTCAGTGCTACAACTCGAGCATTTTTTAAAGTATATGGTTCAAAAGTAATCAAATCATAATATCCTGGTTTTAAAGAGTATGTCACACAATTATGTGTGGTATTTCGATAAAATGTAATACCAATTAAATTAGGATTATTGTTATCTCTTATATCTACTTCATCAAAAAGAATATAGATGAGTGCTTCTTTTTTTACATTAACATTTAAATTAATAAAACCAGTTAATGAAACATCATTAGAGTATGTGTTAAATTCCATATTCTTAAGTAATTTGGATTTTCCTTGTCCTAATTTAAAATCTAATTGACTAGCAACTTTATTAGAATCTATTTCCCATTCGCTTTTTGGAAATAGTTTTAAAAAATCTGCTGTTTGATAACGATCTTCATATATTTTTTTATTTTCATTAATAAAAGCACTACCAAATTCTTCTAAACTAAATTTAACTTTAGATAATTTAGGGTAATGAACTATTCTTTTATCTAGTTTTACATTCTCTAAAATTTTAGTTTCAAGTTTGGTATATGCATTAATACCATCAAGAAAGAAATAATGTAATTTTTGATCAACGACATATGATTCACTAAATGGTCTTTGATAGGAAAAACGTGTAACTTTTCTAATTCTTGTATCATTATTAAAAGTTAAAAATTCATTATCACTTGTATAGCTCAACACACTATTATCTTCATCTTTTATTTCGCAAAGTAAAAATGGTCTTGTATTAGTGGTATAAAATGAATAGCAATTACTTCCTGATACTTCTATAACGATGATATTTTTCGATTGACTCAAATTTACTTTATATTCATCAACGCGGTAATAAAAATGCGCATCTCTACTCGGTCCATAAAACTTAAGTTTGCCATTAATAAAAATACGATAAAAATTATTTGCAGTTACATTAATTTTGCAAAGTCCTTTTTTATTAATAATTGTTCTAAAAAACAAGCAACAATTTAACTCTTCTTCTTTTCCATTAGCCCAAATTGGTTTAGCTAACTCAAAATATTTCTTTTCCATATTACACCTTTATTACTTTATCTTGTTTTCTAGCTTCTTCTGATGCAAAAACAACAAGATGGCTATTAATAGAATCATTAAGCGAAGTTATAGAAATTGATGATTTGTCACCATTTAAATAATTTATGACTGATTCCATAATGGCGTAATCTCCGCCCATATGACCACTAAATCCAAAATTTGTATTAATTTCTTTATTAACATCTATTTCAATTCTTTCACAAATTAGAGAATCTCTACTTGCAGGCATATAAGTTATAATGCCGCTTTCGGCATTTCCAACAATTTCTCCTAAACTACCGACAATATGAATGTATCTTCCTGCTTGAGGCGCTCCACCAATTTGATTAAAATTTCCAACTGATCCATCTTTAAAATTAACAATAATTGCTTCGCGATCCGTAATATCTGCTTCATCAACTTTGAAGATGCATTTTCCATATAAAGAATTCTTTAAAAAATTTACCTTATCTTCTAAAGTTATATCTTCTATTTTTTTATTGATTTGTGGCCAAGTCAAATTGCTAGACCAGTTACATTCAATATAATGCTTTATCGCACTATATAAGCATTCTTTCTCTAAAGGACAATCAAAGCAAGATTCAGTAGATTCTTTTGGTGCATTTTCTCTTGTAAAAAAGTATCTTCCACCAAAAGCCGCAACTTCAGTTGGTATTGTAGTATTGTTAAGCCAACACATAATATCAATATCATGACAACTTTTTGCTAGCAAAAAAGAAGACATACATTTTTCTTCATTGTTCCATTTACCACGCACATAACTTCCACCATAATGAGCAATGCCTACATGTTCGTCCATTTGGATAGAAAAGATTTTGCCAATTTTATTTTCTAATAGCATCTTTTTAATAGTAGCATAAAAAGGAGTGTATCTTAAGACATGGCAAACAAATACTTGACAATTATTTTTTTCTGCTAAAGACTTAAGTTCTAATAATTGATTTTTATCACCAACAATTGGCTTTTCCGTTAAAAGATTATATTTGGCATTCAATATTGCTTTCATAATCTCATAATGATATTGATCCATAGTGGTATTTATAAATAAATCACATTCAGGTTTTGCTTTTAAGCAATCATCAATATTAGAAAAAATTTGTGAATCTTTTAAATTAAACTTTTCTTTACATAATGCTTGTTTAAAAGGATTAGGATCTACAACACCAACGACTTCAAATTTATCTGGATTCGTAATAGCGTAATTACTATAAACACTACCTCGATCTCCATATCCTACGACAATTGCCTTAATTTTCATGCTTATCACCTTTAATCCATTTAATTTCATTTGGTTTTAATATAATCTCTTTACTTTTTTGATTTATATCATAAAAAATAGTTTTGATTTCTTTATTAACATTATTTATAATTGCGTAATTTCCACTTGATGGATAATAGAAACAATCAGTTTCAAAAGCTTTACTAAATGCTTTATATAATTTTTCTTCTTTTTTAGCGGCCCATAAAATTGATTTATAGATTGTTCTTCTATTTTCATATCCATCCGCTAATCCAGCAAAATACACACTTCTACCTAAACCATAATTATTTATTGCTAAAGATAAATGCCCAGTATGCGGAGAACCTTTTGGGAAATGATTGTCATAACGAACATCTAACACTTTTGCGCCAAGTGAATAAACACTTTTAGAAGCCGAAACACTATAATTAAGAAGATTTAAGTTATCTAATCCATCTATTATAAAATGTTCATGTACATCAACATCTAAATCATGATAAAGCATATAAGAGAACCCAACTTCTTTATCAACACCCATTACATCCGATAATTGGAAATATTTGCCTTGATATTGGTATCCGCTTGCATCACCAATGCCAATAAATCCGCCTCCATTAAAGACAAATTCACGAATCTTAGAAACTAACAATTCGTTTTTCCAACATTCTCCTCCAGAGAAAGATGTTTGAGGAATACCATTAGTAATTAAAACATCAACATCAATAGTTTCTCCATTAATGATCTCATCAAATGAGATAAATTTTACATCTACTGGTTGTCCAGCCAAAGCTAATAATAATCCACTATAAGCTTCATTATCTTGCCAAACATCATCAATGCCAATACCATTCATCATCCAAGTGTTTAGTTTTCCATAATAAGAAATGATTCCTACACTAACGTGATTTAAAGCACCTTCTTTACCAGCGTTTTCTTTTATAAGTCTAAATTCATCGCATATATTTTTAATTGTTTCACAAAATTTTGGATACTTACTTGCTAAAGATAAGTAACCACCAAAACCAATACGATCAAGAGGCTTTTTTAACATGGCTCTTCTTTCATTATTCCAAAATATTGTTAAGTCGTTCGTAGCCTTTTCATCATTAGGAATGGTATCTGGGAAGAAATAAGGATTTAATCTTCCTTCCACGTATTTAATTCCTGTCATTGATGACAATTGACGAATATATATACCACTATGAGGGGCACCAACTACAGCATCTAACCCAATAGAAGCAAAATAAGGATTATATGGTTCAGTGCCAATACGATTATCACCATCAAACATCATAGCTTTTTTATTGTATTTATGACACAAATCAACAAATTGTTTTGCCCAACCACAACATAGTTTTTGTACCATATCAATATATTTTCTTGTTCTTGAGTTAGGTATTATAAATCTATTTGCGTAATATCCTTCAGTTACTAAATCTTCTAATGTAATTTCCTCATGATATATTTCTTTATATTTTTCAAACATTTTTGGTGAAGCAGTTGAAGCATAATTATGCCAATCAAATAGTTTTTGTTTCTTACCATCAATCCATAAGAAGAAAAAGTTATAGAAGAAAGTAGTAAATCTTACAACTGTAACGTTTTTATTTTCTTTAAGCCAATTTTCCATGTTAACTAACATATGACTTAATGCCTCATCATAAATTGGATCTAAGTCTAAATCTTTTTCACATGTCCAGTTATTTGTAACATAATTATAAATTTGAACAGGATCCCAAGTATTTAAAGCAAAATAATTCACAGTATACTCATGGAACTTTTTAGCATTTTTAATTAGTACCTTGTTATCTCCAATATAATCAAAGTATTGATGCAATTCACCAGTTGTTCGATCAAATACCTGCCAATATTTTTTATATTCAAATAAATTAACTTCACATTGACCTTCAATAATATCTTCTAATAACGGTATTTCTAAAGTATTACTAAATGCTGTATATCTTTTGGAAATTAAAGCAAAGTTTTGAAGATATTCTTTATGTTTTTTAGCGTATGCATTATCACCACGAACAATAAAATATGTTTTATAAACTTCGCAGTTAAAATCTTTTACATTTTCAGGTAGATTTGTACCATCACAATCTCTAACTGCATCCGCCCCCCAATAGTCAATGAACTTTTTAGTTTCTTCAAAAACATCGCTATCTGTTGGTATTGTAATAAATCCCTTTTTCATAAACTTACTCCACTACTACAAGATGAATAATAATTTGAATTTGATTACCGCTAAAATCTTTAGCAATACACGTCACATTACCTTTACCAACTACAAATCTATTAAATTCATCTACTAATCCATTAAAATCATATGTAACTTCAATAATGCCATCAATATCATCTAAAGCTTCTAAATTTAATTGAGCATACCATCCAGCATGAACTGTTAAATTAAGTTCTTCTGGATAAATATATGTCTCTCCATCTCTTGTCCAATTAGGGGCAATTGAATCTCTTTCTAAAACATTAACATTAATTTTTACTTCATTTAATGAAATACCTCCATTAATATCAACAGCTCTTACACTTAATTTATAACTGCCTGGTTGAGTTAATTCATTAACAACTTCATTATTAGTGTTATACCAAGTATATTTATAAGAGTTTTCCCCAGCATAGAAAGATTTAATATCTAAGCCATCAATAGTTATTTCTCTTCCAATTCGATAAGTAATATTTTCTTTGCCATTATAAGAAATAATTGGAGCCAAATAAGCAATTTTGTCATCCTTAAAATTATATTTAGTTTCTTTATTAATCAAAGTATTATCAATTATCCATCCGCTGCCTTGTGGAAAGTTTGGTAAATTGCTCAAACTATCATTAGCAAAATAATCTGATTTT
>URQK01000074.1 GCA_900549975.1 uncultured Mollicutes bacterium
ACAAGCAAAAGTATATGCACTTATTTACGCTCTAGATAATGATTATAAAAATATGGGTGTGCGTTTAACATACATCAATCAATTAAATGATAAGCAGCTCATTAAAGAATTTAAATATAGTGTAGAAGAACTAAATGAATATGTTACTTCCTTGATTAAAGAATATTTAGATTTTTATCAAACAATATTTCGTTTAAAAGAAGAACGAAATATAACAGCAAAGACATTAGAATTTCCATTTCCTAATTTTCGTAAAGGGCAAAGAGAATTAGCTAAATATACTTATTCAACCTTAAATAAAGGAGAAATATTGTTTGTTGAAGCTCCAACTGGAATTGGAAAAACAATGTCAACGTTATATCCCGCGATTAAAACATTTGCCAATGAAGAAAATGACAAAATATTTTATTTAACCGCGAAAAATAGTGGCATAGAATCTTCATTTTCCGCTGCTAAATTATTGCTAAATAAAGGTTTAAAAGCGAAAGTTATTCAAATAACAGCCAAAGAAAAAATATGTGCGTGTGTAGGAAGAAACTGTAATCCTGATGATTGCCCTTATGCTAAAGGATATTATGAAAAACTTCGTAAAGCGTTAACTGATGCTTTAAATAGTGATACTCCTTATTCAAAAAATGAAGTACTAAATATCGCCTTAGATCATGCTTTATGTCCATTTGAATTTCAGCTTGATTTATCTTTGTTTTGTGATGTAGTAATATGCGATTTTAATTATTTATTTGATCCACTTGTCTATTTAAGAAGATATTTTGATAATCCAACAAAAAATATCGTCGGTTTAATTGATGAAGCTCATAATTTGGTGGAGCGTGGAAGAAATATGTACACTACTGAACTAAATTATGATAACTTTAAAAAAGCTAAAAAGGCATTAGGTAAATATGAACATAAAAAATTAAAGTCAAGCATGAATAAATTGCAAAAAATATTCAAGGAATATGAATCATTTTCTGATGATGGCTATAATTTAAATGAGGACTTAGATATTGAATTGGTACATGCTTTAAGTAATTTTCAAAAAGCCGCAACAGATTATATGAAAAAAGTCCCACTTGAAACAAAGCAAGAATTTACTGATTTCTTTTTTGAAGCCATAAGATTTATTAAAATAAGTGATTTCTTTAATGAAACATTCCGTATGTTAACTGTTAAAGATGATAAACATTTAATAATTACAATAATTAACTTAGATCCATCAAAACTCTTAAAAGATTCACTTGATTTATTGCGTGGAGCAGTGCTATTTTCCGCTACACTTTCGCCATTAGATTATTATGTAAGAATGCTAGGCGGAAATGATGAATCACCAGTTTTAAAAATACCTTCCCCATTTGAACGTGATAATTTACTACTTATGATTGCCCCATCAGTGGCTACGACATATAAAAAACGTAATGAAACCATAGATGAAGTTGCAAATTATATTAAAACTATGATTGATGCCAAAATAGGAAACTATTTTGTATTTTTTCCATCTTATAAATACTTAAATAATGTTTTAAAGTGCTTTGATAATGTGGATTATGATATTCATGTTCAAACTAGTGAAATGAGTGAAATAGAAAAAACACAATTTTTAGATAATTTTAAACCAAATCCCACCTCAACTCATGTCGCATTTGTAGTTTTAGGAGGTATATTCTCGGAAGGAATTGATTTGCTAAATGATCGTTTAATTGGCGCAGTTATTGTTGGAGTTGGACTTCCTCAAATTTCATTTGAACGTGATTTAATTAAAGATTATTTTAATTCTGAAGAAGAAAATGGTTTTGAATTTGCTTATGTGAAGCCAGGTATGAACCGCGTTATTCAAGCTGTTGGTAGAGTAATTCGCTCAGAAAATGATGTTGGTGCTGTTTTATTAATAGACAATCGTTATTTAGAATCAAGATATCGTGATTTATTCAAAAGTGAGTGGGATAATTATAAAGTAGTATTAAACACAACGGATGTTCAAGAGTCATTAAAAAGATTTTATGAAAGAAAAAATTACAAATAGTAATTGTAATTACTATTAATAATGTATAAAATTGATTCGGTGATGTAATTATGAAAGATTATTTTCGAGATTTATTAGTGGAGAATATTGACGAAGCTAAAGTTATTCTTACAGGTGTGCCATTTGATAAAAATGCTTCAATTGGAAAAGGAGCATCAAAAGCTCCACAAGTTATGCGTGAATTATCAGCTTCTGAACCTGCTTTAAGCATGGATGGAGATGATATAAGTGCATGTAAAATATTTGATACGGGTGATGTTACTTATGAAGGAGAAGATGATGTTACATATTTTGCTAAAGTAAGTAGACATTTAGATCAAACACTTAATACAAATAAGTTTAATTTAGTTATTGGCGGGGATCATTCTATTGCTATAGCAAGTGAACTATCATTTTTAAATTATGCTAAGAAGCATCATAAGAAACCATTAATTATTCATATTGATGCCCATCCTGATATTTGTGATGTATATGAAGGCAGTAAATATTCTCATGCTTGCCCAATTAGAAGAGCAATCGATAATGGTTATTCTACTAAAGACATTATTCTTATTGGCATTAGAGGATTTGAAAAGCAAGAAGTAGAATATTTTGCTCTTCATCCAGAAATAAAGATGTTTAATGCTAATTTTATTCATAATAATGGTATTGAACCGATATTTAAATATTTAAAAGAAAAAATTAGTGATGAATATATGGTGTATCTGTCTTATGATATCGACGCAAATGACCCGAGTTTTGCTCCAGGAACTGGAACACCAGAGGCATTTGGTGTCAATAGTTTAGATGTTATGAAAATACTTTGTTTCATTGTCAGAAACTTTAATGTACCAATGATGGATATTGTGGAAATTGCTCCACCACTCGATGTAAATGATATTACCACTTGGTTAGGTATCAAAGATTTATATGAAGTATTTAAACAATTATTACTAAAGGAGTAACTAAAATATGAAGAAACACGTAATGTTTGATTTTTATGGCGCAAACCAACATCAATTAGATGATATAAAACACGTTAATGATTTATTAACAAGATTATGCTTTAGCCTCGATTTACAGCCGATTTGTCCACCGCAACTAATTCCATATTACTATGGCAAAGTTAAAGAAGATATTGGTGTTTCGGCATTTATATTATTAGAAGGCGGACACGTTACTATCCATACTTTCCCATTAAGAGAATGTTATTTTGTTGATATATTCGCTGAAACCGATTTTGATGATAATGCTGCTTATCAATTTTTCTTAAAAGAATTACCATTTGATGAAAAAAATTCTATTAAAAATGTGAAAGATCGTTCTATTCGCAAGTTTGAAATGTTACCTTATGAATCGGATGTCGATTTTGGTCCACATGTAATGACAGAAATTAAAGCACATACCATCCCAACAATGGAAGTATTATTCGATTTCTTAGAGAAAATAGTTTATGAAATTAATATGGATCCAATTACTCGTCCATTTGTTTTAAAATCAAGAATTAATAATCCGAAATACTTAAGCGCAATTATAGTTATTGCTCAATCACATATTGCAATTCACTATAATTACAAAACTAAATATATGTACGCAGATATCTTCTCTTGTGCACCATTTGACTATACTAATATTGATAAAATCTATGCACCTTTAGGAGAAGTAGTATCTAATGAATTAACCGCTCGCGGAAGTAAACATATTTATAAAGTAAAATCAAAAGTTTCAAAAACTGATTTACGCGCGAATATGCGCTGGCAAAAAGCAATAAAAAAATAGTATGAATATTACAGTTTATTTAGGCGCTAATGAGGGGAATGACCATTCTTTAAAGAAGGCAGTCGCGGATTTTGGAACTTGGATTGGTAAAACTAATAACACATTAGTCTATGGTGGTTCTCGTATTGGCTTAATGGGTGTTATTGCAGAAAATGCTTTAAAAAGTAACGCTAAAGTCATTGGCGTTGAACCAAGATTCTTTGTGGAAAAAGAATTACAAAATGATGATTTAAGTGAATTAATTGTCACTGAAAATATGTCTGAGCGAAAAGCTAAAATGATTGAATTAGGTGATGCTTTTGTGGCGTTCCCTGGTGGAACAGGCACATTAGAAGAGATATCTGAAATTATGTCGATGGTTTCTTTAAATCACTCTAATGCACCATGCATTATTTTTAATCTTCATAGCTATTATGATGGATTGAAAGCTTTACTTGATAAAATGATTGAAATGGATTTGTCTTCAAAAGAAAGACAAAAAGGTATTTATTTTGTATCAACGTTAGAAGAAGTAGAGAATATTTTAACACCAAAAAATTTTTAACCTTAATCCTATTAACATTTTACTTTTAATCGTAAGTTAGTCGTAAGTTAATTTTGAATAATTGTAGATTAATCATAAGTTGATGCACACATTTATCAATAATTATTTAATAATTAAAATTAATTTGTTATACTTTATTTCAGTAAGAAAGAGGTGGTATTTATGGCATTTGATCAAAAGAAAATACGTAATTTTTCTATTATTGCACATATTGATCATGGTAAATCCACTTTAGCAGATCGAATCTTAGAACTTACTGGTAGCGTGGATAAACGTGAAATGAAAGAGCAACTACTTGATTCAATGGATCTAGAAAGAGAACGTGGAATCACAATTAAACTTAATGCAGTTACTCTTAATTACGTAGCAGACGATGGAGAAACGTATATATTTAACCTAATTGACACTCCGGGACACGTCGACTTTACTTATGAAGTATCTCGCTCTTTAGCGGCTTGTGAAGGTGCTTTGTTAGTTGTTGATGCTACACAAGGAGTAGAAGCCCAAACGTTAGCGAATGTCTATTTAGCGGTTGATAATGATTTAGAGATTATTCCAGTTATTAATAAAATTGATTTACCTTCTGCTCATCCTGAATTTGTAAAAAAAGAAATTGAGCAAAGGATTGGTATTACGTGTGATGATGCGGTTGAAGTATCCGCTAAAACAGGACTTAATGTTGAGCAAGTTTTAAAAATGATTGTGAAAGATATACCTGCTCCAATAGGTGATATTAATGCTCCATTAAAAGCTTTGATATTTGATTCAAATTATGATGCATATCGAGGCGTTGTCATTAATATCCGCTTAAAAGAAGGACAAGTTAAAGTTGGCGATGTCATCCATCTTATGGCGGCTAATAAGGACTATTTAGTTACTGAACTTGGCATCCGTACACCAAAAGAAGAAAAACGTGATGTTTTATATGCTGGTGAAGTTGGCTATTTATGTGCACAAATTAAAGATATTAAAGATGTTCATCCAGGTGAAACAGTAACCTTAAAAAACAATATGGCTAAAGAACCTTTACCAGGATATCGTCATATTAATCCCATGGTATTTTGTGGTTTATACCCAGTTGATTCGAAAAAATATGGTGATTTAAAAGAAGCTTTAGAAAAATTATGCTTAAATGATTCATCTTTACAATTTGAACCAGAAACATCACAAGCCCTAGGATTTGGCTTTAGATGTGGATTCTTAGGCTTATTACATATGGATGTAGTCCAAGAACGTTTAGAAAGAGAATATAACATTGATTTAATCTTAACTGCGCCATCGGTTATTTATAAAGTAAAACTTACTAATGGCGATATTATCAATCTTGATAACCCATCGAAATTGCCTGATTCTTCATTAGTCAAGGCAATTGAAGAACCTTATGTGAATGCTTCAATAATGACACCAAAAGAATATGTTGGTTCAATTATGGAGTTATGCCAAGAAAAAAGAGGGATTTATATTGACTTAGAATATTTTGATGATACCCGTATGATTTTAAAATATGAAATACCTTTAAGTGAAATTGTTTATAATTTCTTTGATAAACTCAAAAGTTATTCGAAAGGTTATGCTTCATTTGATTATGAATTAAGTGAATATAAAGAATCTAATTTAGCTAAAATGGATATCTTATTAAATGGACAACCCATTGATGCTTTATCATTAATTGTTTATAAGCCATCCGCTTATACTCGTGGAAATTTAATTACGAGAAAACTTAAAGATGTTATTCCGCGTCAACAATTTGAAGTGCCTGTTCAAGCGGCAATAAACGGAAAAGTTATCGCCCGTACTGATATTAAAGCCATGCGAAAAGATGTCTTGGCAAAGTGTTATGGCGGAGATATTTCTCGTAAAAGAAAACTTCTTGACAAACAAAAAGAAGGTAAAAAGCGTATGAAAAAAATTGGTTCTGTGGAAGTACCACAAGAAGCGTTTATGTCTTTACTTTCTATCGATGATGACGAATAAGCACGAATTTCGTGCTTTTTTTGTGCTTTATGTCACATTTTGTTAGTAGATTTTTAGTAAATATTTAGTTTTTATGTAGAATATAACTTGTAAATTTGTTACAATTAATTCCGAGGTGAAGCCTATGGGTAACGAAAACCTGGCATTCAAGTATTCTAATGACATATACGCAACAAGAAAACAAGTATCACAAATGCTCGGAATTTCAAACATTGATAAGTTTTGGAATGATATTATTTCTTATCGTAGTCATTATACTTTAAGTTTAAATTTAAGAAACATCGAAAGAATGCCAATCAATTTAGTATTATCACCAAAAATACTTGATGATTTAGTGGCTAAAGAACGTAAATTATCAAAATTAATGGTAAAATTCGGTAAATTAAGTGATGATGATTATGTAAAATATTCAGTTAGAAATAATCAATATAATTTAATCCTTACAAATATTGCCCAAAAATATCATATCGATTTTTCGGAAGGATTATTAAATCTTATCATTAGTGGTAATGCTTCTTCATTAACACCTAGTCAAAATATTTTGTTAAATTACTTTCAAGCATTGCATCATATCGAAACTCGTTTTTATGATCCAATCGATGAAAAATTATTAAGAACGCTATTAGGCTATTTAGTGTCATCAAATGATGAAAATATTTATCGTAAAGAAGAAATAGAAGATTCCTCATCAAGAATCATTATTGATCGTATTTATAGTGCGGCACCAGTTGAACGAATTGTTCCAATGATGAATGATTTATTTGATTTTCTTAATAACAATAGTAATTGTCCAGCCTTAGCTAAAGCAATTGTGGCTTTCTATTATGTAATGATGATTAAACCATTTGATTTCTTTTCTGAAGAAATGGCTACATTACTTGCTAAATATGTTTTAGCGCATAATGACTTTGAAGAACCAAGTGTTCTTATTGATTTTGAATGCTTCATTAATAATTATCAAGAAGACGTTAATTATATAATGAAAGAAGTAAATAAAACTAATGATGTAACTTATTTATTGACTTTTATGTTAGATAAAATTACTGAACATATCGATAATATGTCTTCATCAATTGATATTGGTAATTCTAAGTCAATTGAAAAAGAGTTCTTTAAAAGCGAACCGGATAAAAGTGAACCAGAAGAAAAAATTGAAAAAAAACATGTAGAAGTAGTGGAAAGTCAAGAAGATTTGTTGCATAATGTTGATCATGAGGTACGAGTTGCACTTCCTAAACTTCCAATTGGATTAGACGAACGTAACGCTAATGCAATCGCGGAACATTTATTAGAAATGAAACCGAACCTTAAACGTGGTGAGGCACAGTTCTATGCTCGACACTGCACAATTGGTAAATATTATACTATCCAACAATATAAAGAAATGAATGAATGTGCTTATGAGACAGCGCGTACATCCATGGATAATTTGGTTAGTGAAGGATTTTACCAAAAAGAAATGATTAAAAATAAGAAGTATGTATATACTCCAATCCCAAGAAAGTAGGTATTTATTATGTTTTTAGATTCCATACACCCATTATTATTTATCGTTATTATTTTGGCTTTTTTCGGACTTATTGCTCTTGTTGTGTTTATTTTAAGAAAACATTTACCAAGTCTTCGCGATGATGGAGAAAAACCAGCCACTAAAGAAGAAGCAGCAAAAGAAG
>URQK01000075.1 GCA_900549975.1 uncultured Mollicutes bacterium
TCCCCGATCCCGATCTTTTGATACGGACCGGAGGAGAGAAACGCATCAGTAACTTCTTGCTATGGCAGTTGTCATATGCTGAATTCTTCTTTACGGATGTGTTTTGGCCGGATTTCAGAGAAGAAGAGTTGTATGAGGCTATATTGTATTACCAGCAACGTGAGCGTCGTTTCGGTAAGACAAGTGAGCAATTAATCTTATAAACAATAGCTGTTATATGTACAAAAGAATAGTGCTGTTTTTTATTTGCTTGGGTTTCGCTTGCGGTGCGTTTGCCCAAGAAATAGACACTACCCAAGTTGAGGCGCCGGCAGAAGTGCCGGTCATTTCGTACTCGTTAGCTCCGAAGAAATACAAGATTGCGGATATAAAGATTACGGGTATCAAGAATTATGATGATTTTGTGTTGATCGGCTTCTCGGGCTTGTCGGTAGGCGATGAGATTACCGTACCGGGAGAGGAGATCACTACAGCAGTGAAGCGTTTTTGGAAACATGGCTTGTTTTCGGATGTGAAGATTTTGGCAACGAAGATCGAGGGCGACCAGATTTGGCTGGAGATCCAGCTGAAGCAGCGTCCGCGTATCTCGCAAGTCAATTACCACGGGATCAAGAAAGGCGAGCGTGAGGACTTGGAGGCGAAGCTGGGTTTGAAGAAAGGTTTTCAGGTGACACCGAACGTCATGGACCGTGCCAAGATCGTGATCCAGAAGTTCTTCGATGGCAAAGGCTTTAAGAACGTGGATGTCGAGATCGAGCAAAAGGACGATCCCGCGAATGAAGGCGAGGTGATCGTGGATATCAATATCGATAAGAATGAAAAGACCAAGATCCATCGTATCTATTTTGAGGGTAACGAAAAACTGACTGCCCGGGAGTTGAAGAAGGCGATGAAGAAGCAAGAAATATCCTGATTACTTCTAACCTCAGACTTGTTGTATCTATTGCTAAAAAATATGTTGGACGTGGTATGTCCTTAACGGATTTAATTCAAGAAGGTAATCTAGGATTAATTAAAGCGGTAGATAAATTTGACTATACTAAAGGCTTTAAATTTTCTACGTATGCAACTTGGTGGATAAGACAAGCTATTGAACGCGCTATCGCGGATAAATCACGAGCAATTAGAATTCCAGTTCACATGGTTGAAACTATTAATAAAATGAATCGTGTGCAACATCAATTAACCCAAGAGTTAGGTCGTGATCCAACACCAGAAGAAATATCTGAAAAAATGAATGGAGTCTTAACTCCTGAGCAAATTCAAGATAATCTTAGTCTTTCCCTTGAACCTGTTTCACTTGAAAAATCAATTAATGATAGCGATGATACAACTTTAGAAGATTTTATTGAAGATAAAGATAGTGAAACTCCAACCGATTATGCGAATTCTCAATCGTTAAAAGAACAATTATATTCTTCAATGAAAAACTTAAATGAACGGGAACAAAAAGTTCTGCGTTTACGTTATGGACTTGATGACAATCAGCCGCGTACTTTAGAAGAAGTAGGACGTGAACTTGGTGTTACCCGTGAACGTATTCGTCAAATTGAAGCTAAAGCAATTAGAAAGTTACGAAATTCAACACATGCTGAACATTTTAATATTGATTAGGAGAAAATTATGAGTTTATCAAAACGATTAAATGCGATATATAATTTAGTTGATTATGGCTCTTCTTTAGCGGATATTGGCGCGGATCATGGTCAATTAGTTATTGAATTATATCGTAATAATGTATGTAAAAAACTATTTTGTAACGATAACAAAATAGGTCCATATACTATTTTAAAATCAAACGTATCAAAAGTAAGTGAAGATATTGAAGTATCATTATCTTCCGGAATTGAAGCATTGCCTAATTATATTGATACTCTCGTCATTGCAGGTATGGGCGGAGATTTAATTATTGATATAATAAATAAACATGTAGACAAATTAACTAATATCTCTACTATTATTTTAGCTCCTAATACTAATGTTAATTTAGTGCGGGAAGTGGTTAGTAAATTAGGTTATAAAATCACAAAAGAAGTAGTTGTTTTTGAAAAACATTATTATCAAATCATTCGTTTTGATAAAGGTGAAACAAATTATACTAAAAATGATTATTTATTTGGACCAATTTTACGTATTGAAAAAAGTAAAGAATTCCTAAATATGTTAGATTTTGAAAAATCTAAATTAGAACATATTTTAAAAGGAAATATAAATGATGACAAAATAAAAGAAATTCAAGAGAAAATCAAGGAGATTAATCATTATGAAGACTAGATCAATGCTTATAAAATTATCGAAACAATTTCCTAAAAAAATTGCTAAAAAGAATCATGACTTTGTTGGATTAATGGTTGGAAAATTACCTGATGAAATTAATAAAGTTTTATTGTGTCTTGATTTTGATGACCAAATATTAGATGCGGCCTTAAAAATTAAACCGGATTTAATTATTACTCATCATCCATTCTTTTTTGGCTCTAAAGCTAAAATATTGCGCTTTAACGAAAATAAACGTTTTATCCATGATACTTTAATTAAAAATAATATTGCTTTATATTCCATGCACACAAATTTTGATGAAGGCGAAGGCGGAATGAATGATGCTCTTGCGGAATTATTGAATTTAAACGATGTTTATGCGCCTGTTTTAGAACCAATGATGCGCATTGGCACATTAAATAATCCAATGTCAATTGAAGAATTTGCTAATTATGCTAAAAATAATCTTCGTGTAGATTATGCTTTATTAGTTAAAGGAAATGATAATCTGATTAAAAAAGTTGCTATTATCGGTGGAGGCGGTTCTAGAAGACATGAAATCGCTAAAAATGAAGGCGCGGATATTTATATTTCTGGTGACGCTCCGCATTATGTACGTCGTGACATTATTTTAGAAAAATTCAATTATTTAGATGTTCCTCATGAAGTTGAAAGAGCGTTTATGCTCACTATGGAAAATATTCTAAAAAAAATGGATCCAAATATGGAAATTACCATATTGGATCACGAAATTATGCCGAAAGTTATAAAGTAATTAAATAATTTTTTAATTCAATTAGTGTTTCTATAGGAGTAGAAGCACCACCCACAATTGTGGCATATTTATATTTAGATAAATCACAGTTAACAATATCGTTAACTGTTTTTATTTGTAAAATGTCTTTATCTTGATATAAGGTTCTGGAAATATCATATAATTTCATTGTATTAGAAGAAGTATTAGAACCAACAATAAAGATTAAATCAGAATCTTTATTGATATTATATAGTGCTTTTTGTCTTTCGTAAGTAGCGTTACATACTGATTTAGCACAATGAGCATTTTTAAAATGTAAGAAAATATCTTTTTTAATATCTTCTAATTCTAAGATTGATAAAGTAGTTTGACAATATATTGTTGGATGATCATTTTTTACATTTTTATAATCCATTTTATTAAAAATATCATAAAAATGAATCTTGTTTGATAATAAAAGAGTTGATTCAGTTTCTGGATGTTCCTTCTTACCAATAAAAATAACTTCTTCATTATTTGCTAATGATCTTTTTATTAATAAATGATTAGTCTTAACAAAAGCACAAGTAGTGTCAATAACAATTAAACCTTTATCTTTAGCTAACTTATCAAGAGATTCATCATGTCCATGGGCAGTAAAAATAATAACACCTTCATTAATATCATTAATAGCTTCTAAAGGCGTTTTATCCTTAATAGTTATAATTCCTAATTTACTTAAATTATCAATGACTATCTCATTATGGACAAGCATTCCTAAAATAAAAGTTGGTAAATTGTATTTTGCTTTTGCTTCAATAGCCATATTAATTGCGTTATTAACTCCGTGGCAGCAGCCAGAAGGAGAAAGAATATCAACTTTCATATCATCACCAAATTTATTATATCATAGTTTAAAAGAATGGTCTATTTGGAGAATTTTGCTCTTTAAATTCTTTGGTTTGATTACTTTCTTGTTTACTTTTTTTCTCATTAGGAGTAATAATTTCAGGATTATCAATTATTTCCGTTTCAACTTTTTTATTATTACTTCTAAATAACTTTGATGTTATTCCTTTAGTTATTCCTTTTAATCCGCCAAACAAAGGTTTTACTTGTGTGTATAATGGAATCGCGGTTGCAACCGTAGAGATTACTTCTTGGGTGCCATTTAAGAATTTAGAAAATGTGAACTTTGGAGTAATTGAACGTGTTGGTACCTTAATTGGCATTTTTGATCTAGGGGTATTAATTGGGCGATTAAACATACGATTATTATTAAATTGATTATATGGGCTATTTTGATATGGATTATAGTAATTACCATAGTTATCATATTGATTTCTAAACATAATCTCACCTCTATATAGAATATGTAAAAAGCCTAAATTTGTTAATTTAATTTAATAAATTAAAAAAAATGTGTATAATTAACAAGGGAGTTGATATTATGGCATCATTTAAGAGTTTTGCATTAAGTCCAAAGATGATTTCTTGTATTGAAAAAATCGGCTATAAAGAGCCATCAAAAGTACAAGAACTAGTTATTCCTGCTGCCTTAAGAAAAGAATCTATGGTTGTTACATCAGAAACTGGTTCAGGAAAAACACATGCTTTCTTAATTCCAATTATTAATAATATTGTTATTTCATCACATAGCGTACAAGCAATTATTGTTTCACCAACTCGTGAACTTGCAAGACAAACATATGATTTTGCAAAAGAATTTTGTGATACTTTTAAAGGATTACGTGTGCAACTATTTTCTTCACAAGTAGAAAAAAATCGTAATGTTAACAAATTAAATAATACACCACATATCATTATTGCTACACCAGGTCGTTTATTAGATTTAGGATTAGATGATAAAAATATTAATTTATCTACCGCGCAATATGTAGTTTTAGATGAAGCAGATATGCTTATGGACATGGGTTTCTTTGATGATATCAATAAATTGTTAGAGCATTTAGACACTGCCGCTAAAATGGTATTTTCTGCAACAATTAATCCAAAATTATCGCGCATTATTGAAAAATATATTGGGGCAGAACATGTCATTACTTTAGAAAACTTAACTAACAATAAAGTAAGTCATTATGCGATTGATATTAGGCATCAAGGAAAAAAAGAAGCATTATCTTCGTTTATTAATGTCGTTAATCCATATTTCTTACTTGTTTTTGCTTCTAAAAAAGAAGATGTTAATGATTTATATTTTTATTTAAAAAATAATGGCTACAATGTTGGCGTAATTCATGGAGATTTAGAAAAGCGTGAACGTAAAAATATGATGAAACGCATTAAAAATCTTGAATTCCAAATCGTGGTATGCTCTGATATGGCCGCTAGAGGAATTGATATTGAAAACGTTAGTGACGTTTTAAATATTGATCTACCAAAAGATTTATCATTTTATTTCCATCGTGCTGGAAGAACCGGCCGTTTTTATAAAGATGGTAAATGTTATACTTTCTATGATGATGATAAGTGCGATGATATTTTAAAACTTCAACAACAAGGTGTGAATTTTAATTATTTAGTATTAAAAAATAGCGAACTTAAAGAAGGCAAAGCGCCAAATTATAAAAAAGAATTCCGTAAAAAGAAAGATTTGGAATTAGAAAAAGATATTAAGCGTGCCGTTATTGAAACTAAAAGAAATACCGTAAAGCCAGGATATAAAAAAGCAGTTAAAAACGCTGTTGAAAAAGTTAAAAGAAAACATCATCGTAAGATGATTAAAGATAATATTCGTAAACAACGTGTTGAACGTTATAGAAGCGAGGCGAGAAATAGTGGAAGATAAATTAATTATTGGAAGTCATGTTAATGATAATGCACCAGATTTTGTTTTAGGATCGGTTAAAGAAGCACTTAGTTATGATGCAAATGCGCTTATGTTTTATACGGGCGCTCCGCAAAATTCATTTCGCCGTCCTGTAAGCGAACTAAAAGGATTAGAAGCACAAGCACTTCTTAAAAATGCCGGAATAAGCATTAGTAACGTAGTTGTTCACGCTCCATATTTTATTAATCTTGCTAATTCAATTAAGCCGGAATTATTTGAATTTTCTTTAAAAGCATTAATTGATGAAATAAATCGTGTTGATGCTTTAGGATTTTATAAATTAGTTCTTCACCCAGGCTCACACGTTAAAGCTGGATTTGAAGTAGGCATTAATAAACTTATTGAAGGACTTAATAAAGCAATTGAAGCCACTAAGGGTAGCAAAGTAAAAATATTGATTGAAACTATGGCGGGAAAAGGAGCAGAAATTGGTATAACCTTAGAACAAGTAAAAACAATCCTAGACGGCGTAAATGATAAATCAAGGATTGGTGTTTGTTTAGACACATGTCATCTTCATGATGCTGGCTATGATTTAACTGATACTGATGCATTTGTTAAAAAAGTTGATGAAATTATTGGTTTACATTATGTCGAAGTAATTCATATTAATGATTCGAAAAATGTCTTAGGAGCGCATAAAGATCGTCACGAAAATATCGGTTATGGCTTTATTGGCTTTGAAACATTGTGTCGCTTTGCTAATCACCCAGCTTTTAAAAGCATTCCAAAAATCTTAGAAACACCTTATATAAATGAAAAAGCACCTTACAAAGAAGAAATTAAGGCGCTTCGTGAACATGTATTTAATGATACTTTAAAAAGTTCTATTTAAGAAACTTATCAATGGTAATAACGGCTTTCTTATATGTCTCAGGACTTAAGATTTTCTGAGCCTCATTAAGAAGGGCGTTTTTATTTTGTTTATTAATGCGGTAACGATTCTTTTTTAAAAAAGGCAAAATAACTTTAATTTCTTGATTCGTCACATTTACATTATATTGTTTGGCTAACTTCATGGCGTCAGCTTCTGTTAATTGATCAATATAATAGGCAATAAGATTTTGATTCATAATGATATTCTCCCATTTAGCATATTATATTTTATTAAAAATGTTATTGATTTATTTCTATTTTTAATCTTTCTATGGCTTCATCATCATTTTTAAGCGTGGCAGTGACTTGGCCTTTTTTAAATAAAATCCATTCACCATTACCTCCGGCAATACCAATATCAGCGTTTTTTGCTTCACCAGGTCCATTAACAACGCATCCCATAACCGCAACGGTGATTGGTTTATTGATTTCTTCAAGCATTTTTAATACTTTATCCGCAACCCCAGGAACGTTAACGCGTGTTCTTCCACAAGTTGGACAAGCCACTAATGTTGGATAATTAGGATATAATCCTAAATCGTGTAACATTCTTTTCGCGGCTATGACTTCCTCTTTAGGATCAGCACTTAAAGATATGCGAATAGTATCGCCAATTCCTTTTAATAGAAGTGGTGCTAAGCCGCTGACAGAACGGATAATGCCAATTTCTTTCGTGCCAGCTTCCGTTATTCCTAAATGAAGGGGGTAAGGGAAAGTCTCACTAGCTATTTCATAAGCTTTAATAGTCGTTAAGACATCAGATCCTTTTAAAGATATAACAATATCATGAAAATCTAAATCTTCTAAAATCTTAACATGTTTTTTAGCAGATTCCACTAAGGCATTCGCGGTATAATGCGTAGAATAATCGTGAATGGTTTTATCTAAAGAACCAGAATTAACTCCAATACGAATGGGAATATGCTTTTCTTTGCAAGCATCAACAACTTTTTTAACATTTTCAATGCTACCAATGTTTCCGGGATTAATACGGATTTTATCTACACCATTTTCAATAGCTTTTAAGGCTAAGCGATAATCAAAATGAATATCCGCGACTAAAGGGATATGAATAGCTTTTTTTATTTCTTTGATTGCTAAAGCATCACTTTCATCCATAACTGATACACGAATAATATCGCAACCTAATTTTTCTAACTCTAATATTTGTTTAATAACTTCTTCATATTTTGAAGTTTTTATATTACACATTGATTGGATTTTTACATTATTAGA
>URQK01000076.1 GCA_900549975.1 uncultured Mollicutes bacterium
TTTTTTTTTTTTTTTTTTTTTTTTTTTTTTTTTTTTTTTCTACTTTCATTATTTGAATTGTTGTTATCTTTAATGCCTTCTTTGTATGGAATATCATATGGTTTAGCAATTTTTTCACCTTCATAAATTTTATAAATTAATTTAGTTGTGCGATAATCTGAAGCAAATACGCCACCATTGGCATCAAATGTTACAGTGCATTCTTTTAATTTTTCCCATTTAGCATATAATGTAAAACTAAATTCTACTCTTTCTGAGAAATCATAAGGATACTCATAATAACTATTTTCCTCAAACCAACCTTTAAATGCGTATCCAAGACGCTTTGGCTCTTCTGGAGAATCTACTCTCTTTCCTTTTTCCACTGATACTCTTTTAAATCTTGATTTGGTATCAGTAAATCTACCAGTATCAGCATCAAAAGTTACAACAAATTTTTTAGTTGGCTTATTAGTAGTATTATTAGAAGTCATTGATGAAGAATTGTTAATAGCGCATCCGCATAAATACATAGATAATAATAGTGAAATTCCTAATTTTTTCATTAACAAGTATCTCCAATCTATTCAAATTGTAGACATTAAAATTTTTAAAGTCAAGCGATAATGTACTAACATAATATATTATATTGACCAAAAAAATATATAACTTGATTAAATTGATGATTTTGTTCAAAGGCAAACACAAATATATCAATTATAAATAATATCAAGTTTTTGCCGTAATTTTTTATAAATTCTTCATACGATAAATAAGTTTAAAACTTTGGTAACAAAGCCGCTAATAAATCACCTTCACCGATTCTTGTTCCATATTCATCATAAGTATAAGTCCCATCAAATCTACCAATTCTACGACCATATCGATCATAAATATATTTGTTATTCCCTTGTTCATCGGTTCTACCTATTATAGTTCCATAGCGATCTTTTAAGTATTTAGTATTCATATAATTTTCCTCCAATTTTCGAATATAAAACCAACTTTACTAATTTGCTAAATTAGGCACTGGTACTTGAAAATTATTAACATCCGCAGTAATGAGACTACTACCAACAGTATGTTTTACATTCATTGTTTGACTATTAGCAAGACAATATTTGTATTTTACTGATTCCGGCTTTCCATCATCCCAAGTAACATCAACACCATACCAACTAGTAATGTTTTTAGTATAATTCCACATATGCCCAACATTTTCAGATGTTCCTACTACAGTTATAGTTTCAATTTCTACTAAATCAGAAAGTAATTGATATGTTTTAGCATATCCTTCGCATATCGATCCCGTAGAATTATCATTATCAATCGCACCAAGTATATTATGCGCGTGCTTATTAGTGGACGGAGTTCCATCTACATATTCGTAATAGGTAGAATCGCAAATATAGTCGTGAATAAAACGTGTTTTTGTAACATTTGAAGAATTCTTTACTGATTGAAATTTAGAAAGAAAACCATTTTTATAATTTTCAATTTTAGTATTATACGTCGCTCTAACAGAAGATGATATATACTCGTCATCAAAAAGGACATTAATTACATCACAAAACATTCCATCGATAACACCCATAGTATATTGAAATCCATTTTTCAAAAAATAAAATTCTGGATTATTATGTAAAAAAGAAAAGTAAACTGCTTTTACTACATCTAAATTTTCATATTTAATTTGACAAATAACTTGCGAATTATAATCAGCGTTATTTTCTAATACATTTTTGCAAGCACCATATAAGTTTTGATACAACGATATCGCTTCATCTTTGTAAGCAGAATAAATCGAATTATCTTTAAATTGTAAATAATCATAACGCTTAATATCATAATTATATGATGGCGCTATACTATTTGCGATACTATTAAAATTAGAACTTTTATCAGCACTTGGAAAATGAATAAACATATCGCAAGAAGATAACAAAGAAGATATTAGCCCTAGCCCAATTAAATATTTAAATTTATTATTTGTTTTAATCTTGTTATTCATAAAATCCTCCGTAAATATGAAACCACTAGCATTTCATTTATGCACATATACATATATATATTAGTTTATTTATTAGCAATTAGTCAATGTATTTAAACAAAAACACGACTAATCATAACTAAAAAATCGTTTTACTTTTTATAAATTTGGCATATAATAGATGCGTACTTAGATGTACCGTGTTATGGCACGTAAAAGCTAGGCTGTGCTTGGGCAGGTTAAAATACCAAGACAAAGTATTTGTAATACTTCCTTATAGTTAGGTGAATACTATAGTCCGCGATAGGGACTTAAAATTCTATCGACTATAGACATTCGAAAGGATGTTGGGGCTGATAGCCAGCATAAAACCATCAATTAACTAGTTACGAGAATGCTTTATGTATTCTCTTTTTTATTACCAGTCATTAAAAAAATGTATCCTAAACTTTAGGTAACAAAGTCTAAGATACATTTATAATAATTATTTCATTTCTACTTTTTTGAAGTTTTTCTTACCTTTACGTAAGACAAAACCATTTTTAACTTGATCAGCACTAATTAATAATTTAGCATCATTAACTTTATCATTATCAATAACAACTCCGCCTTGTTCTACTGCACGTCTTGCATCAGATTTTGAAGTAGCTAATTCAGCTTTCATAAGTAATGATAAGATATCAATATGTCCATCAGTAAAATCTTCTTCACTTAATGTTACGCTTGGCATATTTGCGGCACTACCAGCACTAAATAAAGATTCCGCAGTTGCTTTAGCAATATCTGCTTTTTCTTTACCATGAACCATACTTGTTAATTCATAAGCAAGAACTTTTTTTGCTTCATTAAGTTCTGCTCCTTCCATCTTTTCAAATTTAGCAATTTCTTCAAGTGGAATAAATGTTAACATCTTCATACATTTAACTACATCAGCGTCATCAATATTACGCCAATATTGATAAAATTCAAATGGTGTAGTTTTATTTTCATCTAACCATACGGCACCAGATTGTGTTTTACCCATTTTCTTACCTTCACTATTAAGTAATAAGTTAATAGTTAAAGCGGAAGCATCTTTACCTAATTTCTTACGAATTAATTCAGTACCAGCAAGCATATTAGACCATTGGTCATCGCCACCAAATTGTAAGTTACAACCATATTTTAAGAATAATTGATAGAAGTCATAACTTTGCATAATCATATAATTAAATTCTAAAAAACTTAATCCTTTTTCCATACGTGATTTATAGCATTCAGCACGTAACATATTATTAACAGAGAAGCAAGCACCAACATCGCGAAGTAATTCAATATAATTTAAATTACGTAACCAGTCAGCGTTATTAACCATTAAAGCTTTACCTTCAGAAAAATCAATAAATCTTTCCATTTGTTTTTTGAAGCATTCACAGTTATGATTAATATCTTCCACTGTTAACATCTTACGCATATCACTTCTACCACTTGGATCACCAATCATACCAGTGCCACCGCCAATTAACGCAATTGGACGATTGCCCGCTAATTGGAGACGTTTCATTAAGACTAAAGTCATAAAATGACCAACATGTAAGCTATCTGCAGTTGGATCAAAACCAATATAGAATGTTGCCTTTCCATTATTAATTAAATCTTTGATTAATTTTTCATCTGTTACTTGGGCAATTAATCCTCTTGCCACTAATTCTTCATAAAGTTCCATTTGTTTTCTCCTTTTAAAAAAAATAAAAATTCGCCCCTATTAAAGGACGAATTAATCGTGTTACCACCTTTATTCGTAGATAATTCACATTATCTACCTTAGTGAGTCTTAGACTCAATACTTAACGCGCATTAACGAGTGTTATTAGCACTAACTCCAAGGTGTATTCATAATTAACAACTATTTCTTTGCACCATCCAGAAACTCTCTACTAATTTATTAATTACTACTATCCTTATCTTCGTTTTTTATTATAAAGTTGAATTACGTTTAACAAATTCTGAAGCAATGCGATAATGTTTATCGACTTCTTCATTATTCATAATCTTAGCAAGCATTTCAACAGCTTGAGCACCAATCTTATATAAATCAATATGCATTGATGAAATCATTGGACGCATAATTGAAGCATATTTAGTACCAATAAGTGATAATACTTCAACATCTTCTGGCACTCTTAATCCTGAGTCAATTGCAGCATTCATAACTGCAGCGGCTAATGAATCACGATAAGTTAAGAAATAACCACTCTTTGTGGACTTAAAGAATTTTAAGAAATAACTATAAGTTTTAGAATAAGAGTCATCACTACTTAAGATACCATAACTAATGTTATGTTTAACATGAGTATCAACAAATACTTTTTCAATTCTAGCTAATAATTTACCAGAATTATGAGAATGTAAGAAATACATTTCTTTTGTTGGATGTTCTAAATATTCATTTAAGATATTACGAATGTTATGTTCATAGCCAAAGTGAATACAACCAACATTACTAGCTTCAATATCATTGTTAATTGCTACAAGTGGTACAGCATAACCAGCAATCTTCATTAATTCTTCGTTTTCTAATTCATCGTCAAATATAATTGCACCATCAACATGGGAAGTAATAACTTTTTCCATAACTTTTAAAGCATCTTCACGGTTATGAGATGTTGTATATAATCTTAAATCATAACCCAATTCTTTAGCTTTATCAGTCATACCACTTAACATGTTAGAAATATAGACATAATTTGCGGATGGTATAACAATACCAATACAAGTCGACTTAGATGTTGCAAGACCTTGCGCTAAGGCGGAAGGTTTGTAGCCTAATTTCTTAATAACCTCATTAACTTTATCACGAGTTTTTGGGGCAACTAAAGCGTTGTTATTGATAACACGAGAAACAGTTGCTAATGAAACTCCTGAAATTTTTGCAACTTCATAAATTGTTACTCTACTTTTTAAATTTTCCATTTAACATTCCTCCTTGTTTTCATACATTTTCATTTTAAATGAAAAGATTTTCATAGTCAATGAGTTTAAAAAATATTTTTTAATTTTTACTAGTTGTTTACAAAATAAAAAGTGCCTAGTCGCACTTTTATGAGATGATTTTCAGATCAACTATTTTTTCTTTTTCTTTTTTTTCGATTTAATATCTTTTTCCATTTTCTTCATAAATTCATCGACGTCTTCATTAACATCACTACTTAATTTAGAAAATTCTTGTTTGATATCATCGGTTACTTTTTTAACATTATTAGACTCATGATTTTCTCGGTCATCGTTACGACACATTTCCTTAGCTTTCGATACGAAATATGGAAGTGATATGGTAAGTGCTGCTCCGGTAATTAAGCCGAATCCAAATGCCATAGTTCGAAAATGCATAATGCCTCCTATAAGATTTAACTTTTAAAATCCGCTAGTCCATAAATCCAATCATCAATATTTTTGGAACTCATGAATAGATAAACTGTGTTGCTTTCTTCTTTTTCTTCGCTTTTTAGCTCACTTAAAGTATCAACATAGCTTATTCGAGTATCTGCATTTAATAACTTTGTGTTTGCTTCTACTGCTTCATAAATTGGTAAGATATAAGCTTTATCAAAGTTTAATAAGACTTTTTTAAATTCCCGTTGAAATTTAACTAGTCTAGAATAACGATCTGGTTTAAAGATTCCTACGACTCTATGACTAGGATACATCTCACGGGCTATTTCTAGACTTGCTAAAATTTCACTCGGATGATGTGCGTAATCATCAATAAACACATCTCTTGCTATTATCTTGTGTTGCATTCTACGGTTTATACAAAAAATATCATTAAAATTTTTAAATGCTTTTTCGATATCTAAATTTGAACTATGTAAGAAAGCAATAACACTTAATAAATGTAAAGCATTATATAAGCCAAATATTGCCACATCAAGATGATAGATTTTTTCTTTCTTATAATAGACATACGCTTTAATTCCATGTGTTAAATCTAAATTTTTAAAATAATAATCAGCATTTTCGCTTACTCCATAAGTCAACAAATTATGATGATGGATTTTATTCCTATAATCATAATTAACTATCACCTTATTAGCGTGTTTACAAAATTTATTAAAAGCACTATTATATTGCCTTTTTGTTTTAAAATAATCGACATGGTCATAATCAATATTAGTAATAATAATTGTATTAGGATAATAAGTAAGGAAATGTTCATAATATTCACATGCTTCATACACAATCATATTATTAGCAAATCCCCCGATGCCAACACCATCTCCGCGTAACATTGAACATCCTAAAATATTACTTATGGCATGATGAAAGTATCCCACTGTGGAAGTTTTTCCATGTGTGCCACATATTGCCACTTGATATAAACTAGAAAAATAATCATGAATAAAATGATTATATTCTTTATACGGAATATTTTTACTTTTTATTTTGTCAATAATTGGATGATTAATAAAAGAATGTCCAACAATAACAAAATCCGTATCACTAGGAATATCGCTATCTTCTAACAATACATCAATAGTTATATTTCTTTTTTTTAAAATATCACTAGTAAACACAATATGATCAATATCATTGCCTCTTACTTCATGTCCATCATCAACCAAAATACCCGCTAAAGCGGCCATACCTGTTCCTTTAATACCAATCAAATAGAATTTCATAGAATCACCATTACAATATATGCAAATGATAATTTAATATTTTACTTAACAACTTTATATTTATAATTTTCTTTTTGATAACTCAATATCTTATTGATATCTTTTAAATTATATCGCCGCTTATTAGTAACAACTATTAATTTATCTGGTAAATCTTTTTCACTTTCAATAATGGCATATACTACTCCTTTATAAACTTCGCTATTATCCATTTTTCCCCCAAGTGTAATAACTTTTTGATATTCATTATCAACTGTAATTATTTCTTTTATAAAGCCATAATTAATAGAAGTTGATGCTTTTTTAGATATAGCATTTTGATTATCAACATACACAGTTACTTCTTGGCCAATTAGTTTTTTTAACTTTTCGCGTATAAGATATTTTTTTAATAATCTATAAGCATACTCTTGAACATTAGGAATTTGATAATTTATGCTTTCTATCATTTTTTCACATGCTTGTTCAATATCAAACGTATGATAAATATTATAATATTTGATTATTTCTTTCGCATTAAATAATGTAAATATTTTTTTGCTAGTTATCTTTAGAATAATCGCTAGCGCTCTATAAATATAGCCAATCCAAAACATTTCATCGACTGAATATTTTATTTTTCCATATGTGGACTTTCCATATTCGTTTTCTAGTTCGATAAAACAATCATTTAAATCTAAAGAAGTTACAAAAAAACTATAATCATCAAATTTTTTTGCTAAATTTGATGACATAAATCTTCTAATAAAAATTAGTGAACTACAATGAGTTTTATCAAGAGATTCTTCAAATAATTTACCCTGCAACTGGCATAATTTTCTTTCATTAAAATCTAACTTTTTCATTTTAAAAATTCGTCAATATATTGACCCTTTCCACGATACTCAATTCTTGCAACTTTTACTTTGTTTAAATTACTATTATTGTTAGCTAATCGCTTGTTTTTATACTCTTCTTTTTCATTATTTGATAAAAAACAAATTTTAATAAATTTTAAATTATTAATTGCTTTATTTGTTTTTATTACATATTGTGAGCCTAGATTTGTAGCCGCAAGTGCATGCTCGCATTGCTCATTTGTTATGCTACCATCAACGAATTCAGAAATTAAATCAAACATTCTATTATCGGCAATTGGAGCAATAATTACATCAGCATCATCTATTTTTTTAACAATGTTTTTAATAAGATTATTATCTTTATACTCTATAATCCAACCACGATAATACGCAATTGCTAACATCCATTCGGTATTCACATTAAATTTTACAATTTTTAAATC
>URQK01000077.1 GCA_900549975.1 uncultured Mollicutes bacterium
GTCATAACTATAATGATATTTTAGAGCATTTATGGGATAAAAATCCCACTAGTGCGATTATAAGAAGAAAAGATAACAAAAAATGGTATTGCCTTTTTATGAAAGTAGAGGCAAAAAGATTAAAAATAAATAAAGAAACAGTGCTTGATGTTATTGATTTAAGAGGTAATGAGGACACAATTAATTCTATTGATAATAAAATAATATTTCCAGGGTATCACATGAACAAAAAGCATTGGTTTACCCTAATTCTTGATGAAAGAATGAGCGATGAAAGTATTATTAATTTGATTAATAAAAGTTATTTGCTAGCAAAATAAAGATGATGCGCCTTAAATAGTTTATATTGATATTTTTGTTAAATCTTTTGATATTTTTGTTAAATCTTTTTTATGGAATTACTTATTGTAAATTGTTATAATTGTTTGGTTGATGTTTTTACTAACCTTAGTAATGCATCAGGAGGTTGAAGTAATATGTTAGAACATGCTTTATTATTTTCTTTAAGTGCAAATAAAAAATTAACACAAGATGTTGCTGATAGACTTGGTATTGAACTTGGCAAGGTCACGGTTAATCATTTTTCAGATGGAGAGACAATTTGTGAGCCATTAGATTCGGTTAGAGATAAAAATTGCTATATTTTACAATCAACTTGTTCACCTGTTACAGAAAACCTTTTTGAAATACTAATTTTTGCTGATGCTTTAAAAAGATCAAGTGCTAAAATGATTAATTTAATTGTGCCTTATTTTGGCTATGCTCGCCAAGATCGACAATATAAACCTAGACAACCAATCACTTCTAAGTTAGTTGCGGATTTGCTTGTTACTGCTGGTATTAATCGTATAATTTCTTTTGATTTGCATACTCCACAACTTCAAGGATTTTTCTCTTGCTTGGTTGATGAGTTAACAGCAATACCATTGATTGCTAGCTATTATAAAAAAGAACATCTTGAGAATGTTGTTGTCGTTTCTCCTGATCATGGCGGCGTTAATAGAGCTCGTCGAGTTGCTGAAAGACTTGATACTCCTCTTGCTATTGTTGATAAAAGAAGACCGCAGCCAAACATTTCTGAAGTAATGAATGTTGTTGGTGATGTTAAGGGTAAAAATTGTTTAATAATTGATGATATGATTGATACAGCGGGAAGTTGCTGGGAGTCCGCTAAAGCATTAAAAGAACATGGAGCATTATCGGTAAGAGTTGCTTGCGTACATGGAATATTTTCTGGTCCAGCTAAAGAAAGATTATTAGATGGCACAATTGATGAAATATTATGCACAGATTCAATACCTTTAAGAAAAGATATGAATGGAAAAGTAAAAGTTATTTCTTTAGCGCCAATGATTGCAATGACGATTGATCATATTGAAGGTGGAATTCCTTTATCTTCTGTATACGATATTTATAATAATGATGAGCAATATTAATAGTTGTTATAAGTACATCGTTTTAGAAAAAAATAAATCTATAGTCTTTTTGAAATTTGCTTATTCTATGAAGTGTGGTAAAATAAATACATGAGGAAAAAAAGATGAAAAATAAAAAACTTATGTTAACTGCCTTAGCAGTATTAATGGCTACAGTAATAAGTAGTTGTGACAGTAATTCATTATCCACTAGTGCAAATTCAAATGCAATGGTAAATGAAAAAGAGTGGAAAGAAATTTTATCATCCACAACTAATTATACAATGGAAATGTCGTTACTAGAAAATGATAGTTTTGTTTATATTAACACAATTTATTTTAGTGATGACAAGGTAAAAATTGTTAGTGTAGATAATAGTGTTTTGTATACAATTAAATGTGACAACAATAGTGCCAAAGATTATACTCTTAATGATAATGGTGAATGGATACAAAATGGAACAATTTCAGTGTCGTTTGATGTATATGTTGCACATCAATTTCATTTCATTCCATTTTTTAAAGACGAATATTCACAGTTTAATTTTAATGAGAGTACTAATGCTTACGAATTAGATGAATTTAGTTATACATTTAATGAGAGTAATGAAAAAATTGATTTTTCTAATATTAACATAGGATTTGAAAACGGAAAGTTAATAAAGTGTGATTATATAGTAACTGTTCAAAGTTTTACTTTAGAAACGATGCGTGCAAGTATTTCACATATTGGAACAACGGATTTTGAATTACCAGAATTAAAGTAGAAGTTGAGTAGCATATATTTATAACATAAAAAAGCAAAGGAAATAAAAAAAATGCAAAACAAAAAACTTATGTTAACTGCCTTAGCAGTATTAATGGCTACAGTAATAAGTGGCTGTGATGAGAGTAATAGTCTATCTAGTAGTAATAATAATTCGACTTCAAATGTCATAATAAATGAAGTAACTGAAGCTATATGGAAAGAAAATCTAACTATAGAAAATAATAATTTTACTATGAAATGTGAAACTACTAATGATGGTGTTAAAAGCGATGAGCATACGTATGTTACAAATGATAAGATAATGATGGAAGCGAAAACTACTGGTAATGCAAATGTAACGATGCTTTTTGTAAAAAGCGACACCGGATGTTATCAATATACGCTCCAATCAAGTGGAGAATGGAAGAAAGATAATTATCCTGAAGAAGCATTTTCGGCTAATATGGTAAATCTTTGTGTTTTTACAACTTTTAAAGACGAATACTCTAAGTTTCAATATATTTCTAGCAGTAAATACTATGAATTAGATTCTTATACTTTTGAAACTGGTGAAGGCGAAAATAAAGTTCATTCAGATTTCTCTAATATAAAAATAGGATTTGAAGATGGTAAATTAAATTTTGTTGGATTTTCAGTAACTGTTGTTTATTCATTTGTAACAACAAGCGGAACATATACTATCGATAACTTTGGCTCAACCACAATTGATATGCCTACAAATATTAAATAAAAAAATCAAATTTTTCTTACATCAATAAAAAAATTGTGCTAGTATTTTTTTAACAACGCGTAACGAAATGTGTAAGTCCAGTTGAATGGGATTTGCACATTTTTTTGTTGTAAGGGAGAATTATTATGGAAAATATTGAACAAAACAAACTAGCTGTAGCGCCTATTAAAAAACTAATATGGCAGTTAGGATTGCCAATGATTATTTCAATGGTTTTACAAGCGTTATATAATGTAGTTGATAGTGCATTTGTCGCTAATATGGAAGGAAGCGGCGCTATTGCAAACGAGGCATTAACATATGCATTCCCGATCCAAATTTTAATGATTGCAATTGGCGTAGGAACTGGTGTTGGAATTAATGCTTTATTATCAAAAAGTTTAGGTGAAAAAAATAAAGAAAAAGTAAATATTATTGCTGGAAATGGGATATTTATTAGTTTGATAATATTTGTATTCTTTCTAATTTTTGGCTTATTCTTATCTAAAAGCTTTATATCTTTATTTGCTAGTGACAAAGAAGTAATTCAGATGGGAGCAAGTTACTTATCAATTTGTTGTTCATTATCGTTTGGTTCGATTTGTTTTACTATTTATGAAAGATTTTTACAATCAACTGGAAATACTTTATTATCGACAATTGCTCAAATATCAGGTGCAGTTATTAATATTGTTTTTGATTACATTTTTATTTATCCACTTAATATTGGTGTAGAAGGAGCTGCTTTAGCCACAGTGCTTGGACAATTTGTTTCTTTAATTATAGCAATGCTTTTTCATTATTTGAAAAACAAAGAAATAAGTGGCAATTTAAAATATGTAAAACCTCGTTGGAGTATTATTAAAGAAATATATAAAATTGGTTTATCAGCAACTTTGATGCAAGGGCTACTATCAGTTATGATGGCGGGCATGAATGCTATATTAGGATTAGCAAATGTGAATAGGACAATTTTAGTAGGAGCATTTGGAATATATTATAAAATTCAACAAATCGCTTTATTTTCTTGCTTTGGTTTATCAAATACGATTATTACAGTGTTATCTTTTAATTATGGCTTAGGCAATAAAGAACGTTCAAAAGAAAGTATTAAATATGGCGTAATTGATACTTTAATTGTTTCACTTGTTATTACGATATTATTTGAAATAATAGCGCGTCCATTAGCAAAACTATTTGCCCTATCAAATACTTCGTCATTAGAACTTATTGATGTATGTGAAAAAGCAATTAGAATAGCCTCACTAGGCTATATATTTATGGGATTTAGTGTAGCGTCACAAGGAGTATTTCAAGCATTACGTTATTCATTAAAACCATTATTTACTGCTTTATTAAGATTAATAATATTTGTGTTTCCTGTTGCCTATTTATTTACTTTATCTACAAATGTCATGAATATTGTTTGGTGGACTTTTCCACTCGCGGAATTATTAACCGCAGTTATATCGATGATTTTATTAAAAGAAGTTATCAAAAAACGCATAAATGTGATGGAAAATTAAATTATTTAATTAAAAAAATTTAGTGCTTTTTCTAATGGATAATGAAAAATAGTGAAAAAATAGTGAAAAAATAGTGAAATTTGTGCTATACTATTACTGGGTGATGATGCTATGATTAAAGTTTTTTTAGATAATAAATTATTAAATTCAATAATAGAAATAGAAAAAAACAAAACAATTTTAGAAAACACAAAAGTTCCTATTGAATTATCTAATAAATTTAGAAAAAATACTAGAAAAAGAAGTTCTTATGCATCTAATGCTATTGAAGGTAACCCTCTTTCTTACCAACAGGCGGAAAACGCTATTGAAAGTAAAAATAGACATTTTTTGAAGCCAGAACAAGAAATAAGAAATTATTATTTGGCTTTAGAATATTTGTCAAAAGAGTTAGAAAGAAAAACGCCTTTCTCCATAGAATTATTATTAAAAGTACAGAAGCAAATTGTGTTTGGAGAATCGAAAGATAAAATTGGTCTACGAGGACCTATGCCGCCAGGAGTTTTATTTGCGGTTTATGATAGCAATACTGGAAATCCAGAATATATTCCTCCTGAATATAACGATATCCCTAAACTATTAGAGGAACTTGTAAATTATATTAACAATTCTGATGACCATCCTATTATTAAAGCTGCTATTCTTCATTATCAGTTAGTAACAATACATCCTTTTGAAGATGGAAATGGAAGAACTGCACGAATAATGTCAAATTATATTCTTTCTTATTATGGATATGGATTTAAAGAAATTGGATCGTTGGAAGAATATTTTTCATTTGACTTAGATGAATATTATTCTTCATTGCAGATGGGATTGCCCGTACTATATTATGATGGAAGAGATAATCCTCCTCATCCAGAAATTTGGATTAATTACTTTGTAAAAGTATTTAGTCTATATGCTTCTAAAGTTACTGAAATTGCCACAAATTTAGTGAATAATAATGAAAAAGAGAGAATTAATCAATTATCGAGTAAAGCAAAAGCGCTACTTGATTACATAACTAAAAAGAAAATATTAAAATTTTCTCCAATAGAATTAGCAAAAGCATTTGATGTTTCTAATCGAACGATTATTAATTGGTGTATTGAACTTTGTAATAATGGATATTTAAAGCCTAATATGGTTAATAAAAGAATAAGGACTTATTCAGTAATATAATTAAAAAAGAAATGTGAAAAATATGATTAATGTAGATGAATTTGATAAAGCAGAAATGAGAGTGGCGAAATTGTTGCAGTGTCACTTAATAAAAGGACTAGAAAACCAGCATATAAAGTAACAATAGACTTAGGCAAACTATCTTCATGTCTATGGCATGTTGGAACTAGCAATAGATGATAATTTTGCAACATTTTATTAGTCAATTGAAGCAGCATATAATGAGGTAAGAGGAACTGTTAAAAATTACATTTAACTGATTTAAAAAGAAATATGTGATTTTTGTACTAGTCAATATTTATCTTTGATATAATAAATTCAGGGAGGAAATTATGAATACATTGATAAAGAATAAAAAAGAATTTTTTATTATTATCGGAAGCGTTGCTATGGCTTTAGCTATGATTAATTTGGTATCATTTTTT
The DNA here is from genome assembly GCA_900549975.1 of uncultured Mollicutes bacterium. Classification (GTDB taxonomy): domain Bacteria; phylum Bacillota_I; class Bacilli_A; order RFN20; family CAG-826; genus RUG131. The sequence goes on from URQK01000077.1 coordinate 6,009, forward strand.
GGACAATCTGCTACAGATGAAAATGTTATACTTAATTTTATTTATGCTGGAGTTATTTTAACAAGTGCAATAATGCTTTTAGTTAGTGGAATTAAAGACAAATATGAGCCAACATTATTTATTTCTGAAATTCTTCTTGCATCATCTATAATTGTGCGATACTTAAGTCCTTTAATTAGTAGTGCAACATATTCAACAGCAGTTAGGCTTTGTATAGCAATTGCTTATTTGGTATTTTTGGTTTTAACATTTAAAAATGAAAAATATCAAATAGTTAAGAAAGTTTTTACTTACATATTAGGAACTTTCTTTTTTCTTGAGATAGTAAGTAATGGCTCATTTCTTTCGATGGCTTGTTTACTTATTTTAGTTGGTAGTTTGTTTAATTTTAATGGAAAGAAGGAAAATAAAAATGAGAATTAAAAATTTATATTTAAGCGCTATTTCGTTTGTATTGGCTATATTAGTGTTCGTTGTATCTGGTGCATTAATTAAAAATGATGGACATGGAATGGGTATTGCTGCAATTTTTGTGGGACTAGCAATAATCGCAGTAGCCGTATTAGCGCTACTTAACTTTATATTTGGTAAAAAAGATAATTTTATGTTAATACCATTGTTGGCTTTATTTGTTACGCTTATGGTTTTCTCGACTGTTGTTACACTTAGTTCCAGTTCTTCATCCGTAACTTCTGATGACACAACTATTCTCCAATTAATGATATTTGCTTTAAGCGTTGTTTCATTAGTTTTTGCTACTAGAAATAAAAAATGGGCTAGTATTTGCGGTTTAGTCGTTGTTTTATTAACTATTTATTCTTCAGCCGCTTTGATAATTACTAGTTGGGGTAAAATTATTGAAATCAAGCAAGCAGCAACAAGCCCAAGCGAAAGTGCAACCTTGGCATACCGTATGAGTGCATGTCTTGCGTTAATTCCATTTATGGGTAACTTAATATTCTTATTCTACTATATTTTCAATTTGGTTTTTGGACTAAAAAAAGAAGAAGCAAAAGAACAACCAAAATCAATAGAAACTACAACTGAAGAAGTAAAAGAAGTAACAAACGAACAATAGTTTATAAAACTGTAAATTATGTAATTTAAAACAATTTTGACTTATGTTGAAATTGTTTTTTTTTAGAAAATTTTATTATTATCAAATTATTAAATAGATTGCAGAATAAACGCATAAAATTACAAGTGAATGAAATTAGCCCATTCTGAGTATAGTCTATTTTTATTTCCTATTTTATAGTATTTATTATATAATTAAGTTGCAATTAACATGTTGAAGTGAGGAAATAATGATGTTTGATAAAGAACTTATTAAAAAAGTATGTGATGTTACATGTTTAGAAGATGAAGTGCGTAGAAATAAGACTACAATTAAATATGATACGCAATACCCGTTTAAAAAATATTTTAGTCTTGATTCAATAGTTAAAGCAATTGGAATGTACACAAGCCATAAATGGAATGATATCACTTTAGCATCATGGTTTTGTATTTATAATTGGATTATATGTGGCGGCTTTTCCGATGATTTAAAAGAAGATTTAACACCTCTTGAAGAATTACTAAAAGAAGTAATATCTTGGCACTTAGATGGTTTGTCTTTTTTTGATGAGAATATGTCGGAAGGAAACGTAGATTTTACAGATGATATACAATTATTTAAAGATTTTTTACATATTTTAAACACAATAAATGACTGGAAATGCTATTACGCTTGTGTTGGTTTAGAATGCAAATGGAATAACGAAAATTATATTGTTCTTATTAATGACAAAACAAAAGAATATATGATAATTAGTTCTTCTTTTCTTGAAATTGAATATTCTGATGATATTTTTCATCATTTAGAAGATAAAGAGTTTGTTCAATTAACTA
>URQK01000078.1 GCA_900549975.1 uncultured Mollicutes bacterium
AATTGCTTATTTGATTCATCTAATTATGAAATAGCTAGTTCAGTTGTACCTATTGATATTAATGATTTAAGTGATGAAGAAAAAAAGAAAGCTAAAATTATTATAGTGGGTAGTATTACACCTTGGAATGGTAATGGATGGTTTTATACCGCACCAAGAACTAAAATGTATAAAGTATTAGATCAAGTTATACCTAATGCTAATTTTGATTATTTAAAAAGTAATGAAAAAATTAATGAACTTAAAGAAGCATTAAAAAAAGAAGGTATTTACTTTATAGATGTTTTTAAAAAAGTAATTAGGCAAAAGAATGCCGCTAGCGACAAGGCGATAATGTTTGGAACACTTAATGATGATGCATTTACTAATTTTATAAATGGACTTAATAATAACAAACTCTTAGTAGTGGCTAATTCTAAGTTATCATATGATTTATGTAATAGAATCTTAACTAGAAATAATCTAAAAGATAGATGTGTGTTTTTAGATAAACCACATAAAATTTTTAATTATTGGGATTTTAATAAAATGGTTGATGATTGAAAGAAAGTGTTTGAACTAACAAAATAACTTAATAAATAAAAAATAGGAGATAAAAATGTGCAATAATGACTTTATAGAAGTAGCGGATATATCAACAGAAAATGAGTATATTAAAATTTATACGTATGAGAAATATGCATTGGAAAATTATGATGAAATCATGCCGTTTTGCACATATTATTTTAATGCATTAAGTTTATGTTTATTAACAAATGATGTTGAAAAATTATCTTATTTTGATACATATATAGATTATATAAGCAAAGCGTGGTTTATTTATAATCCTACTGATACTTTAAGCTCATATGATTTTATCAAACAATCAACAAATGAATTAAGAAAAATTATACGCAGTTGTGAGAAAAATAATAATGGAATTAATATCGATAGTTTTAATAATACAAACTTAGGATTTTTCAAATCATTTGAAGATAAAAACCAACTATTTTATATAGAATCTAAATATAAAGAATGGACTAATAATCATAAAAAAGAAGCAGAGTATTATAAAAAAGAAAGATTGTCTTGTGTTGCTATAGCTATGCCAGTTTCGAAAGACAATATAAATAAAAGTAATTGCTTTTTATCTTTAAGCGGTGCAATAAAAGATTATTGTGGTGTTTTATTAGACGGAAAAATTAGGAAAGACATTTCAAGAGCATACGACAAAATAAATGATATGCTAAAGTATATTTATGGATTTAAATTTATAGAATGTCATCTTAATGATAAAGTTTGTAGATATACGTATTATAATCTTAAAACAAGTGGGGAAAATTGGAGTTTTGATGATGCTGATGGAAGAGTATTGTCAAAGCCAACCACATTAGAACACGATTATAAAACTATTAAAAATTTTTCTGTTGTACATTATTCATGCTGTGAGAGAAAAATTATAAATTATATGAAGTTTGTAAATAAAGATTATAAGAAATTGATGCATGGAATTAATTCTAAAAATAAACTAAGCGAATATGAATTTAGAATAAAAAAAAGGCCATGCAAAATGTGTATACCTGCTTTAGTTGGATGTCTTGACATAAAGTTTGGCTATAAAGATACTAATGAGTTGATTGATGCTATGACGTATAAAACTAAAAAAAGGATTATTAGAAGCTACAATGATAAAAAAGAGCCATTTATTTTAGGCTAGAAAAGAATTTTGTTTTAAAACAAAATTTAAACCATAATTATTTATGGGATCATCATCTTGCTTACAATCACCAACAACTATAACTATAGATATTTTTTCTATCATATTACACAACTTTTCGATTTTCTTTTCTTACTAAATCACATTTGGTTTTATATCATTTGCCCAAAATACAAAAAATTTTTATTCAACTTGTGATGTCAAATTATTTGATATTAAAAAAACAATTTCGTGTTAACTATAAAATAATGAATTTTATTTAAAGTTTAAGACTAATTGTACTCATTGCTTGATTTATTGACAATCACACATTATTTACGTACAATATAATGTGTGGCTGTCAAAAAGAGGTGAGAAGTATGAATGATAATAAAAAAATCAAAGAACTACTAGAAGCGTCGAAGGATGGCATGATTACCGCAGCGCAGGTGACAAAAGCAGGACTGCATCGCAGTGTTTTGAAAGAACTTGTTAAAAGTGGTGAGATTTATCGCTTTGGGCGCGGTTTATATGTGAAAAGCAGTGCATGGGAGGATGATTTTTACCTTTTACAGAGCAAGTATGGGCGCGGAATTTACTCGCACGATACCGCATTATATCTACTGGGTTATACGGATCGTACTCCAGTAAAATATACGATGACATTTCCAAAGGGCTACAACACCTCATCTTTGAAACAAGAAAATCTAATTGTCAAGCGCGTTGTGTTAGAGAACTACGAGTTTGGAATAATTGAAATTAAATCCCCTTCAGGCAATAAAATTCGTGTTTACGACTTAGAAAGAACGCTATGTGATATTTTACGCGGAAACGGAAGCGATGTTCAGATTGTTGGAGAAGCTATGAAACGCTATGCAGCGTCCAAGAAAAAGAATATTCACAAACTTATGCAATACGCAGATCAGCTTCGTGTGAAGTCAAAAATAATTAGATATATGGAGGTTTTACTATGATTACAAAAAATCCGATGCAGTTGAAAGCCTTTATCAAAAACAAAGCGGCGGAGAAGCATATCTCGGCACAACTCGTTATGCAAAACTATATGCTTGAGCGGCTGCTGGAACGCATCTCGCTCTCACCTTATAAGAACAATTTTATTCTCAAAGGTGGATTTCTTATTTCGGCCATTGTTGGACTGGATACGCGTGCAACAATGGATTTAGACACAACAATCAAAGGTTTCACATTGACACATGAATCAATCCTAAAAATCTTTACGGAGATTTGCGCTATCCAGATTGCTGATGACGTAAAGTTTGAGGTTGTCGGCATTTCTGATATTCGAGAAACCGATGACTATCCCGGCATTAGGGTCGCATTGAAAGCAAACTATTCGCCAATCAGCGTACCTCTGACGGTGGATGTGACCACGGGAGATATGATAACTCCTCGTGAGATGGAGTACACATTTTCCTTGTTGTTTGATGACCGCGTGATTAATATTCTGGCTTACAACCTTGAAACGATTTTGGCGGAAAAACTGGAAACTGTGCTATCACGAAACATTGCAAATACCCGTCTGAGAGATTATTATGACATATATATCTTATATGCGCTACGCGGTGCAGAATGTGACAAAGTGATGCTGCGCCAGGCACTTGAACGAACAACACAGAAACGCGGTAGCGACATAATTATGGCAGACTACCTAGATATTATAAAAGAAATCCGCGAAAGCGACACGCTCCGCAAACTGTGGGAGAAATATAGTCACGAGTATGAGTATGCAAAGGATATTTCCTTTGATGATACTTGTAATACTATTCAGAGAATTATGGATGTTATATAATGAGAGAAAAAATAATTTCATTGAATTAGAGATATATCCTAGAAGTTGGACTCTTTATTAAAAAAACAAAGAGGAAAAATCGTATTTACCATTAATCTGTAAATAGTTAAATAAACATAGCCATATATAAAGGTAAGGTGATTTTTGTTTTGCTAACACCTATATTGCCAGTGATTAGTTTATAGGCATAAGGGGGCTTGTATTCAATGATAAAGTTATTAAGAGAAACACTAGCGCTATTGCCGGCTTTAACTTCAATTGGAATAATTTTAGAGTTTTGAGTGATTAAAAATTCCAACTCTTGTGTGTTGTCATCGTTTTTATAAAAATGGAGTTTGTATCCGCGTTTAGTAAGTATATCACATATTAAATTTTCATAAATTCCTCTTTTTGCAGAACCTGAAAGAGAATTTTCTAAAATGGGAGCCTTAATATCAAAGCCATACATTGCACAAATTAGCCCAATATCATTTAAATAAATTTTAAAATAGTCTTCTTTTGAGTAAGCATCAAGAGGTAAAATTGGATTAGACACATTATAAACAGGGATAACCAAGTTGGCATCTACTAACCATTGAACACTATCTGCATATTTTCTAGATGTTGAGCCTTTCTCAACAACGGAATATTGAAATTTTTTATTTTCCTTTGCAAGTTGCTTTGGAATCGAATTATAACATTTTCTAATTTTTGGCTTCTCAACATTTTCTGCATATTTAATAATATCATCATTATAGTCAAAGAGAATTTTGTCTTGTGCTTTTTGAACATCGCCAAAGTTGTTCGTTTCAATAAAAGTGTTCACAACATCAGGCATTCCACCAACAACAATATATTCTCTTAATTTTCTAAACATCTCATCATTGATACCATTTTCAATTTTTTCATGATTTTCAAAATGTTCTTTGATATATGAAATTGAATTTTCGTTGAAGCCAATAGCCCATAAAAATTCTTCAAAATCAAGGGAATACATAGTAAGTTGTCTTTCGTATCCAACAGGAATTGATGGAACTGACTTATAACTTATTCCTAAAAGTGATCCTGAAGCTATAACATCATATTTGTTATCTATTGCAAGGAATTTAAGCGCTGTTCTTGCATTTGGACATTCTTGAATTTCATCAAGAAAAATAAGCGTATTTGGAACGAGTTTAAAATTTGGAATATATATTGACATTTTTTTGTATATCTCACTTGCTTCAAGGCTACCTTCAAAAATGTTTTTTAAATTTGGATTACGAAAGAAATTTAAATATACATAATTGTCATAGTAATTTTTGCCAAATTCCTCAATGATATAAGTCTTGCCGACTTGTCTAGCACCTTTCACAAGAAGACATTCTTTATCTTTGGTATTTTTCCAATTGATTAAATCATTTAAAATTTTTCTTTTTAACATACCTTACCTCACTCATGGTAAAATATTACCATAAAAAGCCCGAAAGAATCAAGTGTTTGCATATTTTTTGACCATACAATCTATAATAAATGCATATTTTTCGACAATTAAATGATGATAAATGCATATTTTTGGACTTTAAAATTGAATTTAAGCAATCTAAAACACACTATACTTAACTAATGGAATACTATTATGGCGGTTGACAAACGGTGCAGCAAGTGTTAGAATCGGCACAACAAAGGTGATAGACGCCAACGTTAATATCAGATTAACTGTTTAGTTAAGCACAGCAAATTTTACCATTTGCTAAAAGGCCTTGGTCTGTTTCGGAACTCGGCCTTTTTTTATAACTGTTGCTTTTCTTTTCTTTCATTTAAAAGCATAAAAAACATATATAAAGGAATAGTCATTATTCCTTGTACTTCATCAATTCCAAAATTGTTACTTGATACTTTTATTACTCTTTGACAGCTATTATGTGCTTTTATACTTTGCTAAAGAATTTAATGTTCCTTTATCTTTTTTAACATCTATTGGTATTATTTTATTATTAAAGCTAATAACAGATTCAAACTCTGCACTTGTTTTACCTTTCCAATAAAGTAACTGGAAATTTTTAGCAACTAGTTCACAGGCAACATAGTCTTCAAAGAAAATGCCAGATAATTCGTTTTGAGAGTTTTTATCTATAAAAGTAGCCATATTAATATCACTTTGATATGATAAGAATCCTGTGTCCATTAAATATAATCTATAATTAGATTAATCATTACTTATTAATGGTATTGTAACTTTTTCTTTAACTTGTTCGGACTTATGAACTAAGCACCACCTTTACTTGATTACGATTATTATAATCTAGATATAGTAAATTTAAGCGATTCTAAAGTAAATGCATTGATTAGTCCGATATTAATTGATTGTTGCTAATTTTGTTACTCTTATTTAATGAAAGTAGTCGATAAAAAGGTAGAATTCTACCAAAAAAGAGACTAAATATTGATTATTTGGCTTTATTAGCGTAAAATATAATCGTAAAAAAGGTAGAATTCTACCAAAAAGGAGATTATGTATTATGATCAATAGACCGATATATTTAAAAGCATTAATTGCAGCACAACATAATGGATTTCCTAAAGTTATAACTGGTGTAAGAAGATGTGGTAAATCATATTTATTAAAAGAAATTTATTATAATTATTTGCTTTCTATTGGTGTAAAGAAGCAAAACATAATAATTGTTGAATTAGATGATTTAAGAAATGCTAATTATCGAAATCCATTGGAACTTGATAAATACATTAGAAGTATTGTAAATCCTAATGAATATTATTATGTATTTATTGATGAGGTACAATTGATTGATACAATAATAAATCCTGTTTATACAAACGGCGTAATTAAACTAGCAAATAAAAATAGTGAAAATGTTATTTCTTTTGTAGATTTAATATTAGGACTATCTAGAGAAAAAAATATTGATTTGTATGTCACAGGTTCTAACTCTAAGATGTTATCAACAGATATTGTTACTGAATTTAGGGATAAAGCCACTAATATTAATATAAAACCATTATCATTCGAAGAATTTTATAATTATAAACAAGTTAGTGAATTAGAAGCCATTTATGAATATATGATGTATGGAGGCATGCCACTTGCGGTATTAAAAGATTATGATGAAAAAAAGTCATATTTAGTAAATTTATTTCAAACTACATATTTTAAAGATATATTAGATCATAATAATCTCAAAAAAAGTGAAGTCCTTGATGAACTATGCAACATAATTAGTGAAGAATCCGGACAATTAATTAATTCAGAGCGACTAAGCAATATATATAAGAGTGTAAAAAAAGAAACCATTGACAAAACCACTATTGAGAGGTATTTAAATTATTTTTTAGATTCGTTTTTAATAAGTGAAGCAAAAAGATATGATATTAAAGGAAATAGTGAAATAGGTGCTTTAAGAAAATATTATTTTATTGATAATGGTCTTAGAAATGCACGTTTAAATTTTGCTTTTAATGATGAAGGACAAATGCTTGAAAATATTGTCTATAATGAATTAATTTATAATGGATATAGTGTTAATATTGGAACAATTAATTCTATTGAAAAAAACAAAGAAGGAAAAAGTGTTAAAAAGAATTATGAAATTGATTTTATCGCCAAAAAAGGAATAAAGCAATTTTATATTCAAGTATGTGCTGATTATAATAGCAAAGATGTTATAGCTCGAGAAACAAAGCCATTTTTAAAACTTCATAATTCAATTCAAAAAATAGTAGTTATCAATAAGCCAATAAAAGAGGCTATAGATAATAATGGATTTACTATTATTGGAATAACAGATTTCCTTTTAAGATTTATTAAAAATTAAAAATCAGCATTTATCATTACAAAGGCTAATATTGTTAATGTGTTTTTTATTCAAATAATTGCTTTAAGTCTATTAATTCGACATTATCTTTTGGTGTGCATGAAAAACCACTTCGAGATATAAAGACATATTTATAACAATTTAAACCAGTCATATTAACTTGTTTAATTTCCTCATCAATTATTTTATCAGTAATGATATCTTTTCTTAAAGTTCTTAATAAGATTATAGCAAAATGAACCAACAATATTTTTATAAATTATTTTTATTTAGTCAGTTTATAATATTCTTTTCAAAAGCTGATTCGCTTTCAAGTAAAAGAAAGT
>URQK01000079.1 GCA_900549975.1 uncultured Mollicutes bacterium
GATTAAAGTATCCTTCTGGTTCTCTTGGATCTAATTCTATAGCTTTTGTAAAATATTCATATGCTTGGTCAAAGTTACATATATTTAAACTACTCTTTCCTAATTCTATATTCTCTTTTACATTACTTGCTTGATTATTTTTAGGAAATGTCATTATTTGATGACAATGATTACATTCTAAAACACCATCTTTAATGCTTTTTGCATCTAAAGGTGTATTACATCTTATACATCTAATACTACTTTTGGCTACGATTGTATTTAATTCATTATATGAACCACATGAACTACATCTAAAAAATTCATCTTGTTCATTAACTATACTTTCGTGCCCACATGTTTTACATTTTACGCACTTCATATATCAACTACACCTACTTATTCTCTTCAATAAATTTAGTTATTCTTTTTATTTCTTCAGTTGTAACAAATGGTGCTTGAAGTCTAGTAATCTCATTATTATTACTAACAAGCATATCCCCTTTACCAACAAGTTTTTCTGCATCGGTATGATCTAAAATTATTCTAGAATCAATACTTGAAGCAACTGTTAAAGCAATACGAGTTGGGAAATTAGCTTTAACATCACCACGTATTACTTCTGCGGAAGGACGTTGAGTAGCTACAATAATTTTAATACCCGCGGCACGTCCTTGTGCAGCTAAAGTTGATAGCATATCAAGGAATGCTTTACTAGCAAGTTCCGCTAGTTCATCGATTATTAAAATTAAATAAGGTAATTTGTTTTTAGAAATTTCATTATATTCTTCAATATTACGACATTTGAATTCTTCAATTAAAGCATATCTACGAGCTTGTTCATTAATTAATGCTTGCATTTTTTCTAAAGCATCATCTTTTGTTTTAACAATATTGCAAGCTAAATGCGGTAAATCGCTATAATAAGATAGTTCAACACGTTTAGTATCTATTAAAACAAATTTCATTTCTTTTGGAGAATAATTCATAACAAGTTGACAAATAATGGAATGAATTAAAGATGATTTACCAGTAGTAGTTCCACCAATAAGAATATGAGTAAAGTCTTTATTTGATAAATAGAAAACAGAATCATCAACTCTTTTTCCTAATCCTATTTGAAAATTATTATCTAGTTTAGTACCTAATACTTCTTTTAAAGAAACTATTCTTCTTTTAGGATTAGGAATCTCTAAACCTAAAAATTCACTAGTGGTATCATCAGATAAACGAATTTTGCATTGTAAAACTTGCTCTAAATCTTCTAAATATCTTTTAACATTAGCAATTGCTATACCTGTACCAAGTTTTAAGTTAAAGCGAAGAAATGTTGGTCCAATAATGACATTATTAACATCTGCTTTTACATTAAATTCATTTAATTTAGCGCTAATCTTATTAGAACAAGTTTCAATATAATCACTAACATCTTCTTTAATATCTGTATTAGGATTATTTAATAAATCTGAAGTTGGATAATGATATTCATAATTTAAATCATCATTATCTTCATTTTCTTCTTTATTATCATTATCAGATTTAATATCTTCATCATTTTCTTTTTCTACATTTTTATTTGTTTTATCATTTCTTACACCACTACCATAAAGTTCATCAAATTTTTCTACTGCTAATAATGCTTCTGGTTTTACTTCTGCACGTCGATGAGATAATGCTTCAACCATTTCATCTTTTGATAATGGTAAAGCATCTTCGCCATTAATAACTCTTGGTTTATTTTTCTTTCTTAAAATACGGAAAGCATCTTCACATAAATGTTTAATATCAGCACCAGAAAAATATTGTGTTTTTGAAGCAATGTAATCAATTGTTTCATCATCTAAAGGTGATAAACCTTCTTTGTTTTTAGTATAGTTAAAAATCATCTTTTTACGAAGTTTTTCGCTTGGTAAATCGATTTTTATTTTTAAAGTGAAACGACGTAAAATAGCATCATCAAATGCACTAGGGCGGTTTGTAGTAGCAATAACAATTACTACATTATCTTTATGTTTTTCAAAGCCATCCATTTCACGAAGTATAGCATTTGCCGTTGCTATTTCATAACTTTGTGAATCATCTTTTCGAGCGCCAAATAATTCATCACAATCATCTAAAAGTAAGATGGATAATTTATTTTTACGTAATTCATTAAATAGTGAGGAAATATTTTTTCCTGTTTCGCCTACATACTTATCAATCAAATCTTTTGCGGACTTATAATAAAATGGTGCTTTAATTTCGCCAGCAACTGCACGAGCAAATAATGTTTTTCCTGTTCCAGGTACACCAAATAGTAAAATACCACTTGGAAAAGCAACATCTTCATATAATTTTTCATAAACAGGATTAAAACGATCGATTAATTCATCTTGAATAATTGCTTTAGCATAATCTAAACCCACTACATCATCAAACGTTGTATCAGATTTTGAAGCTTCAAGAGTTGATTCTTCATCATTATCTTCATCATCTTCTTTTTTTGCTTTGTTAGGATAAATATTTGTTTGAGGCTTATTACTATTAAAAGACTTAATAACATTATAGATTGAATCGGCGCGTCTTGTTGCTTCTTGTTTCTTATCTGGATCGTGTTCTATTTTGGCATATTGATATAAACAAATTGCTGCTTTTTTAAGGTAACTTAAATATTCATCAACATTATTATCTTTTGCGTTAGCGGCCAAGTCTAAATATTTGCTTGCATCACTATAATATTTATATTTATCTTCCATCTTTGATTATTCTCCTTTTAAAGATTTGCAAGACAATTATTTATCTTGCTTTTTTACTATATTTTTGTGTTTCCTAATAATTCTTGTAAACGATCATCAGGTGTACTATCAATGTTGTTTTTAATTTTATCAACTTCTTGATTAATACGTTCTTCTACTTCTTTATCAACATTTGGCATAATTGTTTCATCTTCTAAATTACCCAAAGATGCTTGAGTAGTTTCTAAAAATGATGTCATTAACATTTGATTCTTTTCCATATCTGAAGACATTTTACGTAAATTCTTAGTAGCTTTATGCACAGTTATGCCATTAAATAATTTATTAGTTTCTTTAGATATAATGAGCATACTATCCATAAATGCTTTGGATGCTTTAGCTTCATCACGATTTAATTCTATTAATTTAAATTGATGAAGCATTGATTTAGCTTGCGCCTTGCGGGCCATAACAACTTTTAAGTAAACTAAAGTTTGTTTATAATCCGTCATACGATTATCCGCTTTGGCCTCTGCCGCTAAAGCGATATATTCTTTTTCATTATCTTCATATTTAGCCACTAATTCTTCAAGGTTTTGTCTTGTTTCATCAATTTTCCTTTGTTTTTCTAATTCTTTATCTAATTTGTTCATAATTACTCCTTAACCATGAATGATTTTATCTAATTCATCTAATTCGGCTTGAGTTGGTCCTTTATTTGATGAAACACCCAAAGTTTTAGCATCTCTTTCTTCTTGAGCGCTACGAGAATATTCATTAGTGGAAGCAATATTACGATTAGTTTTGCTAAATGTATCACTTGAACTAATCGCATCGTTAATAAATGTTTGGTTCTTTCTAACTTGCTCACTAAGACGTTTTTGTTTTTCTAAATCACGATATGCTGTACGATTAGTATTATTTAACGCATTACTAATAATCTCGCTAGTAGAATCGGTGATGCTTGCACTATCGCTATAAGTTTGGTCTTGAATAACTTTATAAACAGCAATATTAATAAAGTCTAAATGATCACTAGCGTTTGTTTTATTCATTTCCAATTCGCTAATATCAGCTTTTATGGCTTGAACTTGGTCCATATAACGGCGATATTCAACCGCATTATTTTTGGATGCTAAAGCTCTTTTAGCTACTTGTTGTAAGTATTCATTTTTTTCTTTTATTCTCTCATCAATTTCAATTAATCTTGCTAATAAATTACTACGTTTATTGTATAACTCTTTGAATTGTTTTTGTAAGTAAATTGAATCACCACGTTGATAGTCTTTAACTAAATTAGCAATAAATTCCATTTGCATATCAACGCTACTACTTGACACACTTAAAAGTGGTACTAAATCAGAACATGATTGCTTAATAAAATTAAGAATGTCTATACATTTTCCATAATTACTGCATTCAGCACTATCACTCATTTTAACTAATTTTCTTTTTAAATTCTCAACAGAATCTAAAGTAATTTCATCATTAATATATCTTTTTTCATCATCAATTTTACGGATGATGCCATCTATTGACATACTAATTTGTTGCTTTTCTTTAAAGTTAGCTTCACGATTTTTATTTTTAAATGGCCACATAGTTTTATTCTCCTATATACATACCGCAATATGGGCAATGTTTCATATTTTTATCTTTATATATTTTTTTATGGCAATATGGACATTCTACTTGAACAGGCTCTTCATTTGTTTTGTTACTTGCTTTTTCCATTTGGATTTGGAAATCACGATCATCACGTTGATCTTCTTTACGGATGGCGCGTGTTTTTTCATCTAATCGATCGCCTTCAATTTGTCCTTCTTTATCACTAAATTCTTTTAGTTTTTTATCACCAGCATCAGTTCTATTAAAAGTGAAAGCAAAATTAATACAATTAAAGCCAAACTTACTTAAATTTCTATTCACTTCTTTAATAACACTTTCTTGGAAAGTATTACTCATATCTTTAATGTTATATGTTGTTGGTGAAGCATATAAAGTATGATCGTTAGCTATATATGCTTGTAACACTTGCTTAATAGCATTTCCTAAATAAACATCATTAGCTTTTACACCTTCGGTATAGCACATTTCTTGAAGTTTAGCTTTCACTTGTTCTGGGGTTAAATCTTTGTATTTATCAAGGAATAAAATGCCATCTTCAATGCATAACTCTAGTGTGGCAGTATAACCAGCTTTTAAAGTATAATTGCTCTCTTTAGAATAAAATAAATCAATTGAGCCACCAGTAGAAAATGTAAATCCTGTATTTTGACGTTTTTGATCAATTACATATATTTTTATATTTTCACCTTTTAACTCTTTTTTCAAATTGTAAACAGTGCCAGGTTGTAGCATTAAATTTCTTTGAATATAACCATTTACTGCTACATAAGCACAAAGATCACGTTCAATAGCAAATGTAACTTTTCTTAAATCTTGATTAGAAAAATCTTCTACGTAAAAAAGTAAATTGTTTTTTCTTTTGATATAAATTTCTTTTGGTTTAAATAAAAACATAAATAATTTCCTCCTATCGATACATTTTCATTATTTTTAAACACTCTTTAATTGCATCACTTGTAACGGCAAAACTCATACCATCTATTGGCTTATATAAAGTTAATTGTGCGGGTCCATTTGGTGTATCAATCATATTATCGTTAGAGCGGTGAATTTCATTAAAAGAAACCATACCAACAACTTCACAATTCATATTACATAATGGTCCGCCAGAATTACCATGGTTCACTGTAATATCAGTTTGAATAACTTTATGGGCTTTTCCTTCAGTAACTTTATTAGGATTAGAGACATGACCACTTACATAAGAGAAATCAAATCCTAATGGACAGCCAATGGTAAATACTTCTTCTCCCATTGATACTTTGCTTTGATCCGCTAAAACAAGAGATGGGAATGAAACATTATCAACGAATTTTAATATTGCAACATCTTCTTGAACATCAATATTAAGTACTTCCAATAAATAAAGTGTGCGATCATATTTTTCTGAAAAAGAAGCACGTATGATTCTTGAAATCATAAGATTTCCGTTATTATCTACTTGTGAGATAACATGGGCATTAGTAATAACAAGATTTCCATTATAAACGAATCCTGTACCCACGCTATTGCCAGTAGAAACACGAACAACACTTCTTAACACTCTTTCCGCATTATAAGCACTGGAATTCCTTGGTTCTTCAACACGTTGTTCTTTAATTTCTTCTTTGATAACTTTTTCTTCTTTTGGCTCTTCTTTAACGTTAATCGCGCCACACATTGGACAACGTTCTTGTCCATCTTCTAGATAACAACCACATACATTACATTTTTTCATAATTTAATTTACTCCTTGTAATTTTAAAACTTGTTTTCTCTACTTTTTTTACCTAATAATTTACAATTAACTGCTTCAAGCAAATCATTAACAAAACTTAAGTCTTCATAATCATCAACATCATTACCTTTAGCGTATAAATCTTTTTCCATGAAGAAGACTACGACATAGTCTTCGGTTGTACACGGAAACACATATCCACATGATTGAAATAAAATTTTTGTATCTTCAACATATAAATGTAAGCCAATCGCTAAAGCGAGTAATGTTTCTCTTTTGGGATTATAATCTAAACGATGATAGAATCCATAATATACTTCTTTGCTTAACCAAGCTCGAGTATAAATTTGTATTGGTGTATAACCAGAAGATTCTTCAAAGTTTTTTAAAACATTTATAAAATTGCTTTTACGCATATTTAAAACCATATATTTTTTTAGGTCTCTTTCGTAATCAGCGTAATTAGTTTTAGGAGTTAAAATTTCTTTCTTTTTATTTAATAAATAATCTTTTAACTCGCTTATATATTCTTCTTTTGACATAGCTACTCCACAAATTAATTCTTATTATTTAATTTTTCCACTTTGGCATCAATATTAGAATTTAACACACTTTCTTGATGTGCAATTTCTAAATCAATCATCTTTGCAATTTCATCATTACTAATCTTAGAATTATCAGCGATTGAAGCATAAGAATCATTGGAAGAATCTAATAATGTATCAAGTCTATCCGTGGCAACTTCAACATTATCTAAAGCTGTTTCGAAGTTCTTAGTAACATTATCAAAGTCCATGCTCTTTGTTGTTTTAATCATATCTTTTGACATTGTATTCATTGTTGTTAAGAATCCTTTTGTCATCTTAGTCAAGTCACGCATTTGTGATGTTATTTGAATATTAAGTAACATCTCTTCTGCTTTTTGCTTTTGGCTAGTGACAGTTCTAATCGCAGACACCGCTAATTTAAATTGTTGATCTGCACCTTTCATTTTTGCGACTTTAGCAATTTCCACATAACTTTCATATTGCTTATTTAATCCCGCAATATACTTTTCAATGCTCTTCATCGTTTGTTTAATTAATAATCTTCTTTGCATTTCTTTCTTTTCAGCACTTTGAAATAAACCCATATTTTATCTCTCCTTTTTCTTTACAATGTTATTTAAGCATACATGAATACTAATTATCTTTATAAGTTAAATTTGGTAACTTATATTACAAAATTAGCAATTTTTGTCTTTATATTTTATTATAGAATATATAAAACTTATTTTTAGTATCCAAGTATTCCAGCAATAATTCCAAAAATAACACCTATAGCAATAGCTAGACCAATTGCAAATCCTATTTCACTAGCAATAAACATTCCTAAGAATGGTAATAAACCATTTAATACACAAATAAGAGCAAAAATTAGATATTTACAAACAATCGCTACAATAATAAGAATTTTAGATGTTTTTCCAT
>URQK01000080.1 GCA_900549975.1 uncultured Mollicutes bacterium
ATTTTAATTTTTGTAATTGAATTTCTAATTCTTTAGTTAATTGATATTCTTCAGTTATATTAGTAAATCAAAGATTACTTTCTTATGGCCAAAATATTGCTATATTAACCCGAGAAAAAGAAATATTATCAGCTAAAATTCGGATTCATGATAATATTGGTAAACTTCTTTTAATAACAAAAAGAAAGCTTTCTTCTAACTTAAATAATGAAGAGCAAAATAAATTGTTATCTTTTTGGAAAAACGAATTAGAAGTCTTAACTACTACTACTCAAAGAGAAGAAAAGAAAAGTAATTTGCAAGTTATATTTGATGCTGCAAAACTTGTTGACATCAAAATTGATTTTTCGGGTGATTATCCGCCAGAAAATTCAACATTAGAAAAAATATTAATACATGCTATGCACGAATGTTTAACTAATACAGTTTCACATGCAAATGGTCATTTACTATGTGTTAATGTAAAAAAAAGTTTAATCCAAATTACAAATGATGGAATTCCTCCAAAAGGAACAATTAAAGAAGGCGGAGGTTTATCAAGTTTACGCTCGCTAATCGAAAAAGAAAATGGTAAAATGATTGTGAAAAGTAAACCACAATTTGAATTATCAATAGATTTACGAGGAGAAAATTAATGAAAAACGGAAAGTATTCAGTAATGATTGTAGAAGATCAACAAATGCCTAAAACTCTTTTTTCACACTATATAAATTCTTCAAAAAATTTTTATTTAGAAGTTGCTATCGAAAATGCATCAATTGCCGATATTGTATGCACTAAAATGCCAATTGATTTAATTCTTATGGATGTTGTTACTGAAAATGGAGAAAGCGGATTAGTAGCGGCTGAAAAAATAAAGAAAAAATTTCCTAATATCAAAATAATTATTGTCACTTCTATGCCAGAATGTTCTTATATTAAAAGGGCTAAAAAAATAGGTGTAGAAGGTTTTTGGTATAAAGAAATAAATGAACAGCCAATCCTTTCTATAATGGAAAAAGTAATGAATGGAGAAATTGTTTATCCTAAACAACTCCAGCAAGTAAAAGTAGGATTAGCATTAAGTAATGAATTCACCGAAAAAGAATTAATAATATTACGTTTAATACTTGGAGGTTATAGTAATGTCGAAATTGCCAAAAAATTAGGAGTTTCGCCAGGAGTTATTAAAAACCACGTAGCAAATATGTTATTAAAAACAGGCTTTAGGTCAAGAACTCAACTTGCTGTAAGATCAAGAGAAACAGGTTTTGTTATTTTAGATAAAACAAGTGATGAAATATAAGAATTAATTATTTAATTTATAACCAAAATAAGCTCTTCCTTTTTCTTGAATAGCACCAATTCTTTTATAAAATTCAATTGAAGGGACATTCCAATCAAGACAACTCCATTCAATTCCTATATATCCTTCTTCTTTGATAATTTTTGCAAGTTTAAAGAAGAATTCTTTTCCATATCCCTGATGACGATAATTAGGTTTAATAAATAGATCTTCTAAATCCACTTTTACATTAGCAGAAAATGAAGAATCGAGTAGAGAGTGAAAAGTAAACATTTTCCGCTCCCTCTCACACCAGCGTACGTATGGTCTTCCGTATACGGCGGTTTAAATAAACATCCTACGCTATCGGTTTAAGATAGTATTCAAGAGGGTTTACAAGCCCTCTTTTCTTTAGTCATGAATTATTGATTGCTTTTGTTATACTCCAGCAATGACAAATGTGTTGATATCCTTTTCTTGCATTTGATACGCATTTTGTTTCATTTTCACTTAAACCAAGTTTGATTAATGCTATTCGCCTAGTGTAAGGTAGTTTCCATTGCTTCCATATTACTACACGTATTGCATTTCTCAACCATTCTCCCAATTTTTCTATTCTACTTTTCATTGATGCCTTTCGATAGTAGTTAATCCAACCACGCAAGACTTCATTTATCTTCTTAATTCGATAAGTTAAATCTATACTCCAAGAACGTTTAACTAATTTCTTTAGTTTGAAGAATAATTTCTTAAAACTTTGTTGATGTGGTTTTGCTAACCAACCTTCTTTTAATTTCCAAAATGAAAACCCTAGATATTTTAGGTTATTTGGTCTTGTGATATGTGTTTTATCGGCATTAACTTTTAATTTAAGTTTATTTTCAATAAAAGTAATAATATTTTTCATTACTCTTTCGGCTGAAAACTTTGTCTTAACAAAGATAACACAATCATCTGCATATCTTGCAAAATGCAGTCCCCTTCTTTCTAGTTCTTTATCAAGTTCATTTAAATAAATATTACTTAGTAAAGGTGAAAGATTTCCTCCTTGCGGTGTTCCTATTTTTGTTTCTTCAAATGCTCCATTCAACATAACACCTGCTCGTAAGTATTTATGAATTAATGCTGTTACATCACTGTCATTAACCTTATTATCTACAAGTCTTATGAGTTTATCTTGAGGAACGTTATCAAAGAACTTTTCTAGGTCTATTATCCATTCATATCCTTGATTAATTAATTCTAAAACTCTATCAATTGCATTTTGACATCTTCTACTTGGTCTAAATCCGTATGAATATTCACTAAATGTAGGTTCAAATATGGGTGTCATCTTTGGACTAAAGCTTGCTGAATTATTCTATCAACAACTGTTGGAATACCTAGTTTTCTTACTCCACCGTTTGGCTTTGGTATCTCTATTCTTCTTACTGGAAGAGGTTGATACTCACGACTTTTGATTTGATTGATTAAATCATTACCATGGACTGTCAAATAATCTTTAACTTCTTCGCAAGCCATTTCATCAACTCCGGCTGCTCCTTTGTTTCTTGTTACTTGCAAAAACGCTTGATTAAGATTGTCTTTAGTAATACTTCATCCATCAATCTCATAGTTTTGCGTTTCACTATGTAGTTATAACGACATTCCTACTCGGGACTTTCACCCTTTAGATATATATCGTGCCCGTCACACATAAAAAGCCACGACAATTAAGTCGTGGCCGTGAATCATTTTGATTCACTTTTGTTCAGATTTAATTATTTCATATTATTCAATTACGTATTGTTTAATAGTTAATTCTACAATATTAGATTTAATACTACCATCAGCGCTTTGAGCTTGAAGTTTAACTACACCTGCTGTTCCAGTTGATTTAATTTTGAAATCATGGAAGAAATCACTTTTATCGATATAAACTAAACTTGCATCACCTTCAACAACAACAAGTTTAATTCCATCTTTAGAAGCACCAATTGGACCAACAGTAATATCAGCTGTAGTAAGATATTTACTGCCATCTAAATTATTATCAATAATAGTTTGTGCTAATTCTAAAGTAATATTTTCTAAAGAAGTAACTTTCTTTGTGGCTTCAGTTACCATGATAATATAACCTTTTTTATTAATTTTTGTTGAATATGTACCATAAACAATTGCTTTTACATTTGATGATTCTAATGGCTTTAAATATAAACTATTATCATATCCTAAGAAATAATATTCAGTACCTGGTTCATCACCATCAGGAAGCGTAAAGTAACCTTTACCCATAGGAATTCCGTTCTTCTTAATAAATTTATCAACAGTAAGTTCAACTTCAATAGCTTTACCGTTTTTTAATTCCTCATCAGTAAAGTTCTTAAAATCTGATTGATTAACTTTAGTATAAGTAGTAGCAATTTCTTTTTTATCTAATACTTTAAATTTAGAATCGCTGATTGAAGGGAACTTTCTAGCGTTATCAACATAGGTAATTGTAGTACCACTTGCTGCGACATAATCGCCAATTTTTATTCCTTGTGGATAATAATCATCTTCGGTTTTACAGAATAAATAACCAGAATTATCTTGAATTAATACACCATCTCTATAGAAACCTAATATTTTTCCTGCTGCTGTAACTTCAGCGCCGATTTCCATAGTTCTAATAGAACTTATTGAAGAATATTCTCCTTCAGTAACGATAATTTCAATTGGCATACTTACTTTATCACCGACTTTAGCAACAATAGTAACTTGGCCAGGTTTAATACCTTTTAAAGTGTTACCTTCAAGAGTAGCAAATTCATTACCTTTAATTATTTCAAAAGTAGGAGTGCCAGTTAATCCTTCTGGTAAAGTAGCAGATAAAGTAATGGTTTGATCTTGAGCTACTTTAGAATTACTAGCAACACAAATAATATTATTTATATCTTTTGATTCATTATGAATAATGGTTCCTTCATCAGTTAAATCAATGGATACTGTATTTCTATAATTAGTGAAATTGCCTTCAATAGTTACATAATCTCCAGCTTCTATTTTTTGTTTATTCCAATAAGATTTAACTGTGCTTACATTACCATATTTATTAAATTTAGCTTGATAATTGGTAGACCCATAAATGAAGTTAAAGATTGCGTCTTTAGCACCTGTTTGTTCAGCACTTGAAAAATCTCCTGTTATATACTTACCTGTAATTTTAATACGTGACCCAGCTAATTTTGGGGAAGCATTATATGCGATAATATCGGCTTCTTTTTTAACTTCATAACATAAAGGTTCTTGAACGGTCATGTTAGATTTAAGAACACATGCATCTTCGATAAAAGAACCATTAACGTTGCCTGCAAGTTGTAATCCATAATTACCATTATCTACTTGGGCAGTTACTAAAACAGCTTTATTCATAACTACACGACCATTTTCAAAACCATCTCCTGGATTACCTGCAGTTTCAAGTCTATTCATGTTATAAACATAAAAACCATTTTTACCATCCATTAAATAGAAAGTATTACCATAAGAAGCAGTAACGATACCTCTAACAGTGACTAATTTACCATTATAATTGTCGACATTGTCCTTAATGTCCTTAATTCTTAATACTTCTTTAGATTCAAATTCAAATGGTGTTTCTTCGTATCCATCTTTAGAAATAATACCAGCAACGGTACCTTTATCTAATAAAATAATATCGTTCCCTTTTGTATAAGCAAAATCTCCACCTTTTCTAATATCAATTTTGAAATCTGTTATTTCTAAACCGTTTTCATCTTTAACAACTGTTTTGATAGTTTCACCATGGAATAATTTTCCTTCAAAAGAAACATTTAATTTAAGTAAAACTGCTTCATTAATATCGAATTCAGTTTCATAAGAATTGTAGCCTTCTTTACTGATTTTAATTTTAACGTGCCCTTTGCCATTTAAAGAAATTTTATTACCATCTATAGTAATAAATTCTTTACCTTCAAGGACTTCAATTTTTGCGTTTTCAACTACGTTTCCATCCTGATCTTTGACATTAATAATAATTATTTGTCCAACTGATTTTTCACCTTCTAAGGTTACTAATAAAGTCTTTTTGTTAGACTCTACTGTTGTATTGCTTCCGGTAACATCACCACAACTTGTTATAGAAATTGCACCAACTACGCTTAGTGCGCATAATAGCGAGAGCGTTAGTAATCTTTTTTTCATATATTCCTCCTTTTAATTTTTTAAATAAATTAAGCAATGCATTTCGTAATATATTACAATAAATTGTACTAAATTTTATAAAATTTTACAAGTGATTAGTTATAAAAATAATGCATTTTTGCAAGTTTTTACATTAGCTTTCTTTTATAAAATTCAATTGAAGGGACATTCCAATCAAGACAACTCCATTCAATTCCTATATATCCTTCTTCTTTGATAATTTTTGCAAGTTTAAAGAAGAATTCTTTTCCATATCCTTGATGACGATAATTAGGTTTAATAAATAGATCTTCTAAATGCACTTTCACATTAGCAGAAAACGAAGAAAAAATAGGATAATATATTGCATACCCAATATCTTCACCTTTATCATTTTCCGCAATAAACGCAGTTGCAACCTTTTTTTCAAAAAGTTAGTAACCTAACATTTCAATAGAACCAGTCATATTATTAGGCCTTTTTTCATAAATAGCTAAGCCATTTATTAATTCGTATTATTTATTCGTACAACAAATTAATATCTTCTTTTGTTGCTTTTCTTATGACTAAATTTTTATATTCCATACTCTATTCCTAAAAGATAATTATATTAATGAATTAATATTTAAAATTAAATTTTCCTATTTGTTTTCTCATATTTTAAGACTTTATTCAACAGCTTTCAGACTCTCATTCATCTTTGTTTTTACTATTTTCGGTCTAAGCATTAGCGTTACAAGCAAAGTAAACCCAAAAACAATAAACGGAATCAGCAGCCACATAAACCAACTGACATCTCCTACTGATCCGAACCCTATCGTTTTGAACACCAGCGTTGCAAGTCCTATTCCAACAGGATAGCCAAGTAGAATGCCAAAAAACGTACTTATATATATTTCTCGATAGATATATCCACATATTTCCATGTCGTGGTAACCGAGTACCATAAGCGTTGCTATTTCTCTTTCTCTTTCGCTTATATTTATTGTCGTAAGAGTATTTATTACAACCGCAGTTAGAAGTCCAGCAAAAGCAACGACCACTATCGCTATTCCGATAATCGCAGGCGAACCAAAATCACCAAAAAGGCACATGTCAAGAAGAGCCAGTCCAGCAAAAACTAGTCCCGTTGAAACGGCTACAGATACAAGCATCATGAAAAATCTCGTTTTATACCTAAAAACGTTTCTCATTGAAGATTTATACTTAAACGAAAGTCGTTTCCATATAAAAGGAATTCTCTCAAGTAGTATTCTTTTACCTTTTTTCGGCGGCTTTGGGCGTAAAAGATCCGCAGGAGCGTTATTAGCAAGTCGCATGCCAATGGAGAATACCACAATCAACGTAACCGCTATAATTACACCAAGCGATATAAAGTAATAACTTGGATTGACCACTACCGATATCGGTGGCATAACGTAACTGTAACCGAAAACAAAACATATCAGCCAAGAAACACCATACCCGACAAAGAAGCCGACTCCCCCGCCGACAGCAAGCGCGACAAGCGCAAAGAAAACATATCTCAGTATGATACTCATCGAGCTATATCCAAGCGTTTTAAGGCAAGCAATTTGCGAACGTTCTTCATCCATAAGCCGCATCATAGAGGATAGCACAACGAGAAGTGTTACGCCAATAAAAATCACCATTAAAATATTTCCTATTCCACGCACTTTGTTTGTGCTTGCAATAATCGATTTAAAACTATAATTATCGTAAAGCGTGATTATGCGTATATCTTCGCCTAAAAGTCTCGTAAGTTCAGTCTTTTCTTTCTCAATGTATTTTTCATAAGTATAAGAAAAAGAATTGAATAAATCCCGATTTTTCGCTTTTATATACAAATCGCCTTTCGGCATAATTGCGCATATGTCTCTAGGACAATACAAAATATTTTCAAGTAGGTCGAGTTTATTTATATCAGCCATATTATCGGGAATTTCGGTATCTTCCGGGTTGTTATAACTCGGTTCTCCGTCCTTGCCGAACGTAAGAGGACTTCTCACTATCCCTTTAATAGTAACATTGA
>URQK01000081.1 GCA_900549975.1 uncultured Mollicutes bacterium
GAAAATTATTGCGATTTTTTTCTAATTACATTATAATGTGCTTGACGTTGATTAAGAGGAGTAATATTGATACTTATTTAGAGAGTCTCATGGTTGGTGCAAATGAGAATAAGTTAAATGTGAATGTCGCTTATGAGTCTTCATGGAAATGACGTTGCTTGCGTTAAAAGCAAAACGAGTGTGTATTTATTTAAAAAGTACAAATTAAGGTGGTACCGCGTTATTAACGTCCTTATTGGGGACGTTTTTTTATTTTGAAAGGAGAATGAATATGGCATTATCAACAAGATATAATCCAAAAGAAGTTGAAGCAGGAAAGTACGAAAACTGGAAAAACAAAGGATATTTTAAAGCAGGAGAAGATTTAACTAAAACTAAATTTTCAATGGTTATTCCTCCACCAAATGTAACTGGTAAATTACATTTAGGTCATGCTTCTAATACTACTATGCAAGATATTATTGCTAGATATAAAAAAGCCAAAGGTTTTGATGTTTTATGGGTTCCTGGCATGGATCATGCTGGAATTGCAACACAAGCTAAAGTAGAAGCTAAATTACGTGCTGAAGGAATTTCTCGTTATGATTTAGGAAGAGAAAAGTTCTTAGAAAAAGCTTGGGAATGGAAGAAAGAATACGCTGATTCTATCCATAAACAATGGGCGATTATGGGACTTTCGCTAGATTATTCCCGCGAAAGATTTACGCTTGATGAAGGCTTAAATAAGGCTGTTAGAAAAGTATTCGTTGACTTATATAATAAAGGATTAATTTATCAAGGCGAACGTATTATTAACTGGGATCCAGTACAAAAAACAGCTTTATCTAATATTGAGGTTATTTATAAAGATGATGAAGGCGAATTCTTCTATTTTAAATATAAAATCGTTAACTCTGATAAATATTTAGAAGTAGCGACAACTAGACCAGAAACTATGTTTGGTGATACTTGTGTCATTGTTAATCCAAAAGATGAACGTTATAAAGATTTAATCGGACAAAGTGTTATTAATCCCGCGAACGGAGAAATTATTCCTATTTTAGGGGATGAATACGTTGATATTGAATTTGGTACAGGAGCAATGAAATGTACACCTGCTCATGACCCAAATGACTTTAAGATTGGCGAGAAATTTCATCAAAAGCCAATCATCATTATGAATCCAGATGCTACTATGAACGAATTATGCGGCAAATACAAAGGCTTAGATCGTTTTGAGTGCCGTAAACAATTAGTGGAAGATATCAAAAAAGATGGAAATTTGATTAAGATTGAAAAAATGGTTCACCAAGTTGGTCATAGTGAAAGAAGCGATGCAGTTGTTGAACCTTACTTATCTAAACAATGGTTTGTTAAGATGCGTCCTTTAGCGGAACAAGCACTTAAAAATCAAGAAGGACCAAATGCTATTGAATTTTTCCCAGAAAGATTTAATAAAGTATTTACTGGTTGGATGGAAAAAGTTGATGACTGGTGTATTTCCCGTCAACTTTGGTGGGGACATCGTATTCCAGCCTATTATCATAAAGTGACAGGTGCTGTTGTTGTTAGCGAAGAACCACCAATAGACATAGAAAACTACGTCCAAGATGAAGACGTATTAGATACATGGTTCTCATCTGCTTTATGGCCATTTACAACATTAGGATGGCCTAATAAAACAAGTGATTATGAGCGTTATTTCCCATTAGATTTAATGGTTACTGCTTATGATATTATTTTCTTCTGGGTATCAAGAATGATTTTCCAAAGCTTAGAATTTACGAAAAAACCACCATTTGAAAAAGTATTAATTCATGGTTTAATTCGTGATCCATTAGGACGTAAGATGTCTAAATCACTTGGTAATGGGGTTGATCCAATTGATGTTATTAATAAATATGGCGCGGATGCTTTAAGATACTTTATTACTACAACTGGTACACCAGGACAAGATTCACGTTATATTGAAGAAAAAGTCGAAAGTAGCGCTAATTACATTAATAAAATTTGGAATGCGGCTAGATTCGTGTTAGCAAATTTAGGTGATAATTTTAAGTCTCATCCTATTACATTAGAAGAGTTAAACCCATTAGATCGCTATATTATGTCTAAACTTCAAATGACTATTGAAGCAGTTACTACTAATATGGATCGCTTTGAATTAGGAAATGCTTCAACACACTTATATAACTTTGTCTATGATGATTTCTGTTCTTGGTACTTAGAAATGGCTAAAGTTACTTTAAATGGCGATAATGAAGCTCAAAAAGATATTACCAAACAAGTATTATTTAAAGTATTACAAGGTATCATTATGATGATTTATCCTTATACTCCATTCGTTGCGGAAGAACTTTACTTAAACTTACCAGAACATTTAGATTCAATTATGTTAGCAAGTTATCCAGAAGTTGATAATTCATTCATTGATAAATCCGCAATTGAAGAGGTAACAACTTTATTTAATCTTATTAAAGATATTCGAAATTACAAAGTTGAGAATGATTTAGCTCCAAATGCTTCCATAACTTTACATATTTATGATCCAAAAGCACTTTATAAAAAATATATTCCTTACTTAACAAGATTTACTTTTGCAAGTAACATTATTTTTGAAGAAAAAGAAGAAGCATTACAAAACTACAATTTATTCATTTATCCATTAGTGCAATTTGGTGTTGAAGATAATATTGATAAAGTAGCATTACTTAATAAACTTAATGCTGAACTTGAGAAAATGAAGTCCGAGATTAGTCGCTGTGAAAAAATGCTTAATAATCCTAATTTCGTTAATAAAGCACCAGAAAAGAAAGTAAATGAAGAAAAAGAAAAGCTTGCTAATTATCAAGATAAATTAGAAGCAATTCAAAAAAAGATTGAAAAATTATAATATTTTATTCGAAAATTAAGTTTTGACCTCCTATAAGATAATAGGAGGTTTTTTTATGAAACGATTAAATGATGAAGAATTAGCTTTGATCACTGGTGGCGAAGCAATAACTATTGCTACAGTTATGGCTATATTAGCTATCGCTTTAGCAACAGTTGTTGTTTATCGTATCTTTGTTTCTAAAGGTGGTAATGCTACTTTCCCTGGTGGCTTTAAATTCACTTGGGAATAATGGGAAAAATTAAAAATATTCCTATTAATGAAAGACCGCGCGAAAAAGCAAAAAAGTATGGCATAGCGACATTATCTAATGCCGAATTACTTGCCATACTTATTTTGTGCGGTACAGTGGGTAGTAGTGCATTAGAAATAGCCAACAATTTATTAGATAAAGGCGGATTAATTAATTTATCGTCTTTAAGTTATGAAGAATTAATTGATTTTAAAGGGATAAGTAGTGCAAAAGCGATTACCTTACTAGCGGTTTTTGAGTTAAATAAAAGAATTGAACACCTAAAAGTTGAACAAAAAAGAAAGATAACATCAAGCGAAGATGTCTATTTAATGCTAAAGTCTAAATTTAATAACTTGAGTCAAGAAGAAGTATTAATTCTTATACTTTCAACTTCCAATATTGTAATTAAAGAAGTCGTGGTAGCGAAGGGGAGTTTTGATTCAGTAAATTTAGATTTTCGCGTTTTAATATCACTTCTTTTAAAGGCAAACGCTACTAAATTTATTTTGATACATAATCATCCTTTTGGAAGTGCAAAACCAAGTAAAGAAGATATTGCAATGACTAATGTGATTAAAAAGAAAACCAAAGAGTTTTCTATTCGTTTATTAGACCATATTATCTTTGGAAATCAAGAATATTTTTCTTTTAAAGACCAAACTCTTATATGACACTTTTCGACACTAGATTATGATTTAATCTAGTAAGTGAGGTGCATTATTATGGAGACGCTTGTTATTAATAACGATGATGAAGAATTAGCTTTAACGACAATTAACAAATACTTAGAAGAAAGAATATTTGACAAAAAGAAAAAAGAGATATGTTTGGTGTTTTCTAAAAAACCAACCAAATCATTTTTTAAATTAGTTTTATTAGCTTTTTATGATTATAAAAGTGCTTATTTAAAAATGATTAAATATGAAAAAGAAAAAAAGACTAATACTCATAAAACCATTATCCATGCTGGAGAAGAAGTATATTTTAATGAGCCATTAATAGTGATTGGTAATGTTAATAAAGATGCCAATTTATATATTCGAAGCAACATTGTTTTTATTGGCGATGTTAAAGGTAATATATATTTATTAGATGATAATTCATCAATCTATGCTGATAAATTTACTAATGCGATTTTTATTGATAGCTATGGAAGAAAAAAAGTATTCACAGCTAGCAAAAGAATTATAAATCATGATGAAATGGAGGCATTATAATGGCAAGAGTTATTGTAGTTACTAGTGGTAAAGGTGGAGTAGGCAAAACGACTGTCTCGAGTTTGTTAGGGAGATATTTAGCAAAAAATGGAGAAAAAGTTGTGCTTATTGATGCGGATTTGGGACTTAAAAATTTAGACGTAGTTTTAGGCCTTGAATCACGCGTAATTTATGACTTAGAAGATATTGTAAAAGGACGCGCAACAATCAAACAAGCATTAGTGCAAGATAAAGTTTCACCGTTTTTATATTTATTACCAGCATCATTACGTATTGAAGTAACAGATATTAATGAAAGTTATATGACTTCAATTGTTAATCAATTAAATGCAGATTTTGATTATATCATTATTGATTCGCCTGCTGGCATTGAAAAAGGTTTCTTTAACGCTATTAAAAACGCTAAAGAAGCAATAGTGGTATTAACATTAGATAAAACTTCTTTGCGCGATGGTGATAAAGTGATCGGCCTATTAAAAAACAATCAAATTAATGATATAAAGTTAGTTATAAACCGCTACAACAAGCGTGATGAAAGTCAACTTTCTTTAGCGGAAGTAGAAAGAATAATGGATGTTGAAATTATTGCTAAAATTCCAGAAAGTAAAGACATCAAGTCGGAACAAAATTATGGATTATTAATTACTAAAAATTCAGATGCCGATATAGCGTTTAAAAACTTATCAAATAAGATTTTAGGTAAAGAAGAAATAATTTCTAAACCAAATTTTATGTCTAGATTCATTAAAACGCTATCAAAGTCATAATATTTAATGGTGATAATATGGAAAATCAAGTTAAAGAAGTCAAAGAAAGAAAAGTACATCGCTTTAATGGTTTATATGTATTTGGCATTTCATTCTTGTTATTAGTGTCAATTTGTATGGGTGGATTAATATACGCAAAATATAATCCTGATGGTGAAATATTTGGCATATCATTTACGACAATTAATGAAAAGTTTGAAGATTTTTTAGCCGTTTTTAAAAATGACGATTCTGCAAGTAAAGTTGACGCAAATGTAAAGTATATTCATATTTCTAACAATTATTATAAATGTGAAGGTAATAGCGTTCTTGCTTTAAGAAGCGGAAGTGTTAGTAAAGTATCCAAAGACAATGATAACTATTTTGTTCTTATTCATTATGATAATGATGTTGATGCCTATTATTATGATTTACTTGATTTAAATGTAAAAGAAAATGAAACTTTAAATTCTGGAGATAATATTGCTACTTATAAAACACAATTCAAAGTAATTTTTAAAAAGAATAATACTTTAATTAATTATGAAGAAGCAATTAGTTAATTTTAGTGTTCATCCATTAACAATCGCATATATCGCTTTTAGCATTATTGAAAAGCGATTTTCTTTTGTTATTATCTTATTTTTAATTGGATTATTTCATGAATTATTTCATGTTTTTACAGCGCGAATTTTTAATTTAAAAATCAAAAATATTAGTGTTTTGCCTATTGGGTGTTTTGCTGGTATTAGTGACTTAGAATATGCTCCAAGAATAGAACAATTAATTATTTTATTACTTGGTCCATTATCGTTCTTTTTTACTAGTGCCATAATAAAATTTGTTACAATTAATAACTTTATTAGCAAAGATTTATATTTAGAATTAATGCAAGCTAATTTATTTATTATGTTATTTAATTTATTACCAATTGAACCACTTGATGGGGGCAAAATTTTAAAAATATTTTTAAGCAGTGTATTTGATGAATATAAAGCTATTAAAATTAATGCATTATTGGGATTAATTATTGCCATCATACTATCTGGTATTTTAATAAAAATGCATCAATTAGTTTTTACCATAATGCTTATATTCTTTGGAATAAAAAATGTGATAAATATTAAAAAAGATTATAAAAAATTTTTATGTGAGCGACTTATTTATAAACCAAATATCCAATTTAAAGATAAAATTAATGATAAATTAGTACTTTATCGTTACAATAATAACTACTATGTTAATCATTTAAAAATATTAAATGAAGAAAATATTATCAATAATTTAGCAAAATAGAATTGATAATTTATTTTTTGGGTAATATGTGCTATATTTATTACGTTGCTAGGATAATTAAGCAAATTTTTGAAAAACATTTGACATATATATAATATATGTGCTAAATTATCTTCGTTGCGGCCTCACTAGCTACAACCGCATAGAAAAGGTGACTAACTTTTATGACCTTAATAGCGAGTCATTAGTGAAATATTATTTTCAGGAGGTGTGTTTATGTACGCAATTATTGAAACAGGCGGAAAACAAGTCAGAGTTGAAGTTGGACAAAAAATCTTCGTTGAAAAATTAGAAGCAGAAGTTGGATCAACATTTACATTTGATAAAGTTTTACTTGTTGCTGATGCTAAAGTATCTATTGGTACTCCTTATGTTAAAGGCGCTACAGTTACTGCAAAAGTTGAAAAACAAGGTAAGAGCAAAAAAATCCGCGTCTTCAAGTACAAGAACAAGGCAAATGAACGTAAGACCATTGGTCATCGTCAACCATATACTTGCTTAACCATCGAAGCTATTAATGCTTAATATGGTTCATGTAACTTATATCGAGCAAAAAGGATTGTTCAAAGAAGTTGAAATTAAAGGGCATGCCGATTCCACTACGGAAGAAGGTCATGACTTAGTGTGCGCGGCAGTAAGTTCAATTACCGTCGGTGCATTAAATGCTTTAGAACAACCAGACATCTTCGATATTCTTATGGAAGATGGTCACATACGCTTGAAAACCAATCAAAAGATTTCTCGTCATGATGCAGTGGTCATTGAAACGATGATGATTCAACTTGCAACCATCGAGGATAGTTACGGTAAATTCATCCGTATACAAACGAAAAAATAAAGAAAGAGGGTGCATCAATTATGATGTTTAAACTAGATCTCCAACTCTTTGCTTCGAAAAAAGGTGTCGGTTCCACTAAAAACGGACGTGATTCCGAATCTAAGCGGTTGGGTGCTAAAAAAGGCGACGGACAATACTGCACAGCAGGTTCCATTATCTATCGTCAACGCGGTACAAAGATTTACCCAG
>URQK01000082.1 GCA_900549975.1 uncultured Mollicutes bacterium
GAAGAAATCACTAGTGGTAATTTATACATTGATGGGACTTTGGTTAATACTATGATGGCAAAAGATCGTGATATTGCAATGGTTTTCCAAAATTATGCCTTATATCCACATATGACAATATATAAAAATATGAGTTTTGGATTAGAAATAAGAAAAATTCCAGTTCCGATTTTAGATAAAGATGGCAATGAGATAAAAGTCATTGATAAAAAAAGAATTAAATATTTATCCAATAATATCCGTGAATGGAAAAGACAAGATGAAAATAATAATCCGAAAAAGTACAATGAACAAATTGTGAAAGCTGAAGAAGAAATTAAATATTTGAGTTTTAATTCAACTGCAACGAAAGTTAAGTATGTGCATATGAGCAAAGCTGAAATTGATAAACGCGTGAAAGATGCGGCAGAAATTTTAGGATTAACACAATATTTAAAAAGAAAGCCAGGCGAACTTAGTGGCGGGCAACGCCAAAGAGTGGCACTAGGAAGAGCAATAGTAAGACATCCTAAAGTATTTTTAATGGATGAACCATTAAGTAATCTTGACGCTAAATTAAGAGTACAAACTCGTAAAGAAATTATTAAAATTCATAAAGAAGTAAATGCTACAACAATATATGTTACTCATGATCAAACGGAAGCAATGACTATGGCGGATAAGATTGTCATTATGAAAGATGGCTTTATCAAACAAATTGGGACCCCAAAAGAAGTATATAATAACCCTAATAATATGTTTGTTGCAGGATTTATCGGAAGTCCAAGTATGAACTTTTTTAAAGGAACCATAAAAGGAAATAAATTCGTTTTTATTGGTGATGAACAATTATCTGTAACTTTAAAAAATGCTCCTAAACATTATATTAATAAAGAAGTTATCTTAGGTGTTAGACCAGAAAGTGCATATATAAAAGGTGATTTAACTAATAAAAAGTTAACGGATTATTCGATTAAAATCACTTGCACTTTGGTGGAAATGTTAGGTAATGAGCAACTAATTTATGGAGATATTTCTGGGCAAAGTTTTTATAGCAAAATTTCTAGCGATATTGATGTTAAAGTTGGTGGAACTTATGAATTTGCTTTCGATGTCGATAAAATGTATCTATTTGATATAGATACAGAAGAAAGGATTAAATAAAATGTTTAATTCTATTAAAAAAGTGCTTGAAAAATTTTCTTTCACTGATGAAGAATCTAGTGACATAAAAAGACACCCAATTTTAAGTAACAGAAATATAAATTATTGCTTTAAAGCATTAACTAATTATATAAATAACAACAATTTTAAAGATGTAATTATAAAAATTGATTATGGAGAAATCTATTATGTTGATGATATATATGAAGTTACTTTGATATTACTAAGTAATGAAGAAAATAAAACCTTAGTGTCTTGTCATGTCTTATCTTCTAAAAGAGGTAAAAGCCGAGAAAAATTATATGCAGTACTTGATGTTGTCAACAAGGTTATAAACGAAAGGGTAAGCAATTTATGAAATATTTATTTCCTAAAAAAATAAAAGCATCATCTAACATTGCTAATGTTAATGATTTATTAAAAGAAGATATAATGCAAGTGGATATTGATCCTGTTGGTTCTATATGCTTTCAAAATAATGATTATGTTATTTTTGATTTTGGTAAAGAACTTAATGGTGGTATTCGCTTACTCACATCTTCTATTTCTAAAAATGGGAAAATTAGATTGAGATTTGGAGAATCTTTAACTGAAACATGTATTGATATAAATGAAGAAACATGTGCCACAAATGACCATGCTTTAAGAGATTTTGAAGTTAAAGTACCGCAAATGAGTGATCAAACATTTGGACAAACTGGTTTTAGATTTGTGCGAATTGATTTTAGTGGCGATTTTTGGAACGTCCAACATATCATTGGAGCAATTGATGTTGATGATCGAAAGGAAGTAGGAACTTTTAAAAGCGATGATCAAAGATTAAATGATATATGGAATATCGCTTCTTATACTTTAAGAGTAAATTTGCATAATGGTCTTATATGGGATGGAGTTAAAAGAGATCGCCTTTGTTGGATTGGCGATGCTTATAATGAAATTAAAGCATTAGAATGTCTTTATAACGAACAAGTTGAAATTAAGAATGTTTTAGAATTTACTATTAAAGATTTAGAAAACATTTCCTTAAACACTAATATGATTCCAACAAGTTATACATTGTGGTGGATAATAATTTTATTAGAAAAATATAAACATGATGATGATGATAAATATTTAGAAAAGCAAGTAAATATCTTAAAGTCATTAATTAAGAGAATTAATAGTTATATTGATGAAAACGGAAGTATTAAGTTACCATTTAATTTTGTTGACTGGCCGACGCATTGTGATAATCCACAAAATGAATTAGATTATATGAAATTAAATGATGAGGAAGTTGGAGTTAAAGCTTTAACACTCATTGCTTTTAAGAAATTAAAAAAAGAGTTAAATAAAATATATATTCATAGTTTAGATGAAGATTTGAATTCTGCAATAAGCAAATTAGATAATTCTACTTATGAAGTTCAACATTTCAAACAAGTTGCTGCTTTAGTTTATCTAGCATCTAAAGAAGATGGAAAATGCTTAGATATTCTTACTAAAGGAAAAGCTAAAGGCTTATCCACATTCCAAAGCTACACGATTTTATCAGCATTAGCTAGATTAGGTAAGCATGATGAAGCATTAGAAATCATTAAAGAATATTATGGCAAGATGATTGATTTAGGTGCTACGACATTCTTTGAAGATTTTGATATTGATTGGGCTAATAATGCTGCAAGAATTGATGAATTTCCTAAAGAAAATGAAATTGATTTCCATGCAACATATGGTCAATTTTGTTATAAAAAATATCGCCATTCTCTTGCACATGGTTGGGCAGTAGGTGTTATCCCCTATATTGTGGAAAATGTTATTGGTTTAAAACAAATTTCTAAAAATCATTTTGAATTAAAACCAAATTTATCGTCGTTAAATGAAATTCATTATATTTATCCTCATGAATATGGGAAGATAGAATTCGATATAAAAAAAATAAACGACCATGTTGAAGTCAAAATAAATGGCCCTAAAGGAATAAAAATTGAACTACAGGAGGTAATGTTATGAGAATGAATTTTAAACTATTGCTTTGTATGACTTTAACGCTTACTATGGCTAGCTGTAATAACACCAAAACATATAAACTCACTTATGTATATGGTGATAGTAGAACAACAATTAAAGTAAAATCAGGCGAGGTAGTGGAAGAGTTGCCAAGCATCGAAACAAAAACTGGCTATGATGCTTATTGGACTATTGATGGCAAACGAGTTAATGATGGCTTAGTTTATGATTATGGCGAAAACAAAGAAGCAGTACTAGTCTATGTGCCACATACTTGGAAAATTGTTTTTGATAATGATGAACATACAAGAATAAATGTGACATATGGCCAAACTATAGGAACATTACCTGCTATTCCTTCAAAAGCTGGTTATAAAAATGGAGTTTGGAAAATTGAAGATACTATTATTACTTCTTCAACTATTTATAATTGGGATAAAGATACATTAGCAACACTAGAATACGATAAAGAATCATACATTTTAAGCTTCGAAGGA
The DNA here is from genome assembly GCA_900549975.1 of uncultured Mollicutes bacterium. Taxonomy (GTDB): domain Bacteria; phylum Bacillota_I; class Bacilli_A; order RFN20; family CAG-826; genus RUG131. The sequence goes on from URQK01000082.1 coordinate 3,630, forward strand.
CTTTCTGAGGATAATAACATCCAAATTGCTTATAACACGCTTATAGGGGCTTTACCAGCCGTTCCAGAGTATACTAGTGATATTAAAGAACACTTCATTGGTTACTGGAGCATTGATAATGAAATAATTAATGAAAATACCATTTGGAAATATGAAGAAAATAAAGTTGCTAAACCAGTTTATAAAGCATTTAGTAACAATTTGGAAAATGGCGCTACGATTAATGTAATGTCTAGCATCATTCAAGAACTATATGATGCTAAAGAAATAATTCCTTCTAGTGATGGTAGTTCATTGTTAGAAGTTGCTAAAAAATATATTAATAAAGAAAACAATCTTACTAATATTAGTTATAAATTAAGTTGGAGTGAAGTAAAGCCATTTGAATATTCTATAGTTAGTGTAAGTGATAATATTAATTTCCAAAACGCAAAAAAATATGTAACATACAACCATTATATTAATTTGAGTGATTTAAAAATGAATACTACTTATTACTATCAAATAGAAGGCGTTGATGGTAAGTATTCTGTGTTATCGGATATTTATAATTTTAATGTATCAGATGGCGCAAGAATTATGTCTATTGATGGAATAGAGAACTTCCGTGATATTGGTTCATATCAAACTACTATTGAAAACAAAAAGATTAAACAAAATATGATTTATCGAAGTGGTAATGCTGATGGAATTACTACTTTAGGTAAAAAACAAATTAAAGAATTATATAATCTTAAAACAGAATTAGATTTAAGAGAAAAAGCTTATTGGACTAATCAATCTTATTTTGGCAAAGATGTCCAATATAAACATGTAAGTAATGAACAAGGAGGAGTCTATTATATTGATCGTGGTGTTGATTTGGATCAAACTGGTTTAGCTACAGGCGGAGCCACAATAAGAGATGAACTATTAACTTTTGTTGATAGTAATAATTACCCAATTAATTTTCATTGCGCAATCGGTCGAGATAGAACGGGAACATTAGCAATGCTTCTATTAGGATTACTAGGAGTAAGCGAAGCGGATATTTGTTTCGATTATGTTATTAGTTTAATTAATGGGAATGCTAAGGCTAAAGATGAAGTACAATTGTTAGAACTTTATAACAATATTTATCAAACAATGCAATACATCAAAAACTTAACAGGTCAAACAAAATTTGATGAAGCGGTTAAAACTTATTTAACTACTAACTTTGTAGGTTCTAATGCATCTGCTAAGGTTGGATTAACTAATGAACAAGTTGATTCAATTAAAAACATTATGTTGGAGGATAAATAACCATGGAAAGAAAATTATTTATAAGTTTAGGAATATTGTTATTTGGTGTAATAAGTTCAAATATTTCCTCTAATAATATTTTAGTTAATAAGCAAATTAGAAAAGCAGCTGGCGATGAGCATAAACTAATTTTTAAAGGTGATGCTCGAGGAGTAGGAAACTATGCTCTGTCTAATGCAGGTTGGTGGAATGTTGATAGTTGTACATTTGCTAATAGCACAGTAACTATTCCAAATGGTTCAACATCATACTTTTCTAATGGTAGTATTAAAGCTAATGAAACTTATGTTATCTCTTATGATTTAAAAACAAATGGAGATGCTTATTTCCAATTTAATCTTAATACACCTGAATGGAAAAATTTTCAAAAAGGTACATTTAATAATAGTGACTATGTCCATTATGATTTCATTTATACAGCAACTGCTGATAATAATAATATGACATTTTATTTCCAAGTAACTGGTGGAGTAGAGATATATGTTCAAAATTTATATGTGTATAGCACTACTTCTATATCAGTAACTGAAGGACAAGCAATAGGCACTTTACCAGAAGTAGCATCAATAGAAGGTAAAAAAGGATATTGGACTATTGATGATACTAAGATTACTAATGAAAGTATTTATAATTATAGTGTTGATAAAGTAGTTCATGCCAAATATGAGGATGTTTGTTCAATTACTTATCATAATGGTGGTGCGGTAGATTTTGCTAGTGATACTAAATATTGGAAGAGTGGAACAAACTTAGTTAAAGAAGATGGTGTTCTCCATATGAAAAATGAAGATGGATTAGCCGATCAACCAATACATACTTATGATGTAAGTGATTCATCATTTACAATGTTAGAAAAAGGTAAAAAATATAAATTAGTATTTGATATAAAGTGTGATAATTTATATTTACGAATTGCGAATTGTTCGCCTTGGGAACTATTATTAGGAGAATGGACTAATCACGCAGAATTTACCAAAAAAGAATTAACATTTGAAGCTTCTTCTAGTGGAGTAGCAACAATAAGATTTAGAGTAGATACAACTGGTAATATGTTTATTAAAAATTTAAGACTATATGAAATTTCTACCATTGAATATTCTAAGAATCAACCATTAGGCACTTTGCCTATCATTAATGTACAAGGCAAATATAGTGTAGGCACTTGGACTATTGATGGACAAGATATTACGAGTGCAACGATATTTAACTATGAAACACTAAATAAAGAAGCTTATGTTAAATATTTAGAAAAATATACTCTTACTTATTATGGCGCAGAAGATATATATACCACTAATTTAGCAAAAAATATTAATTATTGGACTAAACAAGGGAATGTGGATTTATCAAAATCTTATGATGAGGATTCTTTAGTATTTAAAGGCGAAAAATCAGCAATGATAAGATATTGTGAGCCTAGTGTATTTAAGTTAATAGAAGGAGATACCTATGTTGTAAAAGGCAAAATTAAAACAGGTGATAGTAAAATTCATTTAGTTATTAATAATGATTGGGCGAACACAATTTTATTAACTCATTATCAAGCTAAAGAATATCAAGAAATAAATATTGAATTTATTGCTCCTAAAAATGATGGTACTAATTCTTTTATTGATTTTCAATTTCTTCAATTTGCGTTTCTTTTTTTCTTTTCTTTTCATAAATGTAGACAGCGCCCCACGAAGAAGCAAAGAGGACAATACCACTTACACATAAAAGCAAAGCTTCTTTTAAGTTTGGGGTAAAATAGGATAATGCGTAATGAACTTCACCTTCTGGTGCTACAAAGCCAAGGAATCCGCCTTGTGCTTTAAAAATCTGAATTGGTTCTTGTTCACCATTCGGCAAAGTATATTTTCCTGACCAACCGGCTTCATAAGGAACCGAAAGTACAATCATTTTCTTTTTCGAATAATTCGTATCAAAGTTAATGTGATTATCCGTCACTTTAATATTCTTAAATAAGTTTTCATCATTTTCGCCTTTTAAAGCT
>URQK01000083.1 GCA_900549975.1 uncultured Mollicutes bacterium
TACCCAAATAGATAATATCCGTATATTTTATAAAAATGACGGAAAAGAAGGATATATTGATACGGGAAAATTAGTGTTTAATTACGATATTTTTGCAGAAGAAGATTATAAATGTATATTTGTAGGTTCTTCCATTGCTATTGAATATCAAGATATGCTTATTAAACAAATTCAAATCACAGTTTCAAAATCAAAAGGAAATGGCAACATTGCAATTCCTGAGATTACAGTATTAGGAAAGTAGGTGTAAAAAATGAAAAAACATTTATTATTCATGCCATTTTTATGCTTACTATTAAGTAGCTGTAATTCCGCTAGTAACCCATTTGGAAGTTATGATTATAAAAATGAAGATCCAATCCCATCTTCTTTAAAAGATTTTACAAATGCAGATGGATTAACTATTGATGGAGAAAAAGAAAGTGAATATGGAGAAGCTGTGCATCGATTATATTTTAATAATGATCGCACTAGCAAAATTTATATGGATACCTATTTATATTTTGGTAAAGAAGGTATGCATTGCTTCGCTGAAGTAAAAGATAATATTATTGCTTATAATAGTCACCGAAAAGTATATTACAACTCATCGGTCGAATTATTCTTCAATGATATTAATAAAACAAAAATTGATAATCAAACATTACAATATCGTATAGCTGCTGGTGGGAGTTTTACTAAACTATGTGGAGTAAGAAGTGCTAGTACATATACAAGTTCATATTTTGATGGACAATTTGCTACTAAGTTACTTGGCGAATTTAACACAAGAACTTGCGAAGGATTTAATGTTGAATTATTTATTCCTTGGTATGAACTGGGCTTTAATAGCTTAGATGATGTTGATGGTTTGATGGTTTATCCAGCATATAATCGTGTACCAAGTACTAGTGATAGTGAAACAGCAACATTTAGAATTAGAACAACGAAAAAATTAGCGTTCCAAGCGACACCACATACTTGGGTTCCAATTAAAAAAGGTGAAGCAAACAGTCCCCAAAATATTACCCCAGAAGGTGAATTTTTTGGAGAAAATGATATGTATTTCCCAAGTTATGGCTTTGATTTAAGTAATGACAAAGCTGATGGAACTGGTAGTGTATTGTTAAATTCTAATTCCCAGTCTTCTATTGCGTTTATTAAAGATTTTAGTGGAACAAATTATTATTTTGAAATGTTTATTGATGCAATTGGCGGAAATAAAAGTGATAATCCTAAAATTGGTTTAACAACATATTTCTTTCAAAATAGATTCACACTTTATGTTAAGAAAAATGAAAAAGGTCGATTTGGTGTAACACAACGTTCTTTAGATAACTTAAGTTGGAACTGGACAGTGGAAAAAGGCGGAACTTACACTAACGAAGATTTTGTTAATCCTAGTGATGATTTTGAAAAGTACGGTGTTAAATTAGCGCTTTTCCGTAATGGAGATACATTAGGTTTCTTAGTTAATGATGAATTATGTTTTGCTAATACTAGTGAAATAACACTAGAGAATAAGGCATTTGTCCCAAAAGAACAAATTGAACTACATTCAGTCACATCAATTGATGATTATATGGAAGAAAGCATTATTGGAATTTGCTCATATTCGGCAACAGGAAGATTTACGAATTATAAACTTTTAACGGAAGACGAGGCTAATAATAAATTATTTAGCCTTCTAAATAAATAATTAATGGAGGAAACATTATGAAAAAACAAGGTTTATTGATATCGATGTTAATTGCTTTAACAGCATTAACTGGTTGTAATTCTAATGATTCAGGAGAAGATATTTCGTTTGACTCAGATGGAAATCTAATGGTATCAAAAGAAGGTACAAAAATTAAAGTATGGGGGTATTGTGATGGTGATGAAAGAACGAGGATGGAGCAATTAGTAAGTGCTTTTAATGAAAAGTACAAAGATTATAATATTAGTGCTAAGTTTGTTCCATATGCCGCGAGTGGATGGGAACAAAAAATGAAAACCACCCTTGCTAGTAGACAAGGTCCAGATGTTTTCTTAGCTTCAGATGAATATTATAAGCAATTCGTTACTTTAGGATTTATGGAGAATTTAGATCCTTATATTAATAGTAAATATCCTGAACTTAATATGCAAAGTCAACTTGCAGATATGTTTGAAGGCGGAGTTGGAAGATATAAATATGATCCAGTAACAACAACATCTAATAGCGAAAATGCTCATTATTATGGAATTCCTAAGGGAACTGGTTCAACCGCTATTTATTATAATAAAACATTCTTAGCTAACGCTAATGTTAAAGAAATATCAATTTATGAAAAAGATATTGATGCCTATAATAGCGCTAATAAAACTACATACCCTAAGAAAGCATATTTCAAATATAGCGATGGAAAATATTATTTTAATAACAAAATAGAAATGAGTTGGCAAGAATGTGCAGAACTTGCTAATAAATTACAATCCAACCCCAAAAATAAAGCAGCAGGTTGTAAAGAAGGTTTCTTAACATCATGGTGGTTTAATTATGGTTTCTCTGTCGGTGGCGATTGTATTCAATATTTGGATTCATCAGATTCTAAATATAATGGTGGTTACTATACTTTCACTTTAGCGGACGCTACTGTTAACTATAAAGTAAAAGAAGCGTTAACTGTTAATAATAATTCTTACGAGGTAAACGAAATTATTTCTTATAAAGATAAATTCTTCTTAACTGATGATTTAGCTAATAAATGTGTAGTATTACCTTCTCAACGCCGTGCATTTAGCGAATATATGTCTTTATCAGGAATAAAAGATAGCAATCACTATTATGCTAGTGAAAAAGGTGTTACTGATATATTCTGGGAAATAGTACCTTATAAACTTGCAGGTGGAAAAGAAGCGGGTATTACCAAAAATAATCAAATCATGCGTAATGAGGTAACAACATATACTCCAGCAGAAAATGAAAAATATGGTAATGCACAAGTGAAAATTATGAACAAAGAGATTTCTCCTAACCCAGCAATATTCTCTACTGATGGTCGTGCTGGTTATTTCTCAAATAAGCACGTGGCAATGCTTGTTGATGTTCGTGCTTGTGTCCAAGACTTCCGTGATGCAATGGATGAAGGAAGTTGGGATGTGGCTCCAATGTTAATGTATAAAGAATTTGATGCAAATGATAATGTAACAGTTGAAGGTATCAAGGGAGCACATAGTGGCTCAAATGCTTGGTGCGTATGGAGTAAATCACCAATTAAAAATGCTGGTTATTTATTCACAAAATTTGCTACAACAGAAGAAGGACAAAGAATTCTTGCTGAAGCTGGAACAATTATTCCAAATCAAAAATCAATTGCTTCTGAATTAGTTAAACAAGATGTTAACGAAGGAAAAGATCCACAAAACTTAGAAATATTCATCGATGGAGCAGAATATCAAACTCCAGGTGACTGGTGGTATTTAAAAGATGGTGACTGGATTGATTCGGAAGGCTGCTGGGCAAACTACTTAAATCAAACTGTACGTAACTATCGTAATACATTAGAAGGTTTCTATTCCACTAATGACTATACGGGCACATTTGATAGATTATTAAAATACACAGAAAAATAAGGATTAACTTTATGGAACAAGTCAAAAAAAAGAAAAATAAGCGAAGGTTAAAAAATGAGTTGACTGGGACACTATTTACTTCTCTTCCCATCATCGGTCTACTTATTTTCACAATTATACCTTTAGGAATGGCAGTAGTTATGTCGTTTATGAATATGCCTGGTATGAACTTTGAAGGTGCAGAGTTTTATTCATTTAGCGACATATTACATAACTATAAAGTAGTATTTAGCGATGCTTATTTCTATAAGGCACTTAAAAATAACTTCATTTTATTTCTAGAATTACCGATTTCTATTATCTTATCAATTATTATTGCGGAATTACTTTCTAAGAAAGTTAAATTTACTAAAGCTTTTAAAGTAATATTATTTATTCCTTATGTTTGTTCAGTGGCGGCGACAACATTTATCTGGAACTGGCTGCTTGATGCCAATTATGGTTTAGTTAATAAAGTGTTTGGCTTAGATATTGCTTGGTTTGCTGATCAAAAATACTTTATTTGGGCAATTATGATTATGGGACTTTGGTCTGTTAGTGGTTACCGTATCTTATTATTTACTGCCGCGATTACTAATGTTAATAATTCATTAAAAGAGGCAGCGCGTATTGATGGTGCAAATCCAATTCAAGTATTCTTTCATGTCACTATTCCATCAATTACCCCAACAATATTCTATGTATTAGTTATGGGATTAATTGGTATATTCCAAGAATTTACCAGAATTTCCGTTATTAATGCCGGTGGCGAAAAATGTATGACCATTGTCTTCTATATCTTTAATAAAGCATTTAGAGGATCACCACAAATGGGCGTAGCATGTGCTGCTAGTATGATTCTTGCTTTATTTATCTTCTTATTAACTAGATTAAACTTCTGGTTATCGAAAAAGTGGGTGAACTATGATGTTGAGTAATGTAATGTCAAATCAAAGAAGTGTTACCCCAAAAAAGAAGAAGAATAAATCACGTTCAAAGAAAATTAATCTTACACTTATATATGCCGGATTAATATTTGCCTCGTTAGTAGTAATTCTTCCATTCTTAATAATTGTTATTACTTCATTTAAAACTAAAAGTGATGCAATGTCAGATGCTTTCACAATTATTGGTGCAAAAGATGGATTTTCTATTCAAGGTTATAAAGAAGTATTTGCCTATGTTGATAGCAATGGTGTGCCACTTATTTTAACAGGATTTCTAAACACAATGCTTGTTTCAGTAGTCCCAACGGTGGTCTCGCTATTCTTCTCCGCTCTAGCGGCTTTCGCTTTTGCTAAAATAAAATTTAAATTAAGTAAAACTTTCTTTAATATTTTGATTTTTACAATGATGATTCCTGGTACAATATTATTAGTACCACATTACCTTATGTATGATTCATTTGGGTGGATTGATACATTCCTTCCATTGATTGTTCCTGGTTTATGGGGAAGTGCTTCAACGATATTCTTCTTAAGACAATTTATGTATGGAATTCCAGATAGCCTTATTGAATCAGCTAAAATGGATGGATTATCATGGTTTACAATTTTCATTAGAATTATTTTACCATTAATCGTTCCAGCATTATTAGCTCAAGGGTTATTATCATTTATTGGTCATTACAATGCATATTTAGGACCTTATATTTATATACAAAATCCAGATATGTATACTCTTCAATTAGTAGTGGCAAATTTCAAAGACTTTGCGGGTAAGAACTATCCGGCTATTATGGCTTGTAGTATTTTAACAATCTTACCAATCTTAATTCTTTATGCAATCTTCCAAAATTACTTTGTCGAAGGCATTGCAACAACCGGTATGAAATTATAAGGAGCGTAATTATGGCAACACTAAAATTTATAAATATTAATAAAATTTACGATAACAATGTACAAGCCGTCTTTGACTTTAATTTAGAAATTCAAGACAAAGAATTCATTGTATTCGTTGGACCTTCTGGATGTGGTAAATCTACCACACTCCGTATGGTCGCAGGGCTAGAAGAAATTACTAGTGGAGAACTTTATATTGGTGATACATTGGTAAATGATTTAGAACCTAAAGATCGTGATATCGCGATGGTTTTCCAAAATTATGCGCTTTATCCTCATATGACTGTTTATGAAAACATGGCATTTAGTCTTCGCCTTAAAAAAGTACCAAAAGAAGAAATTGCTCGCCGTGTTGAAGAAGCAGCGGAAATCTTAGGCTTAACACAATACTTAAATCGTAAACCGAAAGCATTATCGGGCGGGCAAAGACAACGTGTGGCCTTAGGTAGAGCCATTGTTCGAAATCCCAAAGTATTCTTAATGGATGAACCATTAAGTAATTTAGATGCTAAGTTACGTGTCCAAATGCGTACAGAAATTGCTAAAATTCATAAACGTGTTGAAGCGACCACAATTTATGTTACTCACGACCAAACTGAAGCTATGACAATGGCAAGTCGTATTGTGGTTATGAAAGATGGTTATATCCAACAAATCGGCACACCAAGAGAAGTATACAATACACCTGCAAATATATTTGTTGGGGGATTTATTGGTTCTCCAGCCATGAACTTCTTTAAAGGTAAACTAGTTAAAAATAATTTTGTTATTAAAGATGAAAACACAAATTCGGAAGTTAAAATTGCTTTAGATAAAGAAAAAGCTAATATGTTAAAGAACTTTATCAAAAATAAAGAAATGATTATTAACGAAAAATTTGAAAAAGACTTAGAATCTTTAAAAACTGAATATGAACATGATAAAGAATTATTAATTAACCAAGTAATTCCTAGTGATCACAAAAAGAAATTAGAAGCACGTGAAAAACATCTTGAAGAACTTGACAAAAGATTTAAAGAAAACATGGATGCTTTAACTAATGAACACGAAGCACAACTAAATAATTTAGAAGAAGTTGTTTTAGGTGTTCGACCAGAAGATATTTATATTACTAAAGATATTAATAATAAAAACCCTGGTACTGATATTAATATTGAGTGTGATGTATCGGAACTATTAGGTCACGAATTAATTGTTTATGGTTACATTGGTGGACAACGTGTTGTAATTAAGACAAGTTCCGCGAATGAAATTAATCCAGGAAATAAATTAGATTATCAATTTGATATGAATAAAATTCATTTCTTTGATCCGACCACAACAAATAGAATCTAAAAAAGGAGGCCGCTATGAGACTAGCTATATTTGAAACCTTTTCCACTAGTGATGAAGATAGTAGAGATTTAT
>URQK01000084.1 GCA_900549975.1 uncultured Mollicutes bacterium
ATCAAATGAAGAAAGAAATGAACATTTTTTGATTCGCATTGTGAAAGATATTTATGAAGTACTTAAGGATACAGAAAGAAAAGCACATATTACTTATCCGATATTAGGCAAATGTACATTACCGGAAGATATCACTTTTGTTACTAGTGAAGAATTAGAAAAAAAATATCCTTCTTTAACAGCAAAAGAAAGAGAAAATATTGAAGCAAAAGAACATGGCGCAATATTTTTAATGCACATCGGAGGTAAATTAAATAATGGCCAACCACATGATGGACGTGCTGCTGATTATGATGATTGGTCACTTAATGGTGATATTTTACTTTGGTATGAACCATTGGGTATTGCTTATGAAATATCGTCAATGGGTATAAGAGTAAATAGAGAATCTTTATTAAAACAATTAAAAGAAAAAAATGAAGAATTTAAATTAGATCTACCATATCATCAAGATATTATTAATAATAATCTTCCACTTACCATTGGCGGAGGTATTGGCCAATCTAGAATGTGTATGTTTATGCTTAAAAAAGTACATATTGGTGAAGTACAAGCATCTTATTGGCCAAATGAAGATATTGAACTATTTGCTAAAAATAATATTCATTTATTGTAGATAAAGTTCTTAATTAAGGATAAAGCAAATGAAAACAGACTTAGAAAAATTAAAAGTAATTCAATCTTTTATAGCTGAAAACTATGTAGAATTGGAAACTTCACGTATGTTGCATAAAACTGTAAAACATAAAGCAGCGTGTTTATTTTGTGAAGTCCCACTTATTGATGATTCAAATATAGAAATAGATTCTTCATGGCAAGAAGAAGTTTTTCATATTATTGATAATAAAAACATGAATGATCCTGATGTGTATAAAAAAGCATTTATAACAAAACAAACATTTTCTAAGATTAGAAAAGATGTTAATTATCATCCAGATAAAGACACCGCAATTAAGATGTGTGTTGGATTAGAATTAGATGAAGAAAATACATTGAAATTGCTTGAAAAAGCCGGATATACATTATCTAATGCTATTAAAAAAGATATAGTTATAAGATATTTTATTAGGAAAAAAGAATTTGATATCATAAGCATTAATAATGCTTTATATGATTTAAATTTAGACTTGATAAAATGCTAAAAATAATTAATATTTAAGTATTTTTAATTATTATTTATTTCTACATCTCCAAAATGCTATTGGATGTAATTTAATATTGTTCATAATTTCTTTGTTTTCAAATAGCAAGTCTGGTTTGTAATTTCTATTTTTGAAAATTATTATAAATGCTTGCTCTTTTTTAACTGCTTTTTTAATGCCTTTAACTTTTTTACTTATTTTATCTACTAAAACAAGTATTTTGAGAAAAATTGGTTAAAAAAGTTATTCTACAAGTATAACTGCTGATGTTTTAAATATAAAGTCAAACAATAAAGATTAATATTTTTTCGGATTTTCATAAAATGATACCTATATTATTTATGTGTAGAAATAATCAAATTCAAAACAAGGTGGCTTTTATGAAACAAATTGAAAGTAATCATATAGTTTAAAAAATGCTATGTTGACGATTTAGACAAGGATATTATTGCCTTTTTAAATAGTCAAGGAGGAAGAATTTATATTGGCATAGAAGATAATGGTCATATAATAGGAATACCAAAATTCGAACAAGATGATTTAAACTTAAAAGTAGCAAATATTATAAGTGATTCAATATACCCTAATCCTAGAGATTTTATAAATTTTGATTATGATGACAATAATGTGCTAATCATAAATATAAGAAAAGGTAATAAAACACCATATTATCTAAGAGATAAAGGACCAAAACCTACAGGAGTTTATATTAGATTTGGTGCATCTAGACGTCAAGCTACAGAAGAAGAAATTCTAACAATGATAATGGAATCTAGAGATTATTCTTTTGAAAAAGATATTTCTTATAATCAAAATCTTCACTTCAAATATTTAAAAAACTATGCTAATTCAGCAAATTTGGATTTTGGAGAACATAAATTTAAAACACTTGGAATTAAAAATACTCATAATCAATTTACAAATCTCGGGTTGTTAGTTAGTGATGAAAATCCAATAGTTGTAAAATTTGCTAGGTATGATAATAAGATGGATTTTATATACAAAAGAGAATATGAAGGTTCAATTGTATTGATTGCTGATAGAATAATCATACAGGCAGATGACTTCAATGCTTTATCGGCAAAAATTCCAGATAGTGGTGGGAAAAGAATAGAAATAAAATCTTATCCCGGCAAGAGTTTAAGAGAAGCAATTATAAATGCTATTTGTCATGCTGATTATTCTGCGTCATCAAATATAAAAATTGAGTTTTTTCCTGACAAAGTTAAAATTTCCAATCCAGGCGGAATATATGATGCAACGTTAGATGAGGTTTTAGAAGGAAAACAAACATTCAGAAATCCAGGATTGGTTAATATTTTAATGCGGTTAAATTTTATCGAAAATTATGGAACGGGTCTTGCAAGAATTTTTGAGACATATAAGGTGGAGCAAAGGAAGCCAATATTTTATGTTACTAATAGATTCTTTTGTATAACTTTGCCAAACCTAAACTATTGTTATGCATCTAATGAGCACGATGAGCCCAAAAATGAGCACGATAAACCCAAAAATGAGCACGATAAGCCCAAAAATGAGCACGATAAACCCAAAAATGAGCACGATGAACTCAAAAATGAGCACGATAATTATTATGATAATTTTAGTAAAAAAGAAAAGACCATAATTGATATAATAAAAAATGGAGCCAAAATAACTATTAATGATATGCAAGTTAAATCATCGTTTTCTAGAGCAACAGTTGTAAGAATATTAAACAAACTTAAACGTAAAAATGTAATTTCTTATATTGGAACATCAAAGAATGGAAAATGGATTTTAAATAACAAGGATATTCTTTAAAAGTCGCTTTTAATGCGACCATTATATTAAAAATTTATATTACACTACAACTATAAAAAGAGGAGTGTAATTAAAATGAAAAAAGATTTAACAGAATTAGTATTTATTCTTGATAAAAGTGGATCGATGAATGGATTAGAAAAAGACACAATAGGCGGATATAATTCACTTATAAAAAAGCAAAAAAATGAAAAAGGAGAAGCACTTGTAACAACTGTTCTTTTTAGCACTGAAACAAATTGTATTGTTAATCGTATGGATATAAATAAGGTAAAACCATTAACATCAAAAGAATACTTTGCTTCTGGATGCACAGCTTTATTAGATGCCGTAGGAGAAACTATTACTTCTATAAAAAGAGAACAAGAAAAACTAAAAGAAAATGAAAAACCAGAAAAAACAATAGTGGTTATTACCACGGATGGATTGGAAAATGCTAGCAGAGAATACAGTTATGATAAAGTAAAAGAACTAATTAGTTCATTAAAAGAAAAAGAGAATTGGGAATTTCTATTTTTAGGCGCTAATATCGATGTAGCTAAAGAAGCTAATAAGATAGGAATTAATTCTGATTTTGTCGCAAATTATAGTTGTGATAAAAAAGGAATAAACACAAATTTTTGTGTTTTATCTGAAACAATTAGTAAAGCAAGAGAAACAAAAAAAATATCAAAAGACTGGAAAAAGAGATTGCGTTAATTTTAAAAGGACATATTTTTAATTGCGCCAGTGTGTCAATTCTAAGCAACAATGTCTCATTAAAAAAATAACGCAAAGAATATCGGTTGTATTTGAATGTTTCTTGGAAAGAATTATAAATTGGGTATCTCCATGGATGGATCCATAGGTGGTATCCAATTTTTCTTTTTGGTTGTACATAAAGGCATAAATTGTCGAGTTTAGAAAGGTAAAGTTTATCTTTAATTTTAGAAAGAGTATCAGGTTACTAATAAATGAATTTTCAGGAGTTTGAGAAACATTAAATCCGCGAATAAAATCAATTAATTTACTTGGAGGGGGTTCATTTTAAACACTTTAATTTCAATTAATCTTAAAATAGTAAAAGCTAAATAGCAAAAAGTCAAAATTATAAGTGCAAATGATATAAAGGCATTGCAATATTGATAGATTAAGCACTAAAATGCAATAAATTTATCACTATTCAAAAATAATGTAATTGGATCATAATGGATAAATATATACAATATATTTAATATTTTTGAATAGTGTGAATAAAGATAGCGCTCGCAAAAATTTGCAAATAGTAAAAAACATGTTATAATAAGGCAACATTTGTAATAGTATTTAATATTATTTAAATGCAAAAAAATAGGAGGGAATTAAAAATACAAATGAAAAAGAATTTGATTATGTTTACATCGGTGTTTGCTTCACTTGCAGTATTATCAACAGGTTTTGCCGCTTGGGTTATTACTGGTGGTGATATTGAAGAAACACAAATCGGCAGTGTTACAATACAAACTATAACAGATAACCGTCATAAAATTTCTGTTGAGTCAGCAGATACTGGAACTAATACAGGAAACATTGTGTTTGGTGGATTAGAACAAAAAATTGAAAACGCTTGGTTTAATTTAGAAGGTTCAACAACCACTGAAATTGAAAAATTATCAACATTTTTAAAAGTTACAGTTACTAATGCTGCAAACAAGTCATTGTCAGAGATATTTACTGAAAATACACTTGCAGCAGTTGGTACAGAGTACAGTACTGCACTTTCTAATGGATATGTTGGTGCTTTACCAACTGTGGAATTTGTTGAGAGTGCTTCTGATACTGCTAATGTGGTGAGCAAATTTACAAAAGATGGTGGCACAGAAAAAGGTTTAGTTTATATACGCTTAAAATTTAGTTGGGGAGCGCATTTTAATAGACAAAACCCTTATACTTACTACAATAGCAAAAATATTGATGACAAAGTCAGTGAAGATGCGGATTCTATTACATATGGTGATGACGCATTTAATACAATGACGGCATTAAAGGCGTTAAATGGCACTAATTTTAAATTAACGCTTAAAACAAAATAGTGCAAATAAAGTAACTATGCACATTAATTAATAAGTTATATATAAAAAGGAGAAAATTTAAAATGGCAAAATTTACTAGAAAATCTTATAAAAGAAAGAAAGTTGTATTAGGAGTAACACTATTCGCTTCAATTGCACTCATATCAACAGGCTTTGCAGCATTTGTTATAACTAAAAACGCTGATGCTAATAAAGATGGAACTGTTGTTGTTGGGACAGTTAAAGATGCAAATATTTCATTTGTCGGTGTAGCACAAACATATGATTCATTTATTTTTGATTGTAAAAAAGATGATTTATCAGGTAGAGTTTATTTCGAAGAAGAAGAAAATAATAAAGATGGCGAACGCTTAACAATTACTATTTCAGGAGCAGTTACTAATCCAGATTATTTAAAGTCTGGAACAATTAAAATGGAAGTTCCAGCAGAAGTAACCGCTGCGGTAAGTAAAAAATATATAGCTTTACCAAGTTGCGTTAGTGATGCCCAAACATTAACATTTGAAGATATTACTGTTAGCGAAGATACTACCACAAAATATGGTGTTGATGTTGGAACTAAATTAAAATCATTTTCATATGATATTACGTTTACTTGGGGTGAAGCTTTTAACAGAAAGAACCCAGGTGAATATTTTGATGAAGATGAGGCGGGTAAAGCTATAAGTTACGAGCAAGTTAAATCCACAATGGCCGATTTTTACTCTACTTTAAATACGACTGGTAGATATAAAGTCACGATTTCCGCAAGTGCTAATGCTTAAGCATTAGCTTAATTTATTATGACTACTGTTGAAATAATAGCGTTAGTTGTTACATTAGTTGGTGTTATTAGTTTTGCTGCAGTTATTACAGTTTTATATAAAGCGTATGCAAACTCGCAAATTGATGAAATTGCTTCTGGACGACGTGATGCCGAGATAGTAAGTGATGTAATATACGAAAATCTCAAAGAAACAAAGAAACATCGTAAGACAACAAACATTATAAAGAATGTTTTATTTGGTGCTATTATGGCTTTAGTAGTGCCATTATTTACACTTTCACTTATTAGTAAAATAAATGGAAATGTTTTGATGATAGGTGGAAATACAATGATGGTTGTTGCCTCTGGATCCATGAGCGAAAAAAATCCAAAAAACGAATTTATAAGTGAACATCCGGAACTTAATAATCAATTTAAGACTTTCGATATTATTAATATTAATAAGGTTAAGAATGAGTCTGATTTACAAGTTGCCGATGTTATCGCATATAAGAATGATAAAGGTGTTAATATTATTCACCGCATTACTTCTATTGTGGAAGTTGATGGTGAAACACACTTTGTAACACAAGGTGATGCTAATAGTGATGAAGATTCATATCGTTGCACGTTTAAAGATGTCATTGGAAGGTATACTGGAAAAAAAATCCCAACTTTAGGGATATTCATTATGTTTTTTCAATCGTATTCTGGAATTATTACTATTTTATCAGTTGTGTATTGTTTGATAATGGTAGATAGAATATCAAATAAGATTGAAAATGCAACGGAAAATAGAATAGAATTATTATCAAAAAAAGTAGATTATCGTAAAATCATTCAAAAAGAAATGGGTATAGACAATAATGCCAAAGTTAAATTTATTGAGAAATTATACTATCACAACACTATTTATACTTTTGAAGATGATAACTCTATTGTGGAAGAAATTAAGAAAAAAGAAGATAAAAATGAGGACAAATAAGATACAAGAAAAGGAGAATCGGTATTATGGTAAAACCATATTTTACAAGAAAAAACTTAA
>URQK01000085.1 GCA_900549975.1 uncultured Mollicutes bacterium
ACTGTGCAATGTTGTCTCTGCCCTCCCGGGGCTTACGATATACGGCGTTGCCCGCATGATAAAGTCTCTAATTTGTTTACGATATTTTGGATCATCACTTACTTGTTCAGCAATAATATCTTCTGCACCTTGGATAGCATCTTCTATAGTTAATACTTTCTTTTCTTCATTAATATATTTTTTTGCTTCTTCTAAAACCACTACATCTTTATTTAATTCTAATAATGTTTTAGCAAAAGGCGCTAAACCTTTTTCTTTTGCAACACTAGCACGTGTTTTCTTTTTAGGTTTAAATGGACGATAAATGTCCTCTAATTCGGTCATTGTATGAGCGGCATTTAATGAAGCCATAATCTCATCGTTCATAAAACCTTGTTCAGTAATTGATTTAACAATTGTATCAAGTCTTTCATTAAAACCTTTAATGTACTCTAAACGTGTGTAAAATTTTCTTAATACTTCATCATCAAGACTACCTGTTACTTCTTTACGATATCTAGCAATAAAAGGAATAGTATTTCCTTCATCTAATAAGCCAATAACAGCATTTACTTGACTTTCTTTAATGTTTAATTCTTCACTTAATGTTTTAACTATATCCATATTTTTTACCTCCAATTATAGTCATAAAATATTTCTTGTCGAGTATTAGTATTTTTATAAGAAAAAGCAATCTTTAACACCGGATTTTCTAAGTCCCTTATAAATGTAAAACGAATTTTAGTTTGGTCACCACTTTTTTCTTTTACTGGTACCAAATTAAGTTTATCCTCATTAAAGAATCCAACATTTAGAGGACTATTAGTGGCATCGTTAACTTCTTTATCAAGCATAAGTATTGTGATATCTTCTAATCGCTCTTTTGCTTCCAAAAACATAATTTCTATTTTATATTGTGTATCTTTATAGGAAGTGGATGTGCCATTAATAGAAAAAGGAAGTTTACCCGAAACAACATAATTATTAGAATTAAGTGTTTCAAGTTGCTGATAATATAAGTCTTTTTTACTATTAGAAGAACAGCCAAATAACAAAAAAACTATTGGCATTAATCTTGCTTTTTTCATTCTTATCACCAATAGTTAGTTTATCATATTTACACCAAGATAAATAGTTTATTTTATTAAAAATTCATCTAATTTCAAGTGAATAATTAATCACGAATTTTATAAATAATCATCGCCGAATATGAATAAATTTGATCTCCATCTGTTGTTAAAAAATGAGAGGTTTGATACTTAATATCAATAATGCTTGTATCCACTAATTTCTTGAGCAGTTCATTGATATTATTTTCTAAATCCTCTTCATTTTCTTCGTCTATTATTGCCACATTAATCATTTTATCACCATGATTATTGTAGACTTTTATATTTTAAAATTTTGTCGAAATTATTACTTTAGCAAATTTCCCATTGCTAAGGCTATTTGAATAGAATAGCCGCCAATAAGAGCGTCAACATCAACCATTTCTCCTACTATATATAAGTTAGATACTAATTTAGATTCCATATTTTTAGGATTAATTTCCTTAGTATCAATTCCGCCACTAGTAACAATGGCCTCTTCAATTGGCGCTAGTTTAAGGAAAGTTAATGGGAAATGTTTTAAGTATTTTATAAATCCTTTACGCATTTCTTTAGTAATTGCATTACAAGGCAATTCACCTTTAATATGAAGTTCACTTAATATAACCGAACTAATTAAATAAGGAACAAATGCCGTTAAAGTACGAGATATTTCACGGTTACTATTAGCCATAAATTTTTGAACAAGTAATTTATCTAATTCTTCTTCGTTTACTCCTACTTTAAAATCTAATTCCATACTAGTAATTTCTTCGCGGTTAATGTAACTTGACATATTTTTAACAACATGTCCACTGATGCGATCTTTATAAAATTTAATACTACCATTTAAAGATTTAGAAAAATTTTTGCCAATTACTTTAAAACCTATTCCATCAAAAGTCAAACCATCTAATTTTTCTAGAAATTTATCTTTTAAATAAATATCACATAAGCTTGATCGAATTGGAATAATCGTGTGCCCAAATTCTTTAGCAAATATATAGCCATTGCCAGTACTTCCTGTTGACGGATAACTTTTTCCGCCACAAGCTAAAACTAACTTATCCGCTACAAAAGCATTATGAGGAACTTCCACTACGAATTTGTTATCTTCCTTATAGACTTTACTTACCTTGTTATTAAGTAAAAACTTTACATTATATTTTTGGCATTCATTAACTAAAGCATTAACAATAGTTTGTGCTTTTAAAGATTTAGGATAGACGCGATTATTTTCTTCAACAATTGATTCCACACCTAAAGAAGCAAAGAAATCTATCGCATCTTGACTAGAAAAGTGATATAAAGCAGTCTTTAAGAAATTAGCATTTCTAACGACACCTTTTAAAAAGTCGTTAACTGGTAATAATTTAGTATAATTACATTTACCATTACCAGTAATTAATAGTTTTTTTCCGACTTTTTCATTGCCATCAATAACAATTACATCAATTTTTTCTTTAGCTAAAGATAAAGCCGCCATTAAGCCACTAGGGCCGCTTCCAATAACAATGGCGTTCATTAGTTAGCCACCACACTAACGATTTTATTTTTAATTACGATAACTTTACGAATTGTTAGTCCTGTAGTGTGTTTTATAACATTAGGTGCAGATAATGCTGCGTTACGAATTTCTTCTTCATTAGCATCAACACCAACAACAATCGTATCACGAACTTTGCCGTTAACTTGAACAGCTAAAGTCATTTCTTTTTTCACTAATTTAGCTTCATCACATTTTGGCCATGGTTCATAAGCGATAGTATTGTTATGACCTAATTTCTCCCACATTTCTTCACCCACGTGCGGAATAATACAGCTAATCATTTTTACAAATCCTTCCGCGTATTCACGTGGTAATTTATTGACACGATATACTTCGTTAATAAATATCATCATTTGAGATATTGCAGTATTAAATGCTAAATTTTCATAATCTTCTGTAACTTTCTTTACTGTTTGATGATATATCATATCAAGCTCTTTTACTTCTTCATCAACAATAATATTAGCATCAACAATAATACGATATACACGATCAATAAATTTATGAGCACCTTCTACTCCTTGATTTGACCAAGGTTTACTTGCTTCAAGTGGTCCCATAAACATTTCATATAATCTTAATGTATCCGCGCCATGATCACGTACAATATCACTTGGGTTAACAACATATTCTGGGAATCTTTTACCCATTTTAATACCATTAGTACCCAAAATCATTCCTTGATGAACTAATTTCTTGAATGGTTCATCAAATGAAATGTATCCATTATTATGCAAGAATTTGGTCCAAATACGTGAATAAATTAAGTGACCTACAGCATGTTCTGGTCCTCCAATATATAAATCAACTGGTAGCCAGTGATCCAATAATTTTTTATCAGCAAAGCATTTATCGTTATTTGGATCAACATAACGCATAAAATACCAACTTGATCCTGCAGAACCTGGCATTGTCGAAGTTTCACGAACTCCTTTTATACCATTATGGTCATATTGTTTCCATGTAGTAGCGTTTTCTAAAGGTGCTTTACCATTTTTTCCGCGGTAATCATCAAGTTCTGGTAAAACTAAAGGAAGTTCATCATCGCTTAATGGATAAATCTTTCCATCAAATCCATGTACGATTGGAACAGGTTCGCCCCAATAACGTTGACGAGCAAAAATCCATTCGCGGAATTTAAAGTTAACTTTCTTTTCACCAATTTTATTAGCGCTTAAATATTCAAGCATTTTCTTAATAGCGTCTTCTTTATTTAAGCCATTTAAGAAACCAGAATTAATATGTATGCCATCTTGAGTATAAGCTTCTTTAGTAATATCTCCACCTTCTAAAACGGGAATAATTTCTAGATTAAACTTTTTAGCAAAAGCGTAATCTCTTTCATCATGAGCAGGTACAGCCATAATTGCACCAGTACCATAAGTAGATAAAACATAATCAGAAATATAAATTGGAATATGTTTATTATTAACTGGATTAATAGCGTACTTTCCAATAAAGCAACCAGTCTTTTCTTTATTTAAAGATGTTCTTTCTAATTCCGACTTTTTGCTAGCAGCTTTAATATATTCTTCAACTTCATCTTTTTTATCTTCACTAACTATTTTTCTTACTAAAGGATGTTCTGGAGATAAAACACAATATGTAGCACCAAATAAGGTATCACAACGTGTCGTAAATACTACAAAACTTTCATTACTATCCGCCACTTTAAAAGTAACAAGCGCACCTTCACTTCTTCCAATCCAGTTGCGTTGCATTTCTTTAGTTGATTCTGGCCAATCAATACGATTAAGTCCTTCTAATAATTGATCTCCAAAACTAGCTTGGTCAATAACCCATTGTTTTAAATTTTTACGAATTACTGGGTAACCTCCACGTTCTGATTTTCCATCAATTACTTCATCGTTAGAAAGGACAGTTCCTAATTCTTCACACCAGTTTACTGGCATATCAATATATTTAGCATAGCCTGCTAAATAAAGTTGTTTGAAAATCCATTGTGTCCATTTATAAAATTTTGGGTCACTTGTTACAATTGTTTTACTCCAATCGTAATCAAAACCTAATTCTTTTAATTGCTTAGTAAATGTGGTAATATTAGCTTCCGTAAATCCTTCGGGATGGTGATTAGTTTTAATTGCATATTGTTCAGCTGGTAAACCAAATGAATCATATCCCATTGGATGAAGAACATTAAATCCTTGCATTCTTTTCATTCTTGAAACAATATCAGTTGCGGTATAACCTTCTGGGTGTCCAGCATGTAAACCAACACCAGATGGATAAGGAAACATGTCAAGAGCGTAAAACTTTGGTTTAGAAAAATCATAAACATCTGTTTTAAATGTTTGGTTTTCTTCCCAATATTTTTGCCATTTTTTTTCTATTTTAGCAAAATCATATCCCATAATTTTAAATCCTCCTAAAAAACAAAACGCCCTATTAAGGACGTTAGATATTAAAAAGCAGTTAATCATTATTAACGTCATAGATATTATTACTTTTATAAAAAGTAAAGTCAACAATTTTTGCTCATATTAAAAGTATAATTTATGGATTTATTATGCTATAATTTGTTTTGAAAGAAGGAAAAAGTATGATTATTATTAATGTTAAAAACTATGGAAAAATCAAATTAGAATTAGATTATAAAAATGCACCTAATACATGCGCTAATTTTGTAAACCTTGCTAGAAGCAATTTTTATAATGGATTAACTTTTCATCGTGTAATTAAAGGCTTTATGATTCAAGGTGGTTGTCCGATTGGAAATGGAACAGGTGGTCCTAATTACTCGATTAAAGGTGAATTTAAACATAATGGATTTAATAACGAATTAAGTCATAAACGCGGTGTTATATCGATGGCACGTGCTATGAACAAAGATTCTGCGGGAAGTCAATTTTTTATCATGCACAAAGATGGAGAATTTTTAGATGGCGATTATGCGGCTTTTGGTAAAGTAGTTGAAGGAATTGAAGTTGTGGACGCTATTGCTCGCGTTAGAACTTCTCCTAGTGATCGTCCTTATGAGCCAGTTATTATCGAAAGCATCGAAGTAATTGATGAGCCAGATAATAAAGTTGAAAAGTTAGAAAAATAATAAATCTAAACGATTTTTAAATTCTTGAATAAACTTTTCTTCGTCATCAGTGACATAAGTCATAGAAAAGCGAATATAATGACCTTCTTCATCGTATGGAATAGTCATTATACCAAAATTTTCTAATAAATACATTGCAAATTCTTTAGCGCTATGAAATATATGTCCTTTAATTTGAATTGGAATTTTAACATATAGATAAAAAGTGGCATAAGGAATATATGCATATAAGCCATGTTCAAATAAAACCATGGCTATTTTTTTCATTCTTTTTAAGTATAAATTGCTTAACTCTTCACTTATTTCATCGTGATCAAGCGCAACTGCGGCGGCTAATTGGATTGGAATATATTGACCACTATCAAAATTGTTTTTAAGTTCTTTAATCATATTAATAAGTTTTTCATTTCCTGCTACAAATCCAATACGAAATCCAGTCATATTATGACTTTTAGATAACGTATATATTTCAATTCCGACGTCTTTTGCTCCGTCTACACTTAAAAAAGCAGTTGGTTTTTGATAATGAATTCCAATATAAGCAGCATCATTTACGATAATAAAATGGTATTTTTTAGCATATTTTATCGCTTCTTTATAAAACTTTTCATCAACCGTTGCTCCGGTAGGATTATGAGGAAAATTTAAATTTAAAATCTTTGTTTTTTTCCAAACATCTTCACTAATACTAGTTAAATCGGGGTAAAAATCATTTTCTTCTTTAAGAGTCAAATAAGCAATATGCGCTCCTTTTAATTCAGCGGAACGCTCTAAAATCACATAACTTGGTTTAAGTGTTACGACATAATCATCTTTATTAAGAAGCATAAAAGGTAACATCGCTAATAATGATTTAGCTCCCATAATATGAGTAATTTCTTTATCATTTACTTCTACATCAAAATTACGTTTCAAATAAGAAATTGCACTATCAATGAAACATGTTTTATCATTATCGGCATATTTATGAT
>URQK01000086.1 GCA_900549975.1 uncultured Mollicutes bacterium
AAGAGTTAAATGACATATTTAAAAAACTAGATATTAATAAGTCTTTCGATATTAATAATATTATTAGTCTAAAAGATATTCTAGAAAGTGATTTAGAAGCTGTTTATTTAGGAGATCCGGCATATAAAAGTAAAAAAGAAGTAATACTATGTTATCCAGGATTTAATGCGGTATTATATTATCGTTTTGCACATTTATTAATAGACAATGACATTCCTCTTCTTCCTAGATTAATTAGCGAAACTGCACATTCTATAACTGGTATTGATATTAATCCATGTGCAATTATTGGAAAAGGATTTTTTATTGATCATGGTACTGGTCTAGTGATTGGAGAAACTACTTTAATAGGAGAAAATGTTCGTATTTATCAAGGTGTCACATTAGGGGCTTCTTCTTTAGATAAACCTTTAGATTTAGTTAACAAAAAAAGACATCCTACCATAAAAGATAATGTCATAATATACGCAAATGCGACGATATTAGGGGGAAATACAGTTATAGGTAACAATGTCGTTATAGGAGCTAATACGCTAATTACTCATTCAATAAATGATAATAAATTAGTTTATTTAAATAAACAAAAGTATAAAATCAAAGATAAATCTTAATTATTTAAGCTCAACATATTCCACGTCTTTATCAACCGCTAAATTAATTAAAACTTCTTTAACTTCTTTTGGTGCGCTTTCTTTTACGAATATCTTTCTTATAATCGGAGCAAAGAAAGCATCGTTAATTAAAGCATTTTCATCTAAAATAATTACGGATTCATTATTTTCACCAATCATCATTGTTTTAAGTATTTCTTTAACACTTTTAGAAGAATAATCAATATGAAGTTCTTCTTCATTTAAGCAAGGATAATAATTTGCCACAACCGCGCGATATCCTTTTTCGTCAATACGTGTAAAGTCATATTCAATATAAAACATTGCTTCTTCCTCATTAATAATGCTAGTTAAGAATTTGATGTAGCGGAAATTTCTTGCTAATTCATTTTTACTCTTTTTAAAAAGAATAACATTATCAAATAATGATTCTAAAAATTTAAAATGTTTTTTACCTTGTTCATCTATTGTAATATCTAAATTACCTGGCAAATATAATGGACGACAAATCCAATCTTTCTTTTCTAATATCGCTTGATAGACTATTTTGTCATCATCAGAAAATAATCTATTAAAATTATCTAAATACTTATTCATAACTAATGCTCTCCTTAAGCCATAAGCATTATAGCATATTTTCTTACATTATTGCCCATTAATTATAATTTAACTCACGCTTATTAATTTATTAAATAAACTAATATTAGCAAGGAGATGTTTTATGAAAGAGTTATTAAAATTTGATAACGTTAGTAAGTCTTTTTTTACTAAGGATGGCAAAACCGATGTTTTATCATCAATAAGTTTTTCCTTGTATGAAAATCAAATTATCGCCGTTATTGGACCATCAGGATGTGGTAAATCCACCATTTTAAATATCGCTTCTAAATTAGAAGATATTACTAGTGGAGATTTAGCTATTAACGCTAAACTTGGTTATATGTTCCAGCGTGATAATTTGTTTATGTGGCGTAATGTATTCGATAATATTAAACTTGGTTTAGAAATAAATAAAAATCTAACTAAAGAAAATATTGAATATGTTGAAAATTTACTAAAAAAATATGGCCTTGAGGAATTTAAAAAATATTATCCTAATGAGTTATCAGGTGGTATGCGTCAACGCGTAGCCTTAATTAGAACGCTTGCCATTAAGCCTGACGTTTTATTACTTGATGAACCATTTTCTGCTTTAGACTACCAAACAAGATTATATGTTCTTGATGATGTATATCGTATTATTAAAGATGAAAAGAAATCTGCTTTAATTGTCACTCATGATATATCAGAGGCTATAAGCGTTGCCGATGTAGTTATTATTTTATCACATCGTCCATGTATTATTAAAAAGATTATTCCAGTAAATATTACGATTAAAGACAAAACTCCTACCAAAACAAGAAAGCACAAAGACTTCCAAAAATACTTTGATTTAATTTATAAGGAGTTAAATGATTATGAAAAAGATTAATTCTAGTGCACAATTTGTGGCCTATGAGCGTAAACATAGAATGTTAATACTTTTCTCACAAATTGCTTTAGCTCTTATTTTAATCGGTTTATGGGAAGTATTAGCAAGATTAGGAGTTATTAATGTGTTCTTAGTTTCTAAGCCTAGCGACATATTTATCTTGTTTATAAAATATGTTAAAAGCGGTGAACTATTCGGACATATTAAGATTAGTGTATTTGAAACCTTGCTCGGATTAGTATTTGGTACACTTTTAGGATTAATCATTGGTATTTTACTTTGGTGGAATGAGCTAATAGCCAAAATATTAGATCCATTTTTAGTCGTATTAAATGCCTTACCAAAAACCGCTCTCGCGCCAATATTAATTATATGGGCGGGAACTGGTATTAAAGGTATCGTTTTAGTGGCCATATCATTATCAATTGTTGTAACTATTTTATCATCATATAACTATTTTATAAGTGTTGATAAAGAACAAATCAAGATGATGAGAACTATGAATGCTAGCAAGTTTCAAATACTCACCAAATTAGTAATTCCCGCAAATATAGCTAATATTATCAATATTATCAAGATTAATATTGGTATGTCTTGGGTTGGTGTTATTGTTGGTGAATTTCTTGTCTCTAGAGAAGGTATTGGCTATTTAGTTGTTTATGGTGGCCAAGTATTTAAACTCGATCTAGTAATGATGGGCGTATTTATATTAGGCATAATTGCTTTATTAATGTATTTAGTACTTAATTCAATAGAAAAATATTATCGTAATAAAAGATATGCCAAAAAGAAGAAAAACTAACCCATTTTCTTCTTTTTTTCTTTTATTAGTGGCATTTTTAAAAATCACTAATAAACTAAATTATGGAGATTATTATGAAAAAAATTAAAACATTCTTATTAACTTTATTTATGGTACTTCCATTATTCTTTATAAGTGGATGTAACGATAATGGCTTAACAAATATTACGATTGCAGAAGTTACTCATTCTTTATTTTATGCCCCACAATATGTGGCAATAAATAAAGGATACTTCAAAGATGAAGGATTAAATATTAAAGTCATTACTACACCTGGTGCTGATAAGACTATGGCGGCTTTATTATCCAAAGAAGCCCAAATTGCCCTTATGGGTCCAGAAGCCACCGTTTATGTTTATAATGGAGGCGAAAAAAATTACGCAATTAACTTTGCGCAATTGACTCAAAAAGATGGATCATTCTTATTAGGAAGAGAAAAAATCACTAACTTCTCTTATGATATGTTAAAAGGTAAAACTCTTATTGGTGGAAGAAAAGGCGGAATGCCAGAAATGACACTTGAATATGTCTTAAAAAATAAAGGTCTAACCATTACAAGAAACGGAGAAGACGTTACCGCGGATGTTAATATTCGCACCGATGTTAACTTCGATGTCATGGCGGGTGTATTTACCGCTGGACAATCCGATTATGTAACATTATTTGAGCCTTCTGCATCTCAAGTAGAACGAAACGGCATTGGTCATATCGTTGCTTCAATTGGTGAAGAAAGTGGCGTTGTACCTTATACTTGCTATTCTTCACTTAAAAACTACTTTACTAATAACAAAGAAACTTTAGAAAAATTTACTCGCGCAATAAAAAAAGGATTAGAGTTTGTCTATAATGCCTCAAGCGAAGAATTAATTGAAGCTTTAAGTCCTTCATTTATTTCTAGCGATGAAGTAGAAATTAAAAGCGTTATGAATAACTATTTAAAGATTAAAGCATGGCCTGATTCCTTAGAATTAAATAAGGATAACTATAATCGCTTAATTGATATTGTCACACTTGCTGGAGAATTAGATACACCTGCGCCATTTGAAAAGATTGTTGATAACTCACTTGTATCTTAAGCACTACTAAGTAGTGCTTTTCTTATCGCTTAATTACTATTTCACAAGTATTAAAGATTTCTTTTCTTGTAGAAAAGATTTCTACTCCTTTTACTTTATTATGTTTTTCTTTAATTTTTAATTTTTTATCTTGCACTTTTTCTTTGATTTTAGACTTATTTTCTTTTAAAGAAATATTAGCTAATAAAATTATGAAAGGCGCTCCTAGGCAGCCTACAACAATAAATATAACTGGCAAAATACTACCACAAGATAAAAATGCTAAGACGCCAATAATTAAAGCAAAAATGATTGAATCATAAGAGTATTTAAACATCTCTTTAATCGTGAATTTTTTACTATCTTTAGGAGTAACAATAAACGTCGCTTTTTTACCAAATAATCCAAGTAAAATAGTTTTTAACATCATTGGAGATAAAGAAGCATAAGTCATAATATTAACTATAAAATATGGAAGTAATAAAAAGACATTTTTTGTTCTTTGATAAACGAATAAATCAGGGATTAATGGTGAGCATAAGAATAAAATCATGATAAAGTATATAGTCAAAGAATAACGAATAATTGGATATCCTAAAAAACCAAGTGCAATAGTGCAAATAGTTAATAACAAACTTAAAACAGGAACTATTGGTAAACTATAATGGGAAAGTTTGATATCCATTTTTTCAAACCATTTCATTTTTGAATGATTAATATCTTTACCATATTTACGCATATATTCAAGATTACCTTGTGTCCATTTACATTGACGCTTCTTTAATGAAACATAATCAATTGGAAATTCTTCGTAACATTCAATATCCGGTGCATAAATAATATTTAAATTCACATTTTTAATTTCTACCGCAAATGAAATATCTTCTGCCACTACTAAAGGGAATCCTTTAGTTTTAACGTAGCATTCTTTTGAAATAGTCATACCATGACCGATTAATGCGTTCGCGCCATAAAAGTTCTTCACAACTTGCGCGGTTGTACCATTACTTTTTACACACATTCCCATCAAGCCTTGGAAAACATTTTTGCCTTCTAAGGCTCTATGTTTAGCTTGCACTGCTCCGCAATTTGGATCGTAAGCAAAATATTTTAAAACTTTTTTAATATAATCTTGCGGGATTATTTCATCACTATCTAATACCACGAAGTAATCATAGTCATCTCGTCCCATTAAGTAATTATTTAAATTACCAGCTTTGTAGCCTTTATGATCTTTACGACGAACTACTTCTACACCAGAATGTTGAGATTGATATTTATCAATCATATTAATGTATTCGTTTTTATTACTATCATCTAAAATAACTACTTTAAAATTTGAATAATCTTGACAACTACTTTTATAAAGCGCATCAGGATTAAAGTCATTACAAGTACAATATAGTAATAGTACTCGTGGTTCATTTTCTTTAGTTAATTCCACATCTTTTATTTTTTGATATTCTTTTTCGAACGCTTTATGCTTGAAAGCATAAGTTAGCGAAAACATAAAGTCTTTTATACTACCTAACCATAAAATACCTAAAACAAGTGTATTAATAACTAATAAGCTAATAATGAAAACATATTTAGTGATATTTGTTTCTTCAATGTCATTAATAATATTAAAAAGTGCATATCCTAAAAGTGCTATTGCACATAGCCATATAAATATAATAATCAGATAAACTGTTCCTCTTTTTTTCATAATGCTCCATTTTCTCCTTTTGCTAAACACCATAACAATATATAAAACATTATGAACTTTGAAAGTGTCCACGTTTTTTTTAATTCGTCGCTTTTTAATAAACTTTACTTTAGTAAAAGTAAATAGTATAATCTCAATTGTTAAGGGGTATAATGATGAACAAAGATTTAAATCAAAAATTAGAGCATGCATTATCACTAATTTCCCAAAATAGTGAAGATGGCATTGACATAATTTATGAGGCTATGGCCAAAGTTATGTTCGTTATAGCTAAAGGCATTACTAATGACAATTTTCTTGCTGAAGATGTCGTTCAAGATAGTTTATTAAAAATTGTCCAAAACGCTAATAGTTATAAAAAGAATTCTAATGCTTATGCTTGGATTTGTAAAATCACTAAAAATACCGCTTTGAATACTGTTAAAACTATGAACAATAATCCCACTATTGACATTGATGAATTTGCTAGTATCAGTGATGATAGTGATTTGACTAATAAAACACATACGCAACTGCTTGTGGAACAACTAATGGATTCTATAACGCCACCTATAGTAAGAGAGATGGTCTATATGAAATATTTCCTAGATATGAGTGTAAGAGAAATAGCTAAAGAAATCAAAAAATCCAAATCGTATGTAAGTAAAGAAATACAAAAAGCAGAAACAAAAATGAAAAATTTAATAAATCTTGAGTAGCAATTAGATTCCATCATCATAACGTGCCATCTAATTTTTTTTAATAAATAATAAGTTTTTATGCATCGTATATAAAAAAATATTTGACCTTCATAAAAAACAATTTAATTTTACAAAAACATTTAAATA
>URQK01000087.1 GCA_900549975.1 uncultured Mollicutes bacterium
TTAAACCTAAACAAAAAAAAGTTATGAAAAAGTTTATTGCATTATTAGCATTAGTATTAGTGAGTGCAAGCACAATGATGTATGCACAAGAAAGTAACGCAGCAGCACGCCGCGCAGAAAGAAAAGCTCAAAGAGATGCAGAGAGAGCGAAACTCCGTGCCGAAGAAGAGGTGCAGGACATGGCAGCCTATCAACAAGCTGTACAGGCTTTGAAAAACAAGCAATTTGTATTGGAAGCTAATCAGGTTGTCTTCCGCAACGGTATGAGTGCTTTTGTTACTTCAAACACCAACTTCGTCCTGATGAACGGCAACAGAGCTACCGTACAGACTGCTTTCAACACTCCTTACCCAGGTCCTAACGGAATCGGTGGTGTTACAGTAGATGGTAATTCTTCGGATATGAAGATGAATATCGACAAAAAAGGAAATGTGAACTGCTCATTCAGTGTTCAGGGTATCGGCATCTCCGCTCAAGTATTTATTAATATGAGCAGCGGAAACAATACTGCTTCGGTTAGTATCAGCCCGAACTTCAACAACAATAACCTGACGTTGAACGGAAATATCGTTCCGCTTGACCAGTCAAATATCTTCAAGGGACGTTCCTGGTAATCCGGATACAAGAATCTTATCATAACTCCGCTACAAATCGCGCAAAATGCGTACATTTGTAGCGGAGTTTTTTTATTCAGTATGGCTTATGAGAGAATTTATCATTGCAGACAATCAGGATATCAGTAAGGCAGGAATGATGTTCCTGTTGAGTAAACAAAAGGAGGTATCCCTCCTTTTAGAAGCTGACAACAAGGCTGAACTGATTCAGCAGCTACGATTGTATCCGCAAGCAGTGATTATCCTGGATTACACCTTGTTCAATTTTGCGGGGGCAGATGAATTGATTGTCCTGCAGGAAAGATTCAAGGAAGCCGACTGGATTCTATTCTCCGATGAACTGAGTCTGAACTTTCTCCGTCAGGTATTATTCAGCAGCATGGCTTTCGGGGTAGTGATGAAAGATAACTCAAAAGAAGAAATCATGACTGCCATTCAATGCGCCACCCGCAAACAACGGTATATTTGCAATCATGTCAGCAATCTGCTGCTTTCGGGAACTTCTTCTCCGCTGGCAGCGTCAAACATGGACGACCATCTGCTGACGCAAACAGAAAAGAATATCCTAAAAGAAATCGCATTAGGAAAAACGACGAAAGAGATTGCTGCAGAGAAAAATCTTAGTTTCCATACGATCAACAGCCATCGTAAGAATATCTTTCGCAAATTGGGAGTGAATAATGTGCACGAGGCTACTAAATATGCGATGAGGGCAGGGATTGTGGATTTAGCCGAATACTATATCTGACACCGCTATTCACTAACCTCTACCCCTCTAAGGGAACTATTTAACAGATAATTTCTCCGCTTCCCACACAAACTTTCGCCTCTTCATCATAAATCACCCCAAACTGTCCCGGAGCAATGCCTTGCAGCTTTTCAGAGGACAAAATATAGAATTGCTTCTCCCCTTCCTGTATCAGTTTTCCTTTGGTAAAGTCGGGAGTGTGGCGAATCTTGAAAGTGATGTCTATCTCCTTCTCCTGCCCTTTCCAGGGATTATCAGTAATGAAATGGAAATCATGCATCCGGAATTCATTGCCGTACTGTGTTTCCACACCGTAACCGCGGGACACATAAATTGTATTTTCTTCAATATCCTTCTTGACTACGAACCAGGGACCACCACTCAAACCAAGTCCTTTGCGCTGGCCGATTGTGTGAAACCAATAGCCGCGATGTGTACCCAATTTCTTTCCGGTTTCCAATTCAATAATCGCCCCTTCCTTTTCTCCTAAAAAGCGACGGACAAAATCATTGTAGTTTATCTTTCCGAGAAAACAGATACCCTGACTATCTTTCCTTCTGGCACTCGGCAATCCGGCTTTATTGGCAATCTCACGTACTTCCTGTTTCATCAAACCTCCAATGGGAAACATGAGTTTGGAAACTTGCAGGTAATCAATCTGTGCGAGAAAGTCCGTCTGGTCTTTCACAGGGTCTTTCGCTGTGCCCAACCAAGTTTTACCGTTGCGTTGCAAGGTGGTGGCATAATGACCGGTTGCCGTAAAGTCGAAGTCTTTCCCGACTCGCTGTTCAAAGCAGCCGAATTTGATAAGCTTATTACACATCACATCCGGATTAGGCGTCAGTCCCTGCCGGATTTTATCAATGGCATAGGCCGCTACATTCTCCCAATACTCCTGATGCAAATCCACTACCTCCAAAGACAGACCGTACTTACGTGCCGTAGCAGTAGATAATTCAATATCTTCCTCTGCCGAACAGTCCATATATTCCGCTCCGTCCATGCCTATCTTAATATAAAAAAGAGTGGGCTTATATCCTTGCTCACAAAGGAGATGCACAACAACTGAACTGTCGACACCTCCTGATAATAATGCAGCTATATCCATGAATAATGATTCGTCTATTAATAACGTTCTATATGTAAGCTAATACCTATTAAAAATTTCTATGCTACTTATCCAGAAATTGCTACATTTATGGGAAATATTATTCAAAATGCAGAAAAAGATGGATTTGTTAAAACATTATTCGGACGTATTCGCTATTTAAGAGAATTGCATGATTCTAACTATCAAGTTCATGAATTTGCTAAACGTGCAGCCACAAACGCACCTATTCAAGGTACTGCTGCTGATTTAATTAAAATGGCAATGATTAATATTGATAAGATGCTTACTAGTAAAAACTTTGAAACTAAATTAGTTCTTCAAATTCATGATGAACTTATTTTCAAAGTTCCAACTAAAGAAATAAATGAAGTCGCTCCGCTTATTAAAGAATTAATGGAGCAAGTATATCCTAAGTTAGGTGTAAAACTAAAAGTTGATGGTAGTTACGCTAAAACTTGGTATGATGCAAAGTAGGTGAAAGTATGCCAGAATTACCAGAAGTAGAAACAGTTAAAAATATTTTAAAACCTTTATTAGTGGGTCATAAAATTGAAAGTGTTGAGATTTTATATCCAAAAATGATTTTAAAATCAAATCTAGATTTTTTAAGTATTGTTAATAAAACATTTATTGATGTTAAAAGAATTGGCAAATATTTATTGCTTTATTTAAGTGATGATTTGGTTATTCTTTCGCATTTAAGAATGGAAGGTAAATATATTTTACTTAATGATAACGAAACACGAAGCGGGCATTCTCGAATTATTTTTCATTTAGATAAAAATGTCAATGTTAGTTATGATGATTCACGTTGTTTTGGAATTATGAAATTAATAACCACTAGTGAATTAAATAGCGAAGAAATGTTAACTAAATTAGGACCAGAACCAATGGAATTTAATGACGATTTAAAACTTAAATTATTTAACAAATTACAACATTCTTCTTTACCAATTAAAGTTTCGATTATGGATCAAAGTAATATTTCTGGACTTGGAAATATTTACGCTGATGAAGTATTATTTGCTTCCAAAATTAATCCACTTACTCCGAGCAAATTAATTACTTTAAAACAAATTAATGATATTATTAATAATTCCATTCGTGTATTAAATAAAGCGATTGAATTAGGTGGATCAACTGTTAAAAGTTATCATGCCGCTAGAGGGGTAGATGGCAAGTTCCAAAATGAGTTACTTGCATATGGTAAAGTAGGCTCTCTTTGTCCAAACTGTGGTTATCCTTTTAAGAAAATTCGTATTGGCGGGCGTGGCACTACTTTTTGTCCTAAGTGTCAAAAATATCCTAATGACACAATAGTATTTGCCATTGTAGGAAAAATCGCCTCAGGTAAATCAACCGCTTTAAATTATTTTAAATCTTTAGGATATAACACTATTTCTGCAGATGAAATTGTTAAAATTTTATATCAAAAGCCAGAGGTAATTTTAAAAATCAAAAGACATTTTGCGTCTGCAGTAATAAATAATGTAATTGATACAAAAGTATTAAGAGACATCATTAATAATAGTCCTATTAAGAAAAAGCAATTAGAAAGTATTATTCATCCTTTAGTAGAGAATGAATTAAATGAATTTATTCATCATAGTCACACGAAATTTACTTTTATTGAAGTCCCACTTCTTTTTGAAGCCAATATGGATTATTTAGCAGATAAAATCATTGGTATTTCTGCTTCTACAGATGTTCAAATTGCACATTTATATAAACGCGGCGTTACTGATGTGGAGTCATATTTAAGATTAAATGACACTAATACATTTGATAAAAATATAGCAAAAATGGATTATATTGTTACCCCTAGTGATGATATAAACGAATTTGAAAATAAACTAAAAGGAATTATTGAAAGTCAATAATTCCTTTTTTACTTTAAGTTATCTTTTTACATGAAGAATATCGTATGGTTTAAGACTTATATCAGTCTTAATAGCAATAAGCGTTCCCGCAATAGTATAAACATCATAATCAAAATTATTATATTTAATTTCGTTTACTATAACAAATTTTGGTTCACTATTTGGTGAAAAACATAAATATTCTTCACCTTTTATAATTTTGTTTTTAACTTCTAAAATAACTTCATTATCTTCTTTTATTTCTCGAACAATGCCAATAAAATCCCCAGCTTTTTCAAATTTGTCATTTAAGACAAATAATTGTTCGCTTACCGTAACATTACCATATAAAAATCCATGTCCTGTTACACGATTTTCACCATATCCAATCATTGTTTCATATTTTTGATAGTCTAATGGTTTATGAGCATAATAATCATCAATTATCATACGATAACTACTTATAATTGCACATAAATAATTATATGATTTCATTCGTCCTTCAATTTTTAAAGAATCAACACCCATATCGATTAAAGCAGGAATACTTTTTAAAGCACATAAATCTTTGGAAGACATCGAAAAATACTCATCAGTAACTTTATTTTCTTTATCATATAAATAATATTTCCAGCGACAAGAATGTGCACATCCCCCTCTATTAGCATCTCTTCCCGTCATAATATTAGAGAGCATACATTTTCCTGAATAAGAAGAACACATTCCGCCATGAATAAATACTTCTATTTCCGTTTTTGCCATCTTTTTAATATCTTTGATATCATCAAGAGAACATTCTCGGCCAAGAACTACGCGCTTAGCATGATGTTTATAAAAGAAGTCAATCGCTGATTCATTTAAAGAAGATAGTTGTGTTGACATATGCACTTCTAAATTAGTATATTTGGTAGCAATTTCTAGCATTGTTAATGAAGAGGTAATAATTGCGTCAACGCCACATCTTTCTAATTCTAATAAATATTCTTTAATGTGTTTAGCATTTTTATTGTGCATCACAATATTACATGTAACGTGGATTTTTTTATTTAATGCATGAGCAAAATCACAAGCATTTTTTATATCACTAAGCGAAAAATTCGATGCATGGGAGCGTAAAGAAAATTCTTTGCCACCAATATAGCAAGCATCAGCGCCATATAAGAGCGCTAATTTCAATTTATCTAAATCACCGGCAGGCGCTAATAACTCAATACGTTTCATAACTACTTCTCCAAATAAAATGAATCTTGATAAGCAAAGCCATCTTGAATATTGAGATTTAATTTATCAAGTTCTTTTTTTATAATTTCGATATTTATTTTATTTTTATAATAATCATTTACCAAGGCACATACTTTATTAAAAACTCTATTTTTAATAAATAAATGATCAATATAAATGAATTTTGCGTGTGATAAGTTATTTAATTCGTTAATATAACTAGTAATATAAGGACGGAAAATAACACTTCCATATTGATTTTCAATTACGGGATAAAAATCATTACGTGTTTCTTCTTTTAAATATAAATGATTTTTATTGAATGATATGTTTTTATATTCAGCAAACAAAGATATAATTTTACGATATGATTGATACATTGGAACATAACTAAAAGCATTAAGCATTACTGGTGCATTTTGTGCAATTATATCCGTATCTTCAATTGTTATTTCATTAGATGGACATATAGCTGATACGCCTAATTTAGCATAACTTTGCGCATCTAAATAATTACAAATTAAAGTATATGGCATAAATATAATGCGTTTAGGTGATATTAATTCAGTTAATATATTTAGTATTCCGATATCTTGAAAGATGAAATTAATTGGTAATTGTAGTAATTTATTTATTTCTCTTTTAAATAAATTTATTTCTGATTCATGTAATAAAGCATTTAATAACACATAGATGTTTTTATTTTGAGTATGTTTTTTAATAAAAGAATAAGAAAAATATTTTGAAGCAAAAAAAGTGAATTTTTCATATCCTAACACATAACC
>URQK01000088.1 GCA_900549975.1 uncultured Mollicutes bacterium
AATGTTTAAATAAAATTTTCATTAATTTATAACAAATATTATAATTACAAAATAATTATAATATATCCATTTTTCTTTGTAAATAAAGTTAACCAATCGAGAATATTTTTAACTTTTTTATCGCATCCATTTCATTTCTTCATATTATAAACTAGGGTGATTAAATGAATCCGATACTTTTAGCATTTTTAGCAACTTTATTTACATATATTATTACCGTTTTAGGTGCTTCAATAGTATTCTTATTTAAAAATTTTAATCAAAAAATTCTTGATATTATGATGGGTTTTGCCGGCGGGGTCATGATTGCAGCTTCCTTTTGGTCACTTTTAGCTCCAGCCATATCACTATTAGAACAATTAAATAGGCCAAAATATTTAGAAACATCTATAGGCTTTATTTTGGGCGGATCGTTTATTCTTTTATCTGACATATTCTTATCAAAAAAAATCAAAATTGAAGAAAACAAAAAAAAGACACTTCTAATTACTAGTGCCGTTACTCTTCATAATATTCCAGAAGGTATGGCTGTCGGAGTGGCTTTTGGTAGTTTATCATTAAATATACCAGAAGTGTCTTTAATTGGTGCTTGTTTACTGGCTTTAGGAATAGGTTTACAAAACTTTCCTGAAGGATTATGTGTAAGTTTACCGTTAAGAAAAAGTGGCATGTCAAGGAAAAAAGCCTTTTTTTATGGGCAAATGTCAGGCATAGTGGAACCAATATTTGGTGTTATTGCTGCCATTGGCGCAATGTTTGTTCAAAATATTATGCCATTTTTGCTATCATTTTCTGCTGGTGCAATGGTCGCGGTAGTTACAAGTGAATTAATACCTGACTCATTTGAAGATAATAAGTTATTAGCATCAATTGGTTTACTACTTGGCTTTAGTGTAATGATGATTTTAGATGTTGCATTAGGATAAAAAAATGGTTGTTACCAATTAAGTAACAACCGGTTTTTTTATTTTTTATGAGCTTCGCGCTCTTTGAGATATTCTTTGAAATTACGCATGCATTGACCACTTGATGAGCAACAACTACAATCACTAGTACAAGATGACTTTCCAGTCTTCTTGTTTCTATGGTTTAGAATAAATGGCAATATAACTAACGCAATTGCGGCAATCGCAATAAGTGGCTCAAACCATTCCATAATCTCAGCATCCTTTCTAAGCAGCTATAGCAGCTTTTTTGTTTCTATTAACAATATAGTAGCCTAAGCCAACACAAATACCAATAAGAACTAATATGACGATTGTACCTAACCACCAATATAATTCAAATGAGTGTCCAACCCAGTAAACTATGAATGAAATTACATAACTTGCAAGTAACCACCAAGCTAATGTTACTCTAAAGCCTTTTTTACTACTTTCAGATTTAGCAGTAGCAACAGCAGCAAAGCAAGGTAATGTAAATAAGTTATAAGCAGCAAATGAATAAATTGCAGCATTTGATAAGTTAATTGTTCCTTCTATTAA
Organism: uncultured Mollicutes bacterium; assembly: GCA_900549975.1. Classification (GTDB taxonomy): domain Bacteria; phylum Bacillota_I; class Bacilli_A; order RFN20; family CAG-826; genus RUG131. The sequence continues at coordinate 1,485 of URQK01000088.1, forward strand.
TCCTAAGTTAGCCATTGTTGCAACAACGTCTTCTTTAGCAATTAAACCAGTAATAGAAGCAACTGAATATTTCCATCCATCAGCGCCTTGAGCCCATCCTAATGGATAGAAGACATATTGTAATACTTTACCGACATCGGCAAGCATTGAATTTTCAATTTCGACCATTCCGTTCCAGAATGCCCAGCCAAAATTAGATAAGAACCAAATAAGAATAATTGAAGCAGTAATAATTGTTGAAGCTTTGTATAAGAAATGTTTGAACTTATCCCATAAGTGCGCTAACAAGTTTTTAACTTGTGGACGGTGATAAGCAGGAAGTTCCATAATGAATGGTGGTACTTCATAGTGTTTTGAGAATGCTTTAATAACTAAAGCAGAAACAATAGCAATAGCAATACCTAAAATATAAATACTAAATACGAATACATCGCCTAAGAAACTACCAGCAACACATGTAGCAAGTAATGCCCAAATAGGTGCTTTAGCGCCACATGAGAAGAACGGAGTAAGTCTAATTGTTAAGTCTCTTTCTCTTTCATCTTCAAGAGTTTTTGTTCCCATCATTGCAGGAACTGAACAACCAAATCCCATTAGTAGAGGGATAAATGATTTACCAGATAAACCAAATTTTCTAAATGCACGGTCCATAATGAATGCTACACGAGCCATATAACCGCTATCTTCAAGAATAGAAATAAATAAGAATAATAATAATACTTGCGGAATGAAACTAAAGATTGAATCAATACCAGTTAAGATACCATCACATACAAGTCCTGTATACCAAGTACCTTCTGGCATAAAACCAGCAAATAAATCAATAATTGATCCTGTTAACCAGCCCATCCAACTTTGTAGGAAGACACCAAGTGAAGGAATACCAGCTAAGCCTGTAAATACTTCACCAGCCTCTGTAGCCTCATCAACTAAGCCTTGATAACCCATGCCAGTGAAGAAATTAATCCAGCCTTTACTTTGAATTTCTAATCCAAATATAGCATTTAATCCTAATAAATCTTCAGAGAATACGAAGTGGAATACTACGAACATAATTAATAAGAAGATTGGAATACCTGCCCATTTATTTGTTAAGACTTTATCGATTTTGTCAGATTTTGTTAATCCGCCATCATCTTTTTTTGTTTTAACAACAACATTTGAGAAATATTTATTGATGTAAGCATATCTCTTATCAGCAATAATAGCTTCAAAGTCATTACCAAATACATCATCTTTAAATGTTTTCTTGAAATCATTAACCATCGGAACCAAATTTTCATGATTCTTGACTTCGATTTCATCTAATTCCACTAATTTAACTGCGTGGAATAGAGGATTTTCTACACCCATACCAGTAAATGCGATTGTAACATCTTGAATCAAATGAGTTAAATCACTATTTTCAATAACAGTTGTTCCTTTACGTGAAGTATTGCATGCTTCAAGAGCAACTTTCATTAAATCATCAATCTTTTCGCCTTTTAAAGCAGAAATTTCTACAACTGGAACTCCTAATTTTCTTTCAAGTTCTTTGACATTGATATTTTGGCCTTTTTTCTTGACTTCATCCATCATATTTAATGCAATAACCATTGGAACATCTATTTCAAGTAATTGAGTTGTTAAGTATAAGTTTCTTTCTAGGTTAGTAGCATCAACAACGTTAATGATACAATCTGGTTTTTCATCTAATACATAATTTCTTGAAACAACTTCTTCTGGAGTATATGGTGATAAAGAATAAATACCCGGTAAGTCGACAATATTAATTACTTCTTTTAATTTTTTGTACTTACCTTCTCTTTTATCAACTGTAACACCTGGCCAGTTACCGACATGTGCAGTTGCACCTGTTAAAGAGTTAAATAATGTTGTTTTACCACAGTTTGGGTTACCTGCAAGAGCAAATCTTTTCATAATTATTTAACCTCCTTAGTAACAGTCATGTTAACTAACTCAGCTTCTGACTTTCTTAATGTTAGTTCATAACCTCTAATTGTAATTTCAATTGGGTCGCCTAATGGTGCTTTTTTCTTTAAAACAATTTGAGCACCTGGTGTAACACCCATATCAAATAAGCGTCTACGAATCTTGCCTTCGCCAGCAACACTTTTAATGATGCCTTCTTCAGTGATTCTAAAATCACTTAATTTCTTTTCCATTGATTTTCCTCCTTATGCGACAAGAATTTTAGTGGCAATAGATTTATCTAAGGCTAATCTACCATCCTTAACTATGCAAATTACATTTCCACCGGAAGCAGAAACTAGTTTGATAGTGGAATTAATAGTTATGCCAAGACTTTCTAAATGTTTTTTTGTCTTATCATCCACCAAAATTTTTATGACTTTTAAGTCAACATCTGTTGGAGCTAATACTAGTGGCATAAAATCACCTCTTTTAGTTAGTAATATCTAACCATACCACAAAAAATATGTTAGTAAAGAAGTTAGTCCTTACTAACTATTTAAATTATAGTTGTCTATAGCTAATTGTCAATACTTTTTTTAAAAATAGTTTGTCGACACTAACTGTTGCATATATAAAAATCCACGATTAACGTGGATTTTTAATTTTTTCAACATAATTTTTTATTGCCTTAAATGTTTCATCACTCAAGTCGTGTTCAATTTTACAAGCATCTTCTCTAGCAGTGTCTTTTGATACCCCTAGTTCAACTAGCAAAGATGATAATAATTTGTGTTTTTCATAAGTATGATTAGCAATTTGCATACCTTTTTCTGTTAATGTGATAAAACCTTCTTTATCAACAAGAATATAACCATTTTCTCTTAACTTTTTCATTGCTACACTTACACTAGGTTTAGAAAAATTCATAGATTCCGCTATATCAATAGATCTTACATGTCCTTTTTCTTCTTTAAGTATTAAAATACGCTCTAAATAGTCTTCTGATGATTCATAAATATTCATTTTTACACGTCCTTTATAAGTTTGTAATCAAATTTTATCACATTTAATTTAACTTAACAACACATTTACTTTGCTTCGTAACCAGCATTTTTAACTGCGTTAATCAAATCATTGCGATTAAGTTCTTGAATCGAATAGATTTTTGCACTATTTTCTTTTAAAGATACTTCGACACGTTCCACTCCTGGAATTTTTGATAAAGCATTCTCAACATGTTTTTTACAATGTTCACACATCATACCTTTAACTTGAAGTACTATTTCTTTCATTTTTTCTTCCTCCTTTACGTTTTCAATATATTTTTTTGGCTTAAACAAATTAATTGTCAAAGCATTTAAAACAACAAACACACTACTTAAGCTCATTGCTAATGATCCAATCATAGGGTTAAGTTTTATTTGCCATAATGGATATAATAAGCCTGATGCTAATACAATACCAATTGAGTTATAAAAGAATGCCCAGAATAGATTTCCTTTAATTGTATTTAAAACTCTTTTACTTAAATTAATAACATTAACAACATCAAGTAAATCATTTCTTAACAAGACAATATCACTTGTTTCTAAAGCAATATCGCTTCCTCCCTTAAGCGATATTCCTAAATCTGCAGTAGTAAGCGCTAAAGCATCGTTCACACCATCACCAACCATAGCCACTAAATGCTTATTATCATGTTTTAATGACTCTATAACATTTTGCTTATCAATTGGTAAAACCTCCGCAATTACTTCACTAATTCCTACTTCATCAGCGATAGTTTGAGCGGTTATTTTATTATCACCAGTAAGCATAACTGTTCTAATACCCATTTTGTGTAGCTCGTGTATTGCTAAAACAGAATTTTTTTTAATCTCGTCTTTTAAAGCAATAATTGCTACAAGTGTATTATTTTTTGTAACTACTAATGATGTTTTGCCTTCTTTAGATAATTGGTCTAATTTCTTTTGTTTTTGTCCATCGATTTTTACATTGCTTGCATTACCAATATAATAAGTATCTTTATTAAATTTAGCTTCAATTCCTTGACCTTCAATAGCTTTAAAGTTAGTTATGTCAATAATTTTTGCACTTGTCTCATTTGCATAACTTGTAATAGCGCTAGCTAATGGATGCTCAGATTTATTTTCTATGCTATATATTATTGATAATAAATCATTATCACTATCTATATTAATAAAATCTGTAACAGTTGGTTTTCCATTTGTTAATGTTCCAGTTTTATCAAAAACAATAGTTTTAATAAGATGTGATTTTTCTAAAATTTCCGCATTTTTTATTAATAATCCATTGCTTGCTCCAACACCTGTTCCTACCATAATAGCTACTGGAGTTGCTAGGCCTAATGAACAAGGACATGCAATAACAAGTACAGAAATAGCAAAATTAAACGATAAATTAAAATCTCTACTTGCAATAATTGATATTACAAAACTTAATAATGATATAGCCATTACAATCGGAACAAATATGCTGGCAATTTTGTCCGCTAATTGGGAAATTGGTGCTTTAGAATTACTTGAGGCTTCAACTAATTTTATAATATTAGCAATGGATGTATCCTCACCAACTTTTGTAGCCTTAATAACAATATATCCAGAATTTATAGTCGTAGAGGTATAAACAACTTGATTAACACTTTTTAGGGCTGGCATACTTTCACCAGTTATATTTGCTTCATCAATCGCAGCATTTCCTTCAACGATGACACCATCAACAGGTACAGCAAATCCTTTTTTTACGACAACTAAATCATCAACTTTAACTTCTTCAACTGGAACTTCAGCTTCTTTATCGCCCTTTAAAATCAATGCTTTTTTAGGTGCTAAATCCATCAATTTTGAAATAGCTTGTGTGGTTTTTCTTTTAGATAACTGTTCTAA
>URQK01000089.1 GCA_900549975.1 uncultured Mollicutes bacterium
AGAAAAGTTCTACGATTTAATTCCAGTATTATAATTTTTAAAAGTATATGAATCATTTTCTTTTGCTAACTCAATAATTGTTTCCCCATTGATTTTTAATAATGGCAATGTAAAATCATTTTTTATATAGTCAGAAAAAAACTGTAACATATATGTTAGATTTTCAGTTGCATCCCAATCATCAAGACTATATATAAATTCTAATGGCTGTTCTTTTGCGACGTCCCAATCGCTGAACGCTGAATTAACACTAATTTTATCTTGAATTAATGTATAATACATGCCACGTTCGATATCTTCATACCATGGTATTGTTTTGCCAAATAGTTTCATTGCATTATCTGAATCAGTGGTTTTATGAAACTTAAATCCATCCACAGGAGTATTATTATTAACTATTTCATTTATCATGTCAGTTGACCAATTAAGTATTTGAAAGTCACCAGAACGATTTACAAAGTTTTTGAGCACATTATTAAATGATTCATTATTTTCAAAATATACGTAGCCTTTTTCTTTATCAACTAAGTTTTTTGTGATATAGCCTTCTTCAACTTTGATTGTTTCTTCTGCATTAGCTTTAACAATACTATTATTACCAGGAACAACAGCAATAGTTGCTAACATCATCATTAATGGTAATAACATTTTATTTTTCATATTATCACCTACTAGTTATTAGGTATTGCAAAATTATAAGCAACACCATTGTAATTAATAATCATTGATGTTTTGATTGCGCCGCTTTCAAATTCACAACTATAATCTTTACCATCAATAGTGAATGTAATAGTATTGCCATTTACAACATAATTAAATTTTAAATCAAAACCATCACCGAAAAATTCACCATCGCTATAGCTTCCATCGGTTTTATGAGGGAAGTATATTCCAGCCGTACTATCATCACTATATACGCCCATACCTTTTTCTGTATCTTCCGCTACTTTCCATATAGCTACAAGCGTTGTATCACTTGTAAAATATTGAATGGATCCACCTTCGTAATATTCGGTTGTACCTTCTTTCAGCCACTTATCAAATACATAGCCTTCTTCTGCGTTGGTCCAACTAGCCCTAAGTTGGATAGAATTATCAAGTGAATTAGTATTATCATAATGTTCTTGGCTATCATCAACACCATGTTCACCAGGTTTATATGTGACTTTAAAGCCTTTATTAAAACTATTTGACCATACAGCAGTAAAAGTGACTGTTTCATTTACAATGTATAAATCGCCTGGTTGATAAGTATTCATTAAGCCATCGCGCCAGCCTTTAAAAGTTTCACCCGTCTTGGTCAAGTTACATTCTGGCAAAACAATTTTTTTAGTTGTTTTATATTCTAATTGTTCAGGCAATGTACCAGTTCCGCCATTAGCGTTAAAACTTACTACGTAAACAAAATTAGCAAATAAATTAGTATCTTTAGTAATTGGTGTTGAAAAATCAAATAATACATCACCTTCAGTCATCCAGCCTTTAAATACTTTAGTATCACCAGTGACAGGCGCTCCTGGATCAGTTGCACATTCACCTTCTTTGATTTCTTGGCTGTTAAATACTTTTTCATCGCCACGATAAAAATTAACTTTGTATGTTCCATTAATACTTATTGATGGTTCTTTACCTGGCTTATTTAATTTTTGAATTAATGACACTGTAGCAGTTATTGCTAAAGCGCCAATTGATATACCTAAAATTGTTTTTAATAAATTATTTTTTGCCATTTTAACCACACCTTTCTATTCAGTCCAAAGCTCTAATGACAAAAGACATGGGCGGCCTGATGTTCCTGCAATAGTTAATGTGCTTTGTTCTGTCTCAAATGCAAATGTTGTCTCAATTACATCATCAGCAACTTTTAAATCTGCATTTGTTGGCAAAGATACAGGCTTATTGTTTAAAGTGTAAGATGATCCATTTAATTGTTTATTGTAGTTGAATGTTCCATCTTCTTCAGCGATTGTTTTTAATCTATGGTAATTAACAGCTTTTACTTTTGCTCTATTAAATGTAAAACCATTATTTAAACTTATACCTAAACCGCCTAAATCTTTTGATGCTCCTACACGCAAGCCTAGTTCTTTGTTTTGAAACAATTTAATTGCATAAGGTACGTTGTTTTTAACGCCATTTTGTTCAACTTCAATTTGTAACAATGTTCCAAAAATAGAAGCTTTGTCATTGGTAGTAGTCGCACTCATAAAAGCGATTACTTTATCTTGAGTATCTAATTGATAATTATCAGAATCAGTTACAAAGTTAAATGTAGCAAGGTTCTTTCTATTTTCAACTGCTGGAACGCTTATTGATGGATCATTGCCAGGTTTATTAATGTTTTTAATAATTGAAACAGTAGCGGTTATCGCTAAGACACTAACGACTACTCCTATAATTGTTTTAAATGTATTATTTTTTTTCATTTTTCTTTTTTCTCCTTTATAATATTTCGTCCGGTTCTTCAGTCAACATATCGTGAGTATCTTTAATAATGAATGATGTTTTATCTGATGTTGATGAAGAATCAGGAACACTAATTGATGTTGTTGGTATTGATGGCTTTGATGGTGAATTGCCTATTTTAGCAATAATTGATATGCACGCAGTTATTAGTAGCGCCATCATTGATATTACTAATAACTTTTTTGCTAGATTTTGCATTTTAGTCTCCTTATTTGCCAATAAATTTAAAATTTTATGTTGACATTTAATTTTTAGTTAAGTAGTATAAATACGAAGCAAGTGATGCTCGGGTGTAACAGCCCTCGTAGCCCTCATGAGTCCGCAAGGAGAGGCACTTGCTTTTTTTATTTGTCATTTTGAGATTTTTGCTCTTTTACATACTTCTTGTATTTAATATTTGCACTTTCATAATCTATGTCAGGCAATGTATCAAATATATAATTAATAGTTGGTTCATCTTTTTTTGATAATCTTCTGTTTGGCTCATTACCTTTTAAATCACTTCTTTTACCAACATATTTTCTTGGTACAACATACGATTTCGCACCAGGCTTTGCTTTTGGATCAATGTTAACAATTAATTCAATTGTTTCAATTGCTTCGTTTGCAATGCGTGCTATTTTTTTACTTGTGAATGTTACAAACATTATTATGTCATTAGCAATTTGTTTAAAATATGCTGTATGACCTTTAAGAATAGAATTAGGCTTAGTTTTCGCCATTCCTTCCGTGTTTCTTAATCTTTTTCCCATAATTTTAAAAAAGATGCGACATTACAACAACGCCGCATCATAAGTAGCAATTAATCAGCAAATTCAATTGCAATCTCTTGACCAGCAACAGCAAGTTTCTTTGCTGCTTTTGCGGAAGTACTTGAATCATCTTTCTTATCATCTGGATTGATTTTGTTTGTGATGTCATCTTTCCACTTATTCAATTGATTTTTCAAACCATTATTACCAATTGCAGTTCCAATTGATACAACAGCAATACCAGCACCAAGCATAATAATTGCCGCTAATAGTCTTGAAAGCCAAGAATTTTTTTTCATGTTCTTTTCTCCTTCCTAGAATCGATTAAAATCATAATCAATATCTGATTTGTCATCTTTATCATCAACCACTTGATCCTTTTTCTTTGATGTTGCTATTGATTTACCTATATCTTCAATAACTTCATCAGTTAAAAGAATATTAGCTAATAAAGTTACCGCTAATTTCTTTTCATCAGGTGTAAGTGATTTATGAGTCCTTTTTAAGCCAAAGAATGTGTAATAAAAATCTATACAAGTTTGCACGCGTTCCACAACAACTTGCGGGGCGCATTTCTTTTCTTTACATCGTCTATCCGTGCAGGAATAACATGGGCGCATAGCTCGAACTAGTCTTTTACAATCAGATGATGTGATATTATCTGGTGTTAATACTTTGACTTTGCTTTCTTCTGATGTCTCCATGACTATCCCTCTTTCTTAAAATTTATTTTTTAGTTGATTGCTGATTCTCTTCATCATCTTCCAACGATTCATCATAAACTGGTGGATCATCTTTCTCTGCATACATCTTGTTACTATCTTTTTTTACTTTTCGTTGTTCTTGTACTCGCTTAGCGTTTGCGGATTGACTAATTAACAACTCTGGAACTTCTTCTATAAAAAGTGTTCCATCGTCATATCTTTCAATGATTCCGAACTCTATCCATTCAGCTAAACAATCATCTACAAATTTTTCAGTTTCTTGTGTTACATTGCTATACAATACTCTGGCTAACAATCTAGCTGAATAAGGTGTTTTAGAACTAAATCGCAATTTACCTTTAGTTGGAATGCTTTCAACCATCAATCTTAAGTACAGTGTAAATGCAGCGTCGCCTGATTTTAGAATTAACTTTGAATACGGCCTATTGAAATAATCAGCTGGAAGCTTTAAGAAATAATAATTATTTTCATTAGCTTCTAATTCTTCTCTAGCTTTTCTTTTTGAAGCCGCCCATGAGTCAGCATTACTTGTTGGCATAGACGATCACTTCTTTCAATTTCATGTAAGCTTTTAAAGAATCATACTCACATTCACGATAGCCATACTTTTTACAAAAAACTTTGTAGGCTCTGACATCCTTTTCAATTCTGGATGTCTTTTTAAACGAAAAAATATCAAATAACATAATCTCACTACCTCCCTGGAAAAAGTAATTGATATATCCTGGAACTAAAGATAGATAATCCGCCGCCCATAAGTTCCAGGCATACAGACGGCGGAGTGATTTTCCAAAGAAATTTTGGAAGTATCATTAATAAAATAACATTTTATTTGGAAAAGTCAAATAGTTTTCCAAGATTTTCTTTAGAAAAGTATTATAAAAGTGGAGACAGAAGCCATGATTATAAAACAACTTAGAAAAAACGCTGGAATGACACTCCAGGAACTTGCTGATAAATTAGGGACAAGTAATCAAACTGTTTCTAATTGGGAAAATGAAAAGACTGAACCAGATATCAAGAGTTTAATCAAGTTATCTGCTCTTTTTGGTTGCTCAATTGACTATATAATCACAGGCAAAGTATTTGATGAAGAATTTGTTTTATTAAGGCGAACCGATTACGATCAACTAATGAGTGAGTTAACTAAAATCAACGACATTTTGAAAGATAAATAAATCGCAATAATGTAGCTAAAAAAAATCGGCGGGCAACTTTGCTAGCGCAAAGCCGCACATTGACGTTTTTGTCCAATAAGGTTTTTGCTATTTTTTTGCTAACGCTAAAAAAACTTCACGCAAAAACTTTTAATCGGATTATATTTCATAATTTAATTTTTAAATTATTAAACATTGATAGATTCGCGCTCCGCTTGCCGTGCCGTTTGCCGTTCAATGTGCGCTAGCACATCACCAACAAGTTTTCAAAACATTCCAGCTGCGACAAAGCAGCGTTTCTTTTCTCAGTCTGAAATCTCTCTCTTACGGCTATACCTTTAATTTATGTTCTACTTCTAATTTAATTTATTTAGAATAAATAAATTAAAAGTCTAATCTTGTTCTGGCTCTATATTATATATATTACTTATATTATCTTAGTAAGGGGGACTGGGGGAAAGAAACAAATGTGCAGCAATTTAACAACGCCGAAATGAGCTGACTTTTGCAGCTCTTTTTTTAAAATATTCGTGATACGATTTTGATACTTTTTAATGTAAAATAGATGGATTTTACATTACTTTTTTCAAAATTCAACGATGCATTTTTAGAATAAATATATTAAAAAGCAATATATTTATTTCTAGAATGTTTGATTTTTCCGCTCATTTCCTGCACCAAAATTGTTAAAAAAGTTCGATTTTATCGAGCTTTTTTTTGTGCTTTTTATGACATTCTGTGATACGATTTTGATACGTTTTTATTTTTTTAGTATCAAACAAATTACTAAAATTCGATTTATATATATTTTTTTTTAATGATGTATAATGATAGAGATGAATTGAAAATAATCTCGGCCTAGATATTAAATATATTTCTAGAGTATTCTAATAAACAGCTGTTTCAATTCGTCTTTTTTTATATTAAAATTCGTTTTCTTTCTTATAATTTGTTTAAGTAAATACTAAATTATGATTAAAAATGAAAGCGCTTTTTATTTTAAAATATATTATATTTTATTTACATAAAGTATAAGTGGTGATATTATTTACACAAAAGATAGGAAGAGTAATATTATATATTACTCAAGAAAGGAAAATTTATGAAAAAAACTAATCTTCTTTTTATATTAGGTATAGTAGCAGCTTCAGTAGCAGCTT
>URQK01000090.1 GCA_900549975.1 uncultured Mollicutes bacterium
CTTTTCTTGTCCAATGTACGGATCTGTTCCAACAATACCACGGAATCTTTCGCTAGTCCGCAGGTGCCACCGCCAACTTCTATATGTGTCGGCAGTTTCGCTTTATCAAGGCGGCTTGTTATTGCCGCTGCTATCACTGTGGGTGAATGCTTATTGCCTATGTCATTTTGTACTATCAGTACCGGTCGCATACCGCCTTGCTCTGAGCCTACCACTGGGCTGAGATCTGCATAATATATATCGCCCCTGTGTACAGTCACTTGTAAACACTCCTATTCTATGGGCTTTCGCCTTGATTTGCAGGCTTTTGCTCCTGCTTGTTCCTATTATTGCCTTATTATCGGGGTATTATACCAAAGTATCTATTTTGTTACAAGGTGCAGGGCTGTTTTATTTTATGCGGCAGCAGTGCTTTGGGTGAAAAGTCAGTATTGGTTGACTTTTCACGGTCAAAGTGATATACTTAACATAGTAAATAAAGGCGTAAATGCCTTGAAAGGAATGATTCTATGAGCGAAGGCTGCACACATGATTGCGAAAACTGTGCTTCAAAATGCTCTGATAAAAAGAGCTTGAAAGAGGAGCTTAATGCTGCGAGCTCTGTGAAAAAGGTTTATGCAGTAATGAGTGGAAAGGGTGGCGTAGGCAAGTCTTTGGTGACAAGTATGCTTGCAGTAACGGCACAAAGACGTGGTTTTAAGACCGCTGTGCTGGACGCTGACATAACAGGCCCGTCTATACCGACAGCGTTCAATATCCACGAGAGAGCTAATACCAATATGTATGGCATTATCCCTGCGGTGAGCAAAACGGGTATTGAGATAATGAGCCTTAATCTGCTTCTTGAAAATGAAACTGACCCTGTTGTATGGCGTGGCCCTGTTATCGCAGGTGCAGTGAAGCAGTTTTGGACAGATGTGGCATGGAACGACGTTGACGTGATGTTTATAGATATGCCACCAGGAACAGGAGATGTAGCATTAACTACTTTCCAATCATTACCAGTGGATGGAATCATTATTGTTACTTCACCACAAGATTTAGTATCTACAATTGTTAAAAAAGCAATTAAGATGGCTAATACAATGAATGTACCTATTTTAGGATTAGTGGAGAATATGTCCTATGTGGAATGCCCCAATTGTAAAGAAAAGATTTATGTCTATGGCAAATCACATATTGATGAAATTGCTAAGCAATTCAACTTAGAAGTATTAGGTAAAATGCCTTTACGCCCAATGATTGCTAGTGCGGTTGATAAAGGTGAAATTGAAGATTTAAATATTGATTATTTAGACAAAGCTATTGAAAAAATTAAATCATTATAGTTAGGGAGATTAATTATGGAAGAATATTTAAATAGAAGAAAAAAATTATTAGAAAAATTACCAGATAACTCAATTGTAATTTCTTTTTCAGGAAATGAAATTAGACAAAGCGCTGATGAAGGATTTAAATTTACACCAGATTATAGTTTCTTTTATCTAACTGGTATTAAACAAGCAAGTACAATACTTTTAATGACTAAAAATAGTATTATGAGTGATGAATATTTATTTATTCAAAAATTCGATGCTTTAAAAGAAGTTTGGACTGGTATTCGTTTAAAAGCACAAGAAGCTCGTGAAATTGCTTCATTAGAAAATGTTTTATTCTTAGAACATTTTGAAAAAGTATTAGAAAAATGTATTGAAGAATTAAGTATTAATGGAAATGTTAATGTATATTTAGATTTTGAAACAGCAGTAAATTTAGGTGATTTTGAGATATTCATTTCAATTGCGGATTATAAAAAACAATTAGAAAAATATAAAACCATTACTGTTTGCGATATGAGCGAAATTTTAAAACGTATGCGCATGGTTAAGTCAGACTACGAAATCTCTGAACTTCGTAAAGCTATTACAAATACCAATAAAGGTTTAAAAGCTGTGTTAAATGAATTAGAGCCAAATAAATATGAATATGAAATGGCTAATTTATTTAAATACACTATTTCTAAAGACAATAATGCTGTTTTATCATTTAATACGATTGCCGCGAGCGGTAGTAACGCTATTATATTACACTATCCTAATCCAATGGGAATGATGCATAATGGCGATTTATTACTTTTAGATTTGGGCTCAGATCATAATTTCTATAAAGCAGATATTTCTCGTACTTATCCAATTAACGGAAAATATAATGATTTACAAAAGAAAATTTATGAAACAGTATTAGAATGTAATGAATTAATTATTGATTATATTAAACCAGGACTTACTATTGCGGATTTACAAAAGAAAACTCGTGAATTCTTCTTTGACCGTTTAAAAGAAATGGGTTTAGTGGAAAAAGAAGAAGATTTAATGAAATATTATTACCACAATATATCGCACCACTTAGGACTTGATACTCATGATATTTCTTTACGTGAATTACCTCTTGAAAAAGGCAATGTTATCACTGTTGAGCCAGGCTTATACATTAAAGAATATGGTATTGGTGTCCGTATTGAAGATGATGTCTTAGTTACAAAAGATGGTTCTGAATGCTTATCAAAAGAAATTGTTAAATCCGTTAAAGATATTGAAAACTTAATGAAAAGGTAAATTTATGGAAAGAGGAAGCGGACTTTTATTGCATTTTTCATCTTTACCAGGAAAATATGGTATTGGTGGATTTTCTAACGAAGCAAAGAAATTTGTTAAATTATTAAAATATGCTGGACAAAAATATTGGCAAATATTACCTATGAATCCAACCGGTTTTAAGGATTCGCCATATCAAAGCTATGCTTCTTTTGCTATTAATCCTTATTTTATTGACTTAGATCAATTGAAAAAAGATCATTTATTAAGCGAAGAAGAAATTAAAGAACATACTAAAGCGAAAAATACTAATAGAATAGATTATGGCTATTTATATGATAATCGTTTTATTTTACTTGATTTAGCGGCAAAAAGAGCAATAAGAAAAGATAAAAGTAAAATCGATCGATTCTATAAACAAAATCGTTATTGGATTGAAGATTATGCTTTATTTATGACTTTAAAACATTTATATGAAAATGTTTGTTGGGTTGATTTTCCACGTGAATTTAAAAAACATAATAAAAATGCCTTAAAAGAGTTAAAAGAATCAAATTTTGAATTATTTTATTCTTTTGTAGCTATTCAATATTTTGCATTTAGCCAATATAAAAGAATTAAAAAATACGCTAATAAGATGGGAATAAAAATTATTGGTGATGTACCAATTTATGTATCTTATGATTCATGTGATGTTTGGGCTAATCAAAAACAATTTTTATTAGATAAAGATGGACATCCTACTTTAGTAGCGGGTGTACCACCAGATTATTTTTCTGAAACTGGTCAATTATGGGGCAATCCAATTTATAATTATCAACGCATGGAAAAAACAAACTTTAGATGGTGGGTAAGAAGAATTAAACATGCCAGTAAATTATACGATTACATTCGTATTGATCATTTTCGTGGTTTTGCTTCTTATTATGTCATTAATCCGAATGATGGTACAGCTTTAAATGGCAAATGGATAGAAGGACCAAGAACTAAAATTATTGACGCTTTTAATAAAGTTGCCGAAAATCGTATTATTGCCGAAGACTTAGGTATCTTAACTCAAGATGTATTTGATTTAATGGATTATGCAAAATATCCAGGATTAAATATATTCCAATTTGCAGATTTTTCTAATTGGAATCATAAATATCTTCCACATAATTATAAAGAACATTCGCTAGCGTATTTAGGAACCCATGATAATGATGTATTTAAAAATTTCTTAAATACTAATGAAAATACTAAACGTCAAATCATGGATTATTTAAAAATTGATGATGAAACTAAACTAGTTAAAGGAGCTTTAATGTCCTTATTAGCGTCAAAAGCTGATGTTACTATCTTTATGCCACAAGATGTACTTGAAATGGATGGAAATGTCCGTATCAATATTCCAAGTGAAGCAGATGGTAACTGGACATTTAGATTTAAGAAAAGTGATTTAAAGAAAGAAAAATATTTAGAATTGTATAAAATGTGTTGTCAAAATAACCGTTACTAGGAGGATAAAATGGAAAAATTTGTTTTAGCAATTGATCAAGGTACAACTTCAACTAGAGCAATCTTATTTGATAAGTTTGGAACGCCACGTTTTAAAGCACAAAGAGAAGTTGCGCTCATATATCCGAAATCAGGATGGGTCGAAGAAGACGCTATCGAAGTATATACATCAGTAATCGATGTAATTAATGAACTATTAATTAGATCTAATTTGACATTAAAAAATATTGATTCGATTGGTATAACAAATCAAAGAGAAACTACAGTTATTTGGAATAAAGAAACTGGGTTACCTGTTTGTAACGCTATTGTATGGCAATCACGCCAATCACAAGAAATATGTGATGCTTTAGAAGATAAAAAAGATTTTATCAAAGAAAAAACTGGATTAGTAATTAATCCATACTTCTCTGCTTCAAAAATTCGTTTTATTTTAGATAAATATAATTTGCAAAAAGAAGCAGAAGAAGGAAAATTATTATTTGGAACGATTGATAGTTGGCTTATTTATAAGCTTACTTTAGGAAAAGTTCACGCTACTGATATTACTAATGCATCGCGTACGATGTTATTTAATATCTTCGAAAAAAAATGGGATGATGATTTATTAAAACTATTTAACATTCCTAAATGTATGTTACCTAGTGTTCATGAATGTTCTTATCATTATGGTGATGCTACTTTAATGTTTGCCTCAACAACCATTCCTATTACCGGTGTTGCTGGTGATCAGCAAGCATCTTTATTTGGTCAAACGTGTTTTGATAAAGGTAATATTAAAAACACTTATGGAACTGGTTGCTTTATGCTTATGAATATCGGAGAAAATCCAACAATATCTAAAAGTGGATTGCTCACTACCATAGCTTGGTCAATTAATGGTACCACTACTTATGCCTTAGAAGGATCAGTATTCATTGGTGGAGCCGCTATTCAATGGCTACGTGATGAAATGAAACTTATTTCTAAAGCTTCTGATAGTGAAATTTCTGCACAAAAAGTTGATGATTCTAATGGCGTATATGTTGTTCCTGCTTTTGTAGGACTTGGTACACCATATTGGGATGATCAAGTGCGTGGGGCAGTATTTGGTTTAACTAGAGCTACAAATAAATATCATTTTGTAAGAGCAACATTAGAAGCAA
This sequence comes from uncultured Mollicutes bacterium, assembly GCA_900549975.1. Lineage (GTDB taxonomy): Bacteria > Bacillota_I > Bacilli_A > RFN20 > CAG-826 > RUG131. The sequence goes on from URQK01000090.1 coordinate 5,216, forward strand.
TCGCGTATCAATCAAAAGATTTAATGGAAACAATCAAAAAAGATAGCAATATTGAAATTAATCAATTAAATGTTGATGGTGGCGCTACAACAAATAATTATTTAATGCAATTCCAAAGTGATATTATTGAACTTCCAATTGAACTTCCAAGTTGCTTAGAAACTACAGCTTTAGGTGCTGCATTCTTTGCTGGTTTATATACAGGATTTTATAAATCACAAGAAGAAATTAAAAAATCACGTAATATTGAACGTGAATTTAAACCTTCGATGAGCCATAAAGAAGTAGAAGAACGTTACAAAAAATGGAAAATTGCTGTTGAAGCAACAAGAGTTTTCCGTTAACAAATAACTATTAATTGATTTTTAATTAGTGTTATTGATAAAAGAAAAATGGTTTAATGAAAGGGATAAGATTGTAAAGTGAAAAAAACTTTTTTTCAAACTAATTTATTGTTTCAAGTTTTTGTATCTATTTTTTTGGTTGGATTTGTCGTATTTCAAATATTAGCTTTTAAAATTGGATATTTAATTATTTCATCCGCTGTTAGCGGTAGTACAAATTATTTAATTGATAGAATAGTTATTTTTCTTCTCTTTGAACTAATGGCTTGTCTTTTACTTATTATCTTTTTTAGATTTGAACATAATAACATTCATATTAATAATGGAAAAATATATATGAATGATGATTGGATGAGAAAAAAAGAAAAAATACAATTTTATTCAGAAGTGCATATTTCCGATATTTATCGCATTGATATAATTTGGACAAGCAAAAATTCTAAACAAAAAAATATTAATGGTAGAACATTTAGTAGTTTAGTGCCTAAAGCGTATATTTCTTTCGAAAAGAATAATGGAGAAATAGTA
>URQK01000091.1 GCA_900549975.1 uncultured Mollicutes bacterium
CTTACAAAAGTTAATGACTCAAAAAATACTTTGCCGGCTGTCTATGAACTTGGTTTACCATTTAAAAGGTCATGTGAAAAATATATGGAAATAAAACGATTTATTCAAAAGCAGGGAGCAAATACAAAACGATTTGATTGTGATTTTGAATTTTATGAGGCTCGAAATGTTAATAAGGAAAAATTACAAGATATAAAGAGAGAAATAAATCGTTTTCATGAGGTGGTTGTTATTGATTATGAATATTTATATAAAATAATTAAAGAATTAGAACAAGAAAAAATGCTTAAAGTAACTAATTATCGCATTTATCCAACATATGAAGGAATGATGTTACTTGACTCTATTTTATTAAGACTCTTTATGGAAGAAGAGTAATAACTGTTAATTTTTTAATATTCTATACTTATAAAATAAGTATAAGACAGCAAAATCAAAAAAAAATAAAAAAAATTAGCACTTTTTGGTTGACAGTGCTAAAATTTAGCATATAATATAATTAGCACTGGGAGATAAAGAGTGCTAAAGAAGGTGAAGTTATGAGTTTGAGTCGTAGAGATTATATCTTAAAACTAATAGTCGAACACTTTATTAAAGATGCAACGCCAGTTGGTAGTCAAACTTTAATTGAAGAATATGGACTTGATGTTTCAAGTGCCACGATTAGAAGTGAGATGAACGCTCTTGAAAAAGAAGGGTTCCTAGAAAAGACTCATACTTCAAGCGGACGTGTTCCTTCTTCGAAAGGATATCGTTACTATATTGATTATTTGCGTGAAGAGACAGTTGATTCAAAAATTAAAAATCAAATTACTACCTTGTTAAATGAAAAAACTCTAACAGCAGATCAAGTAATTACTCAATCTTGTCAAATCTTATCGCATATGACGAACTTAGCAACCGTGGTCCTTGGTCCAAATGCCGAAGATGAACATCTTATTTCGGTTCAAGTAATTCCTATTTCTACAAATACTGCAACAGTGGTATTTGTTACTGATAGAGGTTATGTTGAAAATAAGACATTTATCTTCGATGATGATGTTGAGCTTAATGATATTGAAAGTTGTGTTAAGTTGCTTAATTCTCGTTTAGTTGGTACACCAGTTAGTGGACTAATTGAAAAAATGGAAGCAATGAAGCCATTAATTCAAGATTATGTCACAAGCAATGATGTCATCTATCAAGTGTTTATGGAAGCATTCTTGAAGTTTGCGCGTGATCGAGTTTCCTTATTTGGTAAAAATGAGTTACTTAATCAACCAGACTTAACAAGTGATGCTGATAAACTTAAACGCTTAATCAAACTTTTTAATTCACCTAGTGAAATGCGTCAAATGCTTACTGATGATAGCGATAAAAACCTAAATGTTAACATTGGTAACGAAGATGATGAATATGGTGATATGTCAATCATCACATCCAAAATCAAAATGCCAGGTCAAGATGAAGGAACGATTGCTCTTGTTGGTCCTAAAAGAATGGATTACCAAAAAGTTATTAGTGCGCTTGAGTATGTCGCAAGTGAATTAGAAAAATATTTTGCAAAGGAAAGGAATCAAAATGGAAGAGAAAGAAAAGGAACAAACTGAGATAAAAGATGAAAAATTATCTCGTAAAGAAAAAAGTAAAATTGAAAAGCTCGAAGAAGAATTAGCAAAGGCTAAAAAAGAAGCGGAAGAGTGGAAAAATAAGTATTACATGGCTTATGCTGATACGCAAAACACTAAGAAACTTTATGATAAAGAACATGCCGAAATGATTAAATATCGTGCTGCAGGTTTTATTGAAAATTTGATGCCAGCGCTTGATTCATTCCATTGTGCTTTACAAATTAAACCAGATGATGCAAAAATGCAAAACTTCCTAACCGGATTTGAATATATTTATAAAAATCTCATTAGTGCATTAGAAAGCGAAGGAGTTCTCAAATTAGAACCAAAAGTTAATGATAAGTTTGATGCTTCATATATGCATGCATTATCTACTGAAGAAAGCGAACAAGAACCTAATACTATTGTTAAAGTATTATCCGCTGGATATAAATTAAAGGATCGCGTGATTCGCCCAGCAATGGTTGTTGTAGCTCGTAAAAAAGAAGTTAAAGAAACTAACGAAACCGTTAGTGAAAATAAAGAAAATAATAGTCCAAAAGACTAAATGAAAAGGGGAATATATTATGGCTAAAGAAATTATTATTGGTATCGACTTAGGTACTACAAACTCAGTTGTATCTTATTTACAAGATGATGGATCATGGAAAGTAATTCCTAATCCAGAAGGACACAATACTACACCATCTGTTGTAGCTTTCAAAGCTAGTGGTGAAGTTATTGTTGGTGATGCTGCAAAACGTCAAGCAGTTACTAACCCAGATACAGTTTCATCTGTAAAACGTTTAATGGGATCTTCACAAAAGATTCACATTAACTGCATTAACAAAGATTTCACACCTCAAGAAATCTCTGCTAAGATTCTTGCTTATATGAAAGACTATGCTGAAAAAGCTTTAAATACTAAAATTGAAAAAGCAGTTATTACCGTTCCTGCTTACTTCAACGATGCGCAACGTCAAGCTACTAAAGATGCTGGACAAATCGCTGGATTAAAAGTTGAACGTATTATTAATGAACCAACCGCTGCAGCACTTGCTTATGGTGTCGATAAAGAAAAATCTGAAAAGATTCTTGTTTATGACCTTGGCGGTGGTACATTCGATGTATCTATTCTTGATATTGGTGATGGCACATTTGAAGTTGTTGCTACTGCTGGTGATAACCATCTTGGTGGCGACGACTGGGACCATGTATTACAAGATTGGATTCAAGCTCAAATCAAAGCTCAATTTGGTGTTGAGTTAAATGATAAGATGGCTTTACAAAGATTTAAAGAAGCTGCTGAAAAAGCTAAAATTGAATTATCTGGCCAACTTGAAACAACTATTTCATTACCATTCATTGGTATGACTGCAAATGGACCAATTAACTTTGAAACAACAATTACAAGAGCTAAATTCCAAGAATTAACTAAAGACTTATTAAGAAGAACAGAAGAACCAGTACGTCGTGCTTTAAGTGATGCACATATTACCGCTAACGACTTAAACGAAATCATTATGATCGGTGGTTCAATCCGTATGCCTGCTGTTCAAGAATTAGTTGCTAAAATGACTGGTAAAGCTCCTAACTATTCTGTTAACCCTGATGAAGCTGTATCTATTGGTGCTGCTATTCAAGGCGGAATTCTTCGTGGGGATGTCAAAGATGTTGTCTTACTAGATGTTACTCCATTAACATTAGGTATTGAAACTATGGGTGGTGTTATGACTCCATTAATTACTCGTAATACTACAATTCCTACAACTAAATCACAAATCTTCTCAACTGCTGCTGATAACCAACCTGCTGTTGATATTATGGTTTATCAAGGCGAACGTCCAATGGCTCACGATAACAAATTACTTGGACACTTCAAACTTGATGGTATTAAACCAGCAAGAAGAGGTGAACCTCGTATTGAAGTTACATTCTCAATCGATGTAAACGGTATTGTTAAAGTATCTGCTAAAGACTTAGACACTCAAAAAGAACAAAATATTACAATTTCTGGATCTAATGGTTTAAGCAAAGAAGATATTGACCGTATGGTTAAAGAAGCTGAAGAAAATAAAGAAGCCGATGAAAAACGTAAAGAAGAAGTTGAATTAAAGAATAAAGCTGAAAGTTATATCAATATGATTGATCAACAATTAGCGGAATCTGGTGACAAGATTGACGCCACTCAAAAAGAACAAACTCAAAAATTACGTGATGAATTAAAAGAAGCTCTTGATAAGAACGATATGGATACATTAAGATCTCGTATCGGTGAATTAGAAAAAGCTGCTGAATATATGGCTCAAGCGCAAGCTCAACAAGCTAACAATCAACAAACAAATACAACATCTTCAACTAGCGAAGATGCAAATAAAAAATCAGACGATGATGTAATCGATGCTGATTTCACTGAAAAGAAATAGTTAACCTTATTTTGGGGCAAGTGTTCTTGCCCCATTATATCGATTAAAGGAGGGAGTTAACAATGGCTACAAAAAGAGATTATTATGAAGTATTAGGCGTAAGCAAAACAGCTTCTAAAGATGAAATTAAAAGTGCCTATCGTAAGTTAGCCAAAAAATATCACCCGGACTTAAATAAAGAACCAGGTGCGGAAGAAAAATTTAAAGAAGTACAAGAAGCTTATGACGTCTTATATGATGACAATAAACGTGCAACATATGATCAATTTGGTCATGCAGCATTTGATCAAAATGCTGCTGGTGGTCAAGGCGGCTTTAATGGATTCTCTCAAGGCTTTGGTGGCTTCCAAGATGTTGATTTAGGCGATATATTTGGTTCGTTCTTTGGCGGCGGAAGAAGTCGTTCAAGAAGAAGCGCAAATGGACCAATGCGTGGTAATGATACTTTTATGCGTGTTCGTATTAATTTTATGGATGCAATTAATGGTACAACTATTTCTATTCCACTTGATGTTGATGAACAATGTGATGCATGTAATGGAACAGGTGCAAAATCTGCAAGTGACATTCAAACATGTTCTAAATGTGGTGGTACTGGTACAGTAAGAACTAGACAACAAACACCATTTGGTACATTTGAATCACAATCTGTATGTCCTGATTGTGGTGGTACTGGTAAGATTATTAAAAATAAATGTGATAAATGTGGTGGAGAAGGTTACATTCATAAACACACTAATGTCGAAATTAAAATACCTGCTGGTATTAATGAAGGTCAACAAATTCGTGTCGCTGGTAAAGGTGAAAGAGGAGTTAATGGTGGATCTAATGGTGACTTAATTATCGAAGTTACTATTAAAGAACATTCTAACTTCCAAAGGGATGGAGATAACATTCATATTGAAGTTCCTATTTCAATGGTAGACGCTACACTTGGTGTTACTATCACTGTTCCAACTGTATATGGTGAAGTTGATGTTAAAGTTCCTGCTGGTACACAACCTGGACAAATCTTAAAGATTCGTGGTAAAGGTGTGAAAAACTATCGTACAGGCTTATATGGTGATCAATTCATTCATATTAAAGTTGTTACACCTACTTCAATTAGCAAAGAACAAAAAGCTTTACTTGAAAAGTTTAAAGAACTTGATGGTAAAAATGAGAGTATCTTTGATAAATTCAAGAAAATGTTTAAAAAATAAATTAAATGCACTTAGTCAGTAATTGATTAGGTGCTTTATTTTATCTATAATGTATCTAAACTTATTAAAGAGGTATTGTTATGGATGAAAAATTTAATACTATATTAAGCATTGTTTTAATACCGCAAATAGTATCATTAATAGTAGAAAAAGATAAACTAGATGAAATAATCGCTCTTAACGAATTTTATCAATCTAAAGTTTATGATTTATTAGCAATTGAAGACACAAAAATGTGGCACTATAGTGCACTAACTCTTTATATGATGTGGAAACATGAAAAAAAGACGAATGAACTCTTATTTCCTGAGGAGTTATAGATTATGAGTAAAGAATTACCATTTGTTATATTTTGTATTGAAGAATACAAAAATAGTAAAGGCATGAGTGGAAAAGAAGTAATCAATTTATTTAATAAATATTCCGTACTAGATTATTTATGGTCATTTTATGAAGCATTGCATACAACAGGTACAAAATATATTATTAATGATATTGATTTATATATAAAATCGCGCCAATTAGCGGATAAACACCATAATTGATTATAACTTTACTATATAGTTTAATATTACGAATCCTAGTTTATATTAATGAACTATGATATTTTTTTTATTAGAAATTTTAATATAAAAGACTTGCAATTTTATGTGTTTATTCTGGTATTGCTCTCTTTAATTGTTGACAATAAAATTAATTATGATAATATGAAATTGTAAAGATTCGAAT
>URQK01000092.1 GCA_900549975.1 uncultured Mollicutes bacterium
GTTACGCTTTTACAAGTAACACTAAATTCTTTTTTTACTTCTACGCCATTTGTGCCTTTTGCAACAAATGTTAATTTATAAACACCTAATTTATTAAATTGATAATTAACCTTTCCATCATTAATATCAATAACATTTGTTTCTCCATCTGGATCAACAACATTTAATTTAACTTCTTCATTACCTTGAATATCCTTTACATAAACATCTATATCAAAACTTCCGCTTAATAAAATAGTTTCAGGAATATTTGTTTTTACATTTAAATCAATGTTATTCCAAGTAATTGGTTTAGTAAAACTTTGTCCATTAATTTCCTTAACTATCATTTCAAAATTACTAATTGTACCTGCGCCTAAATTAGAAGTTTCTAATCTTACACTAAATCTTTTGCTAGATAAAGTATCTAATATCGCATTAATTTGTTCATAAGCTTTATCCACTCTTTGAAGTCCGCCTGTTCTTTCACCAAAGAAAGTATCATCTTTATTAAATCCCATATGATAACAATCTTCGATGTCATTGACATTACGAGAAATCCAACCAGTTTCCGTGATATCAGTGTAACTAATACCACCATCTTTTGAGATATAGACATTAGTCGGTCTATCTGCACCAGAATGATCAATCCATACGCGATACATTAAAACGATTTCTTCGTTTTCTTCACTTATAAGAATTAAATTTACATAATTAGTATCATTATTAACTCCATTAATTGTCTTGCTATTTACAATAAATTTAATATCAAATTCATCATCTAAATCAAATGTTCCTAAATTAAATTGCTTAAAATTGTCACTACTTGATAAAGCAATACCAAAATCAACGTACTCTGCGAACATATTTGAAGTATCTGTAGAAATAAATGAAGCCTTATCTTTTACCTTTATCTCAATTTTAATATTAATTGGATCAGAAATTGTAGTTCCAGCGGAATTAGTAACTTCATAAACTAATTTATAAGTACCTCCAACAAATGAACCATCAACATAATAAGCAAATTTATGGTCACTATTTTCTTCCATTGCGGCGATTAAATTATCTTCAACATCATACATTTTTAGGATAGTTTTAGCGGCACCTGTTGTGTCTTCAATAATTGGCTTATCAAACGTAATATATGTTAATGGATTAATAGTTAAATCATCGATAGTTGGCAAAGAAACAATTGTTGGCTTTTCAATGCCGTCGCTAATTTCAAAAGTAAATTCTTTTTCACTTATATTACCCACACTATCACTAGCAATAAGTGTAACATTCATTGTTCCTTTAGTTGTTGGTGTAAATGTTTTACCATCAGTCTCTACGCCATCAATACGCACTTTATAAGTGACATCACTTAATACATCATTTGCTTCAACTGGAATTTCATAAGGCTCATTAATCATTAGAGTTTTATTAACTGAAGCATTATTAAAAGTTGGAGCAACATCATCAATAAAATTTGTTCCATCATTAGCAAGTGATTGTCCGTTTATTGATTTAATAGTAATTTGTGTTTCATTTGTAAATCCATTTTCACCTTGAATTTTAAAATAAACTTGATCAATATCTTTTAAAGCCTCTTTACGATCACTAATAATACTACTAGTTCCTAATGGTACAATACCTTCTTGTCCACTTACATAAGAGGAAATAAAGTTTTCTTTGTCTAATTGAATAAAGAAACTTGAATCTTCTGTAGCATCACCCATAATGGCTAATCCAGTGCCTTGATTGTCCCAACCATTGCCATAAAGATGGTAAGAGTGATTACCATTTCTAGATCCCCAAGCATTAGTCCAAATTCTTAATAGTCCAAGTTGATTTTCTGTGCCTGCTTGATAAATATAAATATCTAAAGCATCACTATTTTGTGATTTAGAAATTTGATTGCCACTAGCATCAAATAGTTTTGCGGATATTTCAATGCATATTTTATCATTGTTAGCTAGAGAAAATGTTTTACTGCTATTAACACTTGGAATAACAGCATAATTTCTCCAAGCATCTGATGTGCCACTTGTATCAGCGCCACTAATTAGCATTTTAACTCCATCGTTAGAGTAACTTACATTTGTTCCTGAGCCACCTGCAAATGTTGAAACTGGGATTTCACTAAGTGCTACTTCATTATTTGCCGCATGACTTATCACGGTTGTTGAATAATTATGAATCGTTCCAATACAGCCAACAAATAAAATTGCTAGCAAACTTATAAATAATTTTTTCATAAAGTGCAAAATTCCTTTCTTTAATTCATTAAAGCGCTTACGCTTTTCCTTAGATATATTGTATCAAATCAGTTAATATCATTCATCAAATGCTCTTTTTTTAGCCAAAATATTAAATCGAAAATATAACTTTTTCTTAATTAAGTTTATTTTTATTATTTAACGATAAGTAAAATAAAAGAGCACATATGTTTATTCATACATGCTCATGCACTAATTTTTAACTAATTAAATTTCTTTTCTTTTTTTAGAAATTAAGAAATATCCTACAACTGGTAGAATACCTAATGCCAATAATAAGACAATTGATGTAGTTGCAACATCTTCTTTTGCAATATTAACAATTGATTGATTAGTGCTATTAGTTTTATTTGCTTTATTTGCTAACATCATTTTTAAATAATCCATTGTTTCACCAATTTTAACATCATCAATGTCAATAGTATCTCTAATTGTTTCTTTAGTAGAAGCATCAAAGGCATCAAACTTAGCAAACATTTCTTCTAATTTAGAAGCATTGTCATCACTTAACATTTCACAAATACTACCATCAACTCTTAAACTATGCCATTCATCAATAAATGTAGCAGCACTATAAGTAGCGTTGAATGTAAATGATCTACTAGTAACATTTCCACTTAAATCTGTTGCATATAATGTTACTTCATGATTTCCTGGTGTAGGTGTGAATTTTTTACCTTCTACTTTTTCATTTCCATCTACTGAAATTGCATAAGCAACACTACCAAATAAATCATTTGCTTCAGCTGGAATTTCATATTCTTGATAAGCAGGAACTTCTCCTGCTACTTTTGCTAAACTTGATTTAGTAAATACTGGCGCAACATTATCTACGAAATTTATACCATCATTAGCTAAAGATTGACCATTAATTGAGCAAAGTGTTACATCAGTATTTTTAGTGAAACCATTACTACCTTTGACACGTACATAAACTCCACTTGCATCACTAATAGCGGTTTTAGCAGTCTCAATAAATGTTGAATTTCCTAAAGCCACAAGAGAATCATTACCACCAACATATGAAGAAACAATATTTTCTTTATCGAATACAAGTGTGAATTTATTATTGCCAGCTGCATTACCTTTTACCCAATAATCCGCGGCTTTTTGGCTTGTCCAAATAGTCGAATCATTAACTATATTATATATTTCAAAAGAATGGTCAGCATTTGTCCATCCACCAGAATTAGCCCATATTCTTAACATTGCAAAATCTTTATTTGTACTTGAATTTGCAAAATAAAATTCTAATGCACCGCCACCATCATTAACAGATTCAGATAATTGTGTGCTAGTGCTAGCGTCATACATTTTTACTAAAATTTCTAAAGTTAAAGAATCACTAACATCAAAAGCAAGCGTATCACGGCTATCATTGGCTGGTAGTTCAGCGGAATATTGCCAAGCACTATCTCCTTTTGTATCTGCTCCTGGTACTGTTACTTTAACTCCTTCATTAGTGTATACTTGACTAGTTTCCCAACCAGCAGCAAATTTCCAAACTTCAAAATTATCAATTGCAACATTGCCATTTTCTGCTTTGGCTATTACTTTACTTTCACTAGTAAGAGCTAATCCGCTAGCAAGAAGCATTCCTAAAACTATAAAATTAATTCTTTTCATAATTTTCACCTTTCTATGTAAAGCGCTTTCGCTTCGCTAATATTTTATCAAAGAAAATATATGAATTTGTGTTTTATCAATTTGTTAGCCAAAATATTAAATAGTTTTTTCATTATAAAAGGAAAATTTTTATAAAAATGTTTGTAATTTCAAGACATTTAGCCAAATTATTTTATTTATGTTTTTTATACATAATGTATAATTATTTTGGAGGATTAATATATGAAACTTAATTATCACACACAATTAATTAACCAAATAAATGCTTTACCAACTCGTAACTATTATCATATTCTTAATGAAGACAAAGTTAATTTAACTAATTTTAAATTTGCTTATTTTGCAGATAATAATGATGATATTTTAACTATTAATCCCACTGGTGATATTATTGTTCCAAGTAACTGGCAAATGTTAGGATATGATAATCATCAATATACAAATAATCGTTACCCATTTCCTTTAGATCCGCCATTTATCGATAAGAAAAATCCATGTGGAGTGTATGTAATTAATTATAAAAATGATCAACCAAATAAATCACATTATTTAAATATCGATGGTGCTGATTCATGCGTTTATATTTATGTTAATGGTACTTTTGTTGGTTATTCTACTGTTTCACATTGTAACGCCGAATTCGATATAACCAATTTCTTAAATAAAGAAGATAACGAAATTCGTCTTATCATTTTTAAATGGTGCGCAATGAGTTACTTAGAAGACCAAGACAAATTAAGAATGTCGGGATTATTCCGTGATGTTTATATAACTAGAAGAAACAAAGATCATATTCATAGTTATTGTCTTGTTTCTGATTATGATTATAAAAATAGTATAGCCACATTAACTTTTACTTCTGATAAAGAAGCACAAGTTTTATTTAATAATGAAATAAAAGTAGGAAAAAACATTCAATTCACTATTCGAAATGTTAAACCTTGGAGCGCAGAAATTCCAAATTTATATGATGTAATTATCACTTATAATAATGAAATAATTGAAGATTATGTTGGATTTAGAAAAGTTGAAAAAAATGGTAATATCTTATTATTAAATGGTCAACCAATAAAACTTAAAGGTGTTAACCGTCATTCTTCTACTATTAATGGATATGTTGAAACTATTGATGACTTAGTTAATGATGTTTTATTACTTAAAAAGTATAACATTAACGCTATAAGAACATCACATTATCCTGCTCATAAAGAGCTACCATTTATTTGTGATAAACATGGTATTTATTTAATGAGTGAATCCGACGTTGAATGTCATGGTGTAGTTCTCCAAAATGGTAATTACGATGAAAAATATTATAATTTATATGCCGAATCTGATATGTTTCATGACGCTATTATTCACCGCCAAGAGCGTAATGTAATGCGTGATATCAATCGTCCTTCTATCATTATTTGGTCACTTGGAAACGAATCCGGTTGGGGCAAAAATTTTATTGATGCCGCAAAAAAAGTAAAAGAATTAGATAGTACCCGCTTAATTCACTATGAACGTAGTTGGTTAGGGGGAAGTGAAGGCGAACGTGATGAATTTAACTTTGCTAAAGATACTAATAAATATTTAGATATGTATTCAAGAATGTATCCTAGTTTTGAAGATTTAAATAAAATGCGTAATGGTGCGTTAGATATGCCACTTATATTATGTGAATATTCGCACGCCATGGGAAATTCATGCGGAGATTTAGAAAATTATGAAAAAATCATTGATTTAGAGCCTTCTTTTGCCGGTGGATTTATTTGGGAAATGATTAACCATTATGTTATAAAAGGAAATAAAATCCTTTATGGCGGTGATTTTAATGACCAACCAAATGATGGCAATTTCTGTATGGATGGCTTATTTACGCTTGACCGCAAACCACTTCCAGTAATGGAATCAGTAAAACATATATTTTCGCCATTAATAATTAAAAAAATCGATAATAATCGTTACCAATTATTTAATAGATATTCATTTTTAACTATTAATGATGTTGAAATT
>URQK01000093.1 GCA_900549975.1 uncultured Mollicutes bacterium
AACAAGGAGAACAGTTATGAAAATTACTATTGTAGGAATTGGATATGTAGGATTGTCATTAGCAATACTTCTATCAACAAGACATTCCGTTGTTGCTATTGATACTGATAATAAAAAGATTTCTATGATTAATAATAAAGAGTTTGAGTATTTAAATAAAGATAAATTAAACCTAATAGCAACAAGTAATAAAGAAAAAGCATATAGTAATTCCAATTTAGTTATTCTAGCTCTCCCCACTAACTTTAACAATGAAACATGTGCCTTGGATACATCTATTATAGAATTAGTACTAGAAGATATTAATCAATATAACAAAAGTGCTACTATAGTCATTAAATCAACAGTTAACATAGGATTTAGCAAATATATTGCTAGTGTCTATCCTCAAATGCATTTTTTCTTTTCTCCCGAGTTTTTAAAAGAAAATACCGCTACTAAAGATTCATTTTATCCAAGTAGAATTGTTGTTGGATATGTCAACAAAACTGATAAAGATATGGCTTATGCCATAGCAAATCTATTTCTAGATTGTGCAAAATGTAAATGTGAAATTTTAGTAACTGGTAGTTTAGAAGCTGAATCTATTAAACTATTTTCTAATACATATCTAGCAATGCGCATAAGTTACTTTAATGAACTTGATACTTTTGCGGAATTAAATAATTTAAATGCCAAAGATATCATCAAAGGTGTTTGTTTAGATTCACGTATTGGAGATTTTTATAATAACCCTTCTTTTGGTTATGGTGGCTATTGTCTTCCAAAAGACACCAAACAATTAAAGTCCACTTATAAAAACGCACCTGAAAATTTGATTTCTTCAATTGTTGAATCTAATAATACTCGAAATGAGTTTATAACTAATCGTATTGTTAATTCCTTAAGCTCTTCTAATGATATTGTCGGAATATATCGCCTTACTATGAAAAAAGATTCAGATAACTTCCGTTTTTCCGCAATAAAAAAAGTGATTCAGCAATTACTAAATAAAAATATTAAAGTAATTATATATGAACCACTTATCCAAGAAGATAGTTTTATGAATGCTAGTATAGTAAATGATTTAGCATCATTTAAAAAACAAGCAAATCTTATCGTTGCTAATCGTTACGATAAAGAACTAAATGATATAAAAGCAAAAGTATACACACGTGATATATTTAATCGCGACTAATATTAGTCACGAAATTGGAGTTTATAGAATTCGCTATAGACTCCATTTTTATTTAATAACTCCTCATGTGTGCCTAATTCTTTAACTTGACCTTCCATAATAACTGCAATTTCAGTTGCGGATTTTATCGTTGATAAACGATGTGCAACTACAATTGTCGTTCTACCCTCACTAAGACGATCCAAGGCGCGTTGAATAGCAATCTCTGTTGTATTATCTAAAGCTGATGTTGCTTCATCTAAAATTAGAATAGAAGGATTTTTTAGGAATACTCTAGCAATAGAAATTCTTTGTTTTTGTCCACCTGACAATTTAACACCGCGTTCTCCAACAAGAGTATCAAATCCATTTGGTAAAGATTTAATAAAATCATAAATATCAGCATTTTTGCTTGCTTCAATTAATTCTTCTTCCGTGGCATCTAATTTACCATAAAGAATATTATCTCTTATTGTGCCATTAAATAAGAATACATCTTGTTGAACAATACCAATATGCTCTCGTAATGACAAAATATTTAAATCATTTAAATTATGTCCGTCAATAAGTATTTCGCCACTATTGATGCGATAAAAAGCTGGAATAATGTGACATATTGTTGTTTTTCCTCCGCCAGATGAGCCGACTAAAGCCATTGTGGAACCAGGTTCAATAGTTAAACTTACATCATGCAAAATTTCTTCACTTGATAAATAATTAAATGAAACATGTTTTAATTCTATCTTGCCAGTAACTTTTTCTAACACTTCACCATTTAAATTCAAATCTTCTTCAGGTTGATCCATGATTTCAATGAATCTTTGGAATCCCGCAACTCCATCTTGAAGTTGTTCCATAAATCTAATTAATGTAGATATTGGAGTTAAAAATAATGTTAATGATGTTAAGAAAGTGGCAAAATCTGGAGCATCTATTTCTCCACTTATTAAGAACAATCCACCCGCAACTATAACAATTACATTGAAAGCATCAGTAACAAATTGAGTTGTAGACATAAATTGTGCCATATACTTAAATACGCCACCTCTTGCTTTCTTAAATTCCTCATTATAAACATTAAATTTTTCTAATTCTTTTTGAGAATTGTTAAATGCCTTAGTTACTCTAATACCAGTGACACTGCTTTCCACGGAAGCATTAATTTTAGCAATACCTTCTCTTGATTTTTTAAATGCATCAAGCATTCTTTTTCTTAAAACCACTGAAATAATAATCAAAACTGGTACACAAGCAAATATAATTAAAGTCAATTTCCAATTAACAAAAGCTGCTAAATAAACAAAAGACCCTACGATTGAAATACCAGAAATAAAGAAATTTTCTGGGCCATGATGTGCTAATTCGGAAACATCCATTAAATCAACAGTTAAACGTGACATAATCTTACCTGATTCATGTTCATCATAAAAAGAATAAGGTAACTTCTGCAATTTTTTAAATAAATCTTCACGCATTTCTGCTTGCATATCTACACCAATAATATGTCCATAATATTGAACAAAATATCGTAATAACATTCTTATTATATATATAAGTAGTAATAACAAACCGGAAATAATAACCGCTTTAACATTAGCGTTAGGAATATAATTATTAAGCAATTTCCTCGTTACAATAGGATAGCCTAAGCCAATTAATGAAATAAAAAATGATGCTAGCATATCCATAGCAAACATAAATTTATGTTTTGAATAATAATGAACAAATCGTTTAAGCATAATAATTACCTCCTAAATAAAAACGCCTTTTGAGGCGCCTCTATTATATATTAAATTTTATAAATTTAAAAGTAAGATAATTATTCCAACTTCTTGGACAATAGTCCCTAAAACACAAAATATATGGAATATAGAATGGAACCATTTTTTGTTATGGCCAATGCCATAAAAAATAACGCCAAGAGTATAAATAATTCCACCAATTAAGATAAATAAAAATGCTTCAAGAGACAAAATATCAATGATATTCGGAACTAAAATCAAAGCCCATCCCATTATAAGGTATAAAAACATTGCAATAACTAATACTTTCTTGCTTGATAAATCATAAGCATTTAATAATATTCCAATTAATGCTCCTAGCCATTCAATTAGTAAAATTATTAAACAAGCAGTAGAATCAAGAGCCATAATAGCAATTGGTGTATACGTTCCGGCAATTAAAACATAGATTGTGCAATGATCGATAATACGAGCCACTTTCTTTTTATAAGTGTTAGGATTCATTCCGTGATAAATACTAGAAGCTAAGTATAAGAATATAATTGTTAGTGAATAAATAATTAATCCTATTGTTACTCCAGCACTTAAATGTTTGCTTATCGCTAATATAATAAATAGGATTAATGAGCCAAATCCAATAACCGCTCCGATAGCGTGACTAATTACATTAAATAGTTCTTCTCCTTTTGAATAAACTGGCATTCCCATTTTTTCGATTTTTTGTTTTGACATAATATCGCCTCCACCAACAATATAAGTGAGAGGAATAAAAATAGCACCCTCTTATAAAAGTTTCGTTTCTATTATCAAAAAAAGCAGTCTCTTTAAAAGAGAATTGATAAAAAATGCATTATATTTTATACTATTAGCGGTGATTATGATGAATGAAGTAGAAATAAGAAAAAACTTTTCTAATAACTTAGTAAGACTAAGAAAACTAAAAAAATTAAACCAAAATGATTTAGCAAAAGAATTTAATTATTCAAATAAAGCAATATCCAAATGGGAAACAGGCGAAACCATTCCTGATATTGTTGTTTTAAAACAAATTGCTGATTTTTTTCAAATAACTCTAGATGAATTAATTACTAGTGAAAACATATGCAAGGAAAAAGAAAAGCGAAAAAAAAGAAAACTTATCACATATGCTTCTGCTGGTTTAAGCTATCTTGTTGCGGCAATAGTATTTTTAGTTTTAGAAATATGCCACGTTCCAAATTCTTATTTATGTTTTTTAATCGCCATTCCCACTAGTGCGATTGTTTTAATAGTATTTACTAAGCTTTGGTTTGAAAAAATATATTTATTCTTTTCTATACTAGTTCTTATTTGGTCTTTATTTTTAATAATACTAATTATACTACCAAAAACTTTTATCATACCAAGTATTATAATCGCTATTATTTTAACAATTCTTTTTGCCATATTTTTAAAAATCGATAAGAAATAAACTATTTATTTTTATAATTCTCTTTTATATATTTGAAGGTTTCTCTTTCGCCTTTTTCTTTTAACATTTTTAACCAACTTTCCATAATCTTACTGCTTTCAGGATGCATTCCTGCTCTAGCAGTATGAGTCATAAAATAATCATAAGCACTGCCATCATTATATTTTTTGCCTAAATATACTTTAGAGGCCGCAATTCGGTCACATAACATTTCCTTTAAATACTTTATTGGTATCGGTACTGGGCCATATAAGTGTGTGTCATTATTAACATCAATCCAATATTCATAGTGATGTTTATTACGACCTTTATGATGCATCCATGCTTCCGAATATCCTTTTACTTCACGTTCTCTATCATTTGGACTTCTTGTTCCTTGATAATATTTAGCACCATTAAAAAATTCGGTTGGAGAATATTTTGATAAATCATGTCTTAAGCCTTGTAAACCTATTCCTAACTTAAAACAATAATGCATAACAATATGGCGATGTTTGGTAATTGTGTGGAAATGCTTGAATATATGCATGTTTTTCCCTCCTAAAATGAATTTTAACATTTTTAACCATTTCATTATTTGTAAAACAATAAATAATAATGATGGTGATAATTATGAAAAGATCAATCAAAGAATACGCAGAAATGAGTTTTCTAACAAAACGTAAAAACGATTTAAATGAACTTGCTAAAGAAGACATAATTTATGAAGAATCACAAACCGGTCCACAAGAAGAACCAACTTTAAAAGAAATACAATTAGAGTTGAAATCTATTAAAAAGAAAATGAAATTTAATAATTAACAACAAATTAATAAATAGATTTTTAGTATCTTATTTAATTAAAGTTACACCTAAAAATGGCAAATTATTATCTTTTATCTTTTTAACAATCCAGCGCTGGAATATTGAACGGTCTGTTGCACTTAGTCCTACTGAAGTTCCAGGATCCATTTTGCCTTCCAGTATTCCAAGTGACTGGTCAGATATTCCGTTGCTGTTCTTGTTGCAAAGACTTATGAGAGAACAGTCAACAGCAAACTTGTCTGAATATTTTTTATCATTATCTATTAATCCTGCCAGTGTTACAGATGAATCATTTTCGGGAATTATTGTATAATTACCATCATCCAAGTCATCAACCTGATGGCTCATATATGACTCATATCTTTCCTTATCGCCATTTAGCTTTATTGTTTCATTTACAACTTTATTATTTGAAATGCCTATTACTATTACAACTAAAGCAATGACAACCACAGGAATAATTGTTCCTCTCTTTTCTTTAGCCTCTTTTTCGCCAAGGCTTATGTTGCATACTCTTCTAAGCAATAACTGATAGCCTCTAAGCATATATGGAATCATAA
>URQK01000094.1 GCA_900549975.1 uncultured Mollicutes bacterium
ATAAAGAATAATTTCCTATTAAATCATAGAAATAACTAATAGCTTCTTTTTTTCCTAATCCTAAAGAAGCAGTAATGTCTTTTTTGGATAAATGATATCCTAATTCTTTACTAAGTTTCAACTTATAATGTACATTTAATCTTTCAGTATCTAAAATAACACCATCTAAATCAAATATTACAGCTTTAAACATAATGCATCACCAACTATAAATATTTTATATATAATATTTATAAATAGCAATTTTTTCTTGTACTAAGAACAAAATATTATTATAATATAGCCGTTGTTTACAAATTTACTAGAGGTGAACTATATGAAAATTAGAAATATTGCTATTATTGCCCACGTTGACCACGGCAAAACCACATTGGTGGACCAATTACTTCGTTGTTCTGGAACATTTAGAAGTAATGAGGATATTGCGGATCGTGCGATGGACAGTAATGACATTGAAAGAGAACGTGGAATTACAATTTTAGCCAAAACCACAGCAATTAATTATAAAGATTACCGTATTAATATTCTTGACACTCCAGGTCACGCCGACTTCGGTGGCGAAGTTGAAAGAATTATGCACATGGTTGATGGCTGTTTATTATTAGTCGATGCTTTTGAAGGAACTATGCCTCAAACTCGATTCGTATTAAAAAAAGCCTTAGAGGCTGGTGTAAAACCAGTTGTCGTTGTTAATAAAGTAGATCGTCCAAATGCCGATCCAAAACGCGTTGTTGATGAAGTGTTAGAACTCTTCATTGAATTAGGTGCTAGTGAAGATTTATTAAACTTTAAAGTTGTCTACGCTTCTGCTTTAAAAGGTACATCTTCTTACTATCCTGAACCAAGTGACCAAAAGCCTGGTATGAATCCAATATTTGATACTATTATTGAAGAAATACCAGAGCCTAATGTCGATGAAGATGGTACATTCCAATTTCAACCTGCATTACTTGACTATAATGATTTTGTCGGTCGTATTGGCATTGGTTGTATTAAGCGCGGTAGCGTGCATGTTAACGATATGGTCAGTTGTTTAAGATTAGATGGCACTACAACTAATTTCAGAATTCAAAAACTCTATGGTTTCTTAGGATTAAAAAGATTAGAAATAACCGAAGCACATGCTGGTGACATATGCGCTATCGCGGGGCTTCCTGATTTAAATGTTGGAGAAACAGTTGTTACTGTTGGAAGCAAAGATGCTTTACCACTTTTAAGAATTGATGAACCAACATTACAAATGACTTTTGGAACTAATACTTCTCCTTTCTCTGGAAGAGATGGTAAATTATTAACCGCTCGTAAGATCGAAGAAAGATTATTCCGTGAAATTCAAAGAGATGTTTCTTTAAAATTCAGTCGTGTTCCAAATAGTGAAACTTGGATTGTTTCTGGTCGTGGTGAATTACACTTATCAATTTTAATTGAAAATATGCGTCGTGAAGGTTTTGAACTTCAAGTTAGTAAACCAGAAGTTATTTTAAAAGAAATTGATGGCGTAACTTGTGAACCTTATGAAGAAGTTCAAATTGATGTGCCTAATGATTACTTAGGTACTATTATGGAAACAATGGGTAACCGTGAAGCTGAATTAGTTACAATGGATTCTAATGATGTAACAACTCGCTTACACTATATAATTCCTTCTCGTGGATTATTAGGATTTATGACTAACTTTATGACTCTTACAAAAGGGTATGGAATTATTAATCATTCATTCTTAGAATATCGTCCAATGGGAAGTAAAAAAGTCGGTGAACGTCCTGTAGGTGTTCTTGTTGCTACTGAAGCAGGACAAGTTACTGCTTATGCTTTACAAAAATTAGAAGATCGTGGAACAATGTTTGTAGTTCCCGGTGATGAAGTATATGAAGGCATGATAGTTGGAGAAAATAAATATGAAATAGACTTAGCGGTTAATGTTGTTACTAGTAAAAACTTAACTAATATGCGCGCTGCTGGATCTGATCATACTGTAGTATTAAAAGCCGCTCGAAAGATGTCATTAGAGGCTTGCTTAGATTATATTAACACTGATGAATTAGTGGAAATCACTCCTTCAACTTATCGTTTAAGAAAAAAGATTTTAAATACTGTTGAACGTAAAAAATTTGACGCTCATCAAAAAGAAGAAAAATAGCACAGTGTGTGCTATTTTTTTATGTTCGATAAGTTATTAAAAAAATCTCGACTTAATGCCGAGATTTTTAAAATTAAGTTTTAACTATTTTTTAGCTTTTCTAGCTTGACGATTTTTAAGTTGTTTTGCGTAATTCACGTTACCAACTTCGCCTTGTGGTAAGCCTTTGGCTTCCATTAAATCTGCAATCATCATTTTTGCTCTCTTAATTGATAAAGCTGATTTAACTTTAATCATTGTTGGAGTATTTGCAAAACATTTTTTCTTGCTTTCATCACGTGCAGGAATTGTAGTTCCTTCATATTTCTTTGGATCAGTAGCAAGATATAATTTTAAGTTTTTACCAACAAGAGTAATACGAGCATATTCTTCTTTTCTTAATCTGAATGTGTCGCTACCATGAGATAAACGAGACTTAACACCATAACTTAATAATTCATTTTTTAAGATGTTGTAGTTGTCCTTGATTTCAGAACTTGCTTTTGTCATTTTTTCATCAAAAGGTCTTCTAACAACTTTCTTAGCAGCAACATTTGCATCAGCTACTACTTCGTCATCAGCTTCGTCTGAATCTTCTTCAGGATCTTCTTCTGATTCAACTGATTCTTCAGGTTCTTCTTCTACTTCATCTTCAACTTCTTCAACGACTTCTTCTTGTGGTTCTTCTTCGACGACTTTTGCATCAACGTCTTCTTGAACTTCTTCTGATTCTTGAATTTCTTTACTTTCAATTCTTGCTGCTTTGAAAGAGTAAACTAATGAAGCAAATGCACAAATTGCATAAATTACTAAGAAAACTAATTCTAATACAACTAACAATTTGTCTGAATCATTCCAAACTCCTAAGCAGATACCACGATAGGCGCATAATAGAATCAATGGTAATACAATTGAAGTAATAGGTGCTAATACTTCTACCATAGTAAGTGTGCCTTTTTTACTAGCGTGAATAATCCAGTAAATTAATGATGCTAATGCTAATGCTGCTATCGCAAATGCAATAAATGATTTTTGATCAATTGGTCTTACAAATGTGAAATAGTAGACATAGTGGCATCCTCTACCAATGTAACTGAAGAATTCTCCGCCTAGCATAGCTAAACCGAAAATTACAACAAACAAGAATGAGAAGATGTTCAATAGAACAAATGCAGCGGCTTTACCTTTAACTTTAAATTCCATATTAAACTCCCCTTTTTTTAAAGTACACTAATATTTTACATTATTTATTTAAAATAACAACTATTTTTACAACTTTTTTTCAAAAAAAGCATATCTTTTTCCGTCTAATTTATTTTTTAAGCGTAAATTGTTGTTTTTAAAGCGTGAGTGGACAATTTTACGACGATAATGTTTAAATTTTATTTATATCAGGCAAAATTGGGTCTTTAATTTTCACCATTTTGCGATCATAAGTCAAAATACCATTCGTTTCATCCTCTACATCACTTATTTGCGTATAAATACATCCAGATAATCCCTTAAATGCAAAAGGTAGTATCTTTTCTTGATACAATTTATTTAAAGCATCTTGATATTCTTCTTGTGTTTTAAATAATTTATAGCCATATGTACGTGATAAATTATATGAATGCTCTAAAACTTTGAAGACATATCCGCCAAATTCCGATAAGATAATTGGTTTCATCTCTTTATTAAACTTTATATCTTTAAAATAAATATGTTCGGAGATAACATCCGATTTATTTGACTTAAACCAACCTGAAGTTGTATCAATAATACGCGTACTATCCAATTCTTTTACATAGTCATACATCTTGTCAGCATCAAATTGTCCCCATCCTTCGTTAAAAATTGTGTAGTAAACAACCGATGGGTGATTATAGAGCATCTCAATAGTGGCTTTTGTTTCTTTTTTAAATTGCTCCTTAATAATATTTCTTGTAGTAAATCCTTTTTTTAGTCTTTTTGTTAATCCTATATTAGGTAAAATAGTATCATTCAAATAACTATAACTTCCATTGTTAACAAAATCTTGAAATACAATAATTCCTAATTTGTCACATAAATAATAGAAATAGTCCGGTTCAATTTTTATATGTTTTCTAAGTGTATTAAATCCTAACTTTTTAACTGTATTAATTTCATCTTCGTATTTTTTATACGTTTTAGGAGTTAGTAAACCATCAGGATAATAACCTTGATCTAGTAGTCCATTAAAGAAATATGGTTTGTCATTAAGTAGTAAACAAGGATATCCTTGATATTCACCTGCTTTAAGCGTACGTAAAGCAAAATACGACTCCACATAATCGTTTTCACCTTTTAAGATAAAATGATATAAATAAGGATTTTCTGGTGTCCAGTTAATTGGGTTTTTAATTTTGATTTTTATTTCATCGTTTTTAAATCGATATATTTGCTTATTATCATTAGAAAAAATAATAATTTGTTTTTTTAATATATCGCTATTAACTTTAATAGTTACTTCATCTAATGTTGTATCAATCTTTATATTCTTAAAATATTTATCTGGAACACTTTCTATCCAACACGTCTTCCATATTCCTGAAGTTTTTGTGTACCACATTCCTTTCGACTTAATAGCTTGCTTTCCATACCCATACATTTTGTTTAAGTCATCTTGTACCTTAACAACAACTTCATTTTCTTCTTTAACATAATCTGTTATATCAACTTCAAAAGGAAGGTATCCACCTTCATGATGCATAACTTGCTTACCATTGATATATACGTCACCTATTTGATCAATAGCGTCAAAATGAATAATAATTCGACCTATATTAAAGGAATTAGAAATTTTAAAGAAACGATGATAATAAATAAATTCTCCCTTTTTTAATTTCTTATTTATTCTCGATAATTTTGATTCAATAGGAAAAGGAACTATTGCTTGAGAAGAATATTTAGCTGGCAATTCATTCGATTTACTAATTTCTATATCCCATACGCCATTTAAACATAAATAAGATGTTCTTTTAAATTGCATACGTGGATATTCTTGAAGTGGCACTTCTTCAAGTGGATTATCATCTAAATATAAGTCATTATACTTTTTTCTCATTTTTATTTTCCTTTACTCATGAACTTTTTTTGTTAAATCGACATTTAACAGAAGAAACAGTTCAACTTTATAATTATATTCTTATAAGGATAAATCATTACTTAATTATCGTTAAACATAATTTTAAAAAAATATGTAAATAGACAAACAAGATTTGATAAAGATATTAATCTTTAATCCTTATTTATATTATTATTCATTTAGGCGATTTTTAAAATAAATTTAATCATTACGATCTTCACCAGTTGGACTTATAATACTATTTCCAATGTTTACTAAGTGATCCGCTACTCTTTCTAAATTTGATATTGTTGATATAAATAGAGAGTTTAATTCGATTTTGCAATCACCCATAGATAAACGTGTATAATGTTCAGAAGTATATTTTGTTTTCATTTCATCAACTGTTTCTTCTATTTGATTCAAAGAATTTAAATTATTGATATCATATGTATCAAATATT
>URQK01000095.1 GCA_900549975.1 uncultured Mollicutes bacterium
ATCTCCTAAAAGCAATGCATATGGCTAAATCTACTTACTATTTTGAGATTAACAGAAACGATATTGTTGCCGAACGCAATCAAGAAGTACTAGAAGAAATAAAAAATATTTTTTATAAAAATGCCATAAATTTCTTTAAAAGTACACTCATTATGTGATAATATATAAAAACATTGCGAGGTGAACTATATGGATAACGAAATATCTTTTACATTTTTGGTTAAACAAGAAATAGCCTCACAAGAATTTGAAGAAAACAAAATTAGAGCAATATTATCTGCTTTTAGTAAAATCAATGGTCGCTTAAGTATACAAAATGATAGTGATAAAATCATTTTGCAAACTGAAAATGCTAAAGTGGCTAAATTCATTTTTAAATGCTTACAAGTAAGATATAAAATTTCTCCACGTTTTGCTTATTTAAAAAGCATGCATTTTAAAAAAAGTATTGTTTATCATGTAATAATCGAACAAAAAGTTGATGAGATATTAAAAGATTTAGAAATGTTATCTTTTGAAGGCAATACTAAATCGTTTGTTCGTAGTGGAGAAAGCCTTGAAGGATTTTTGATTGGGTCTTTTTTAGCTTCTGGTTCTGTTAATAGCCCATATAGTTCTAATTATCATTTAGAAATTTCCACAATTGATGAAGAATTGTCTAAATATATTGCTAATGTAATAACTAGAATTAAATATATCGAGTTTACGCCAAGAATTATTAAGCGCCGCAATCACTATGTTGTATATTTAAAAAAAAGCGATCAAATTGCAGATTTTTTAAAACTACTTGGTGCATCTGATTGCTGTTTGGAATATGAAGACGTAAGAATTAATCGAGATTATAACAACAATGATAATCGCTTGCAAATTTGTACGGACGCTAATATGTTTCGCACTGTTCAATCAGCTCAAAAACAAATAGAAGATATTAAACTAATTGATCAAATGGTTGGGCTAAAAAATATTGGTAATGATAAACTTAAATTATTAGCGGAATTACGCTTAGAATATGAAGGTGCTTCTATGGTTGAACTAGCGGAACTTTTAAGTGAGAAACTAGAAAAAACTATTTCTAAATCAAGTGTAAATCATATGTTTAGAGCAATAAAAGAAAAAGCAAATGCATATAGAAAAGGAGAAACACCAAATGATTAATAGTATTAATACTAATGCTCAACTTGGTAAAAGAATTGAGTATTTGCGTAAACTAAAAGGTTGGTCACAAGAGGATTTATCTTTAGAGAGCAATGTAAATAAAAATTATATTTGTGATTTAGAGAATGGTAGAAGGAATCCTAGCCTTATGATTTTAGTTAGAATTGCTCGTGCTTTAAAAATAAATCTTCAAACTTTATTTCAAGGTATTGAGTGATATCACATCATCTATAAGTCCATATTCTTTTGCTTCAAAACTTGACATAAAATAGTCGCGATCGGTATCTTTCGCGATTTTTTTAATGTCTTGTCCAGTATGAGCAGCAAGCATTTGGTTTAATTTGTTTTTTAAATACAAGTATCTTTTGGTCATTATTTCAATGTCGCTTACTTGTCCTTGTGAACCCCCTAATGGCTGATGAATCATAATTTCGGTATTTTCCAAAGCAAATCTTTTTCCTCTATCTCCGCTAGAAAGCAAAAAAGCACCCATCGATGCACATAAGCCAATTCCGATTGTGGATATAGGACATTCAACTTTTTTTATTATGTCATAAATTGCTAAACCGGCATAGATTGATCCACCGGGCGAATTTATGTATATAGTGATAGGTTCTGTTTGATCTTTGGCATTTAAAAAAAGTATTTCAGCGACAATAAGTGCTGCAAGTTGATCAGTGATTTCATCATTAATCATGATTATTCTTTGTTCAAGAAGTAAAGAAAAAATATCTTTACTTTCTTTCCCATCATAATTGTTGGTAATAATAGTTGGAATTATTGGCATATTATCTCCCCTTTATTTAAATGATAGACAAAATAATTTTATTTATTCATAAATAATGTTTGAAAATTGAAAATAAATGAAAGATTTATGCAATTTGTTTCATTTTTATCTAAGTTGTATTATAATAACTATCGGTTAGTACTAATTTCATTAGTACGAAGAAGGAGAGTTTTTATGAAAACAGTAAAAGATTTAAATGTCGCTGGTAAACGTGTATTAGTACGTTGTGACTTCAATGTTCCTTTAAAAGATGGACAAATTAGAGATGACAACCGTATTGTTCAAGCTTTACCTACAATCAAAGAGCTTATTTCTAAAGGTGCAAAAGTTATTTTAATGAGCCATTTAGGAAAAATTGATCACAAAGATCCAGTTAAACTTGCAGAAGGAAAAGCAAAAAATACTTTAGCTCCAGTTGCAGTTCGCTTAGGTGAATTATTAGGAAAAGAAGTTGCTTTCTGTCCTGAAACACGTGGTGAAACATTAAAGGCTGCGGTTGATGCTTTAAAAGATGGAGATGTCTTACTTGTTCAAAACACTCGTTTTGAAAAAGGCGAAACAAAGAATGATCCAGAATTATCTAAAGAATGGGCTAGTTTAGCAGATGCATTTGTTATGGATGCTTTCGGTTCTGCTCACCGCGCTCACGCATCTACATATGGTGTTCCTGAAATTTTAAAAGCAGAGGGGAAAGAAGTTGCTATTGGCTTCTTAGTTGAAAAAGAAGTGGTTAATCTTTCAAAAGTTGTTGAATGCGAAGAAAGACCATATTTAGCTATTTTAGGCGGATTTAAAGTTTCTGATAAAATTAAAGTTATTAATTCTTTATTAAAAAAATGTGACAAAATTCTTATCGGTGGCGCTATGGCATATACATTTGTAAAAGCATTAGGTGGAAAAGTTGGTGTTTCTCCAGTTGAAGAAGATCAATTAGATTATGCTAGAGAAATGTATGCATCTGGCAAAATTTTATTACCAGTTGATAGTGTTTGTGCAAATGATTTTGACAATCCAACTGAAATTAAAACAGTTCCAACAAATGATATTCCTGATGGATTTGAAGGATTAGATATCGGACCAAAAACCCGTGAAATCTACACTAAAGAAATTGAAAAAGCAAAGACAATTTTCTGGAATGGACCAATGGGTGTGTTTGAAAAAGAAGCTTACCAAGCTGGTACAATTGCTGTTTGTAAAGCTTGCGCTGAATTAAAAGGCAAAGCATTCACAGTTATAGGTGGTGGAGATTCTGCTGCAGCATGCAAACAATTTGGCTATAACAATGAATTCTCACACGTTTCAACTGGCGGCGGCGCTTCACTTGAAATGATTGAAAATGATGGCCATTTACCTGGCATTGATGTAATAGGTGACTAATTATGAAATCAAATAGAACAAAATTATTACTTGGCAACTGGAAAATGAACAAAACTATCAAAGAAGCGAAAGCTTTTGCTAAAGATAGTATTGAAATTTATCAACTAGCCAAAGAAAAAGGTATCGAAATTGGTGTTGCTCCAACATTTTTATGCTTAGAAGCAGTTAAAAAGATTAACCCAGATATGATTGTTGCTGCTCAAAATCTTCATTATGAAGATCATGGTGCATATACTGGTGAAATTTCTATTCCAATGTTAAAAGAAATTGGCATTAATTGGTCAATTATTGGACACTCAGAACGTCGTCAATATAATGGTGAGTCTTCTTTATCTTGTAACCGTAAAGTTTTAGCAATGATTGCTAATGATATGGTTCCTGTATATTGTTGTGGTGAAACACTTGAAGAATTTGAAAGCGGCATTACTAAAGCTATTGTTCGTGATCAAATTAGAATTGGTCTTGCTGGTGTTGATAAAGAAAAAGCTAAAAACATTGTTGTTGCTTATGAACCAATTTGGTCAATTGGCACAGGTGTTAATGCTTCAAAAGAAATAGCAGAAGAAGTTTGTGCTTTCATTCGTGAAGTATTAACAGAAATGTTTGGAAGTGTTGCTAATGAAATTAGAATACTTTATGGCGGATCTGTAAAGCCTGAAAATGTTAAAGACTATTTAAGTATGAAAGATATTGATGGTGCTTTAGTAGGCGGCGCCTCATTAAAAGTTGATTCTTTCAAAGCTTTATTAGAAAATATTATTGATTAGTGGTTATCCACTAATCTTTTTTTGTTAATTTGTTTTAAAAATGACAAAACTAATATATAATACCATTATATAAAGATAAGGAGGATTTTTTATGGAATATGATTCAACTATTTCTCAATCTAATGAATTCTCATTGGCTAAAGTATTTGGATGGCTATTTATGGCTTTGGGAGTAACTGCTTTATCAGCGTATGGGTTTGCCACATTGTTATCTTTAGGATTTATATCCCCAGAAGCATACCTAGGTGTAATGATAGGATCAATTATCCTTATGATTGTTGAGACTTTTATTATTCAATATCGTGTTTTGAAAAATAATAAACCATTAACAATACCATTTGTGATTTACGCTATTACGATGGGGCTCATGATGTCGTCAATTGTATTAGTTATTGATAGCAAATTGTTAATTGTGTCATTTGGAATATCAGCAGCATTATTTGGTGTAATGGCTTTATATGGATATTTAACAAAGAGATCTTTAAATAGAATGGCAAGCATGTGTGTTGTATTGCTTTTAGGAGCGTTAATTATTAGTTTAATTAATATTTTTCTAAGAAGTACTACAATAGACTGGATTGTATCATTTGTTACATTCGGAGTAATTATGCTATTTATTAGTATAGATATGTGGCGAATTAAAACAATCATTGATTCTGGAATTAATTCTAGAAATTTATGCCAATATTGTGCTTTTGAATTATACGTTGATTTTATGTATATATTCTTACGAGTTTTACAATATGTAGCAATATTCTCTTCTAATAGAAGATAATAGTTATTAAAAATCAATTTATATTTAGCCCGTAGCAATATGGGCTTTTTCTTTTCCTTTATATATAGTAATAATTGATATTAGATTGTTTTAATTAGTGACCACTAACAACTTTTAAAAAAATTAAAAAAATGCTTGCAAATGGTTTTGAGTTGTGGTTAAATAAGAAAGTCGAGCGATTAGAAAACCCGATAGATTAAGATATTACAGTAATAAAAAATATGTAAAAAAATGTAGACATATTTAACTGACTGTGATATACTAATAAAGCACTAAGGTTAAAAACCAAAGTGAACTGATCTTTGAAAACTAAACAGAATAAAACAACAAAACAACGTCAATTTTTATAAAGAAAAAATTTATACAAAACCAGAAATAATAATGAACTAGGAAATAAAAACTATGAGAGTTTGATCCTGGCTCAGGATGAACGCTGGCGGTGTGCCTAATACATGCAAGTCGAGCGAGTGAGCCCTTCGGGGCGAGCTAGCGGCGAACGGGTGAGTAACACGTAGGTAACCTGCCTATTAGCCTGGAATACCCGAGAGAAATCTCGGCTAATGCCGGATACGTGTTTGGAAGGCATCTTCCAAACATAAAAGGGGCAATTGCTCCACTAGTAGATGGACCTGCGGCGCATTAGTTAGTTGGTGAGATAACAGCCCACCAAGACGAGGATGCGTAGCCGACCTGAGAGGGTGATCGGCCACATTGGAACTGAGACACGGTCCAAACTCCTACGGGAGGCAGCAGTGGGGAATATTGCACAATGGGGGAAACCCTG
>URQK01000096.1 GCA_900549975.1 uncultured Mollicutes bacterium
TCGAAGGAAATTTCAAACAACAATATTTTTATACTAAAAATCCTAATGTTTATTTCCATACACGAAAAACAATGAAAACTATTGAAGATGAATTAAGTGAATATGGATTTATAAGAACACATAATTCTTATCTAGTTAATGCTAGTTACATTAATGGACTTTTAAAAAATGAGTTAATAGTGTATCCAGATATTAAAATACCTATTGCTAGAACTAAAATTAGTGTAGTAAAAAAAGAATGTTTAAATATGCTTAAGAATAATAATTTGCTTTTTTAACCAAAAATACTAAAAAATATACCGAAAATACCATTTATAAGTCAATAATACTTGTTAAAATACAAAAACTAACTGAATTGTAACCGGTTACATAATTTTCTTCTAAGATTAATATGTCGATAGTAATTTTAGGAGGATTTTAATATGAAAAAGAAATTACTTTTATTAGCAGTAGCTTTATTATTTACTGCATGTGATGCAAAGCCTTCTGCTTCAAATTCTACAAGTCAAGGTGGAGGAGACACATCAATTTCAACATCTATATCTACTATAGATGATGGACACATTGAAGGATCAAAAGGACTTCAATACACATTATCAGATGATGAAACATATTATATTCTTACAGGGCTTGGATCTTGTAAAGATGATGAGTTAATTGTTGGCAACTGGTATAACGGAAAGCCAGTAACCGAAATTGGTGAAGCGGCCTTATCCACTAACGAAGGAGAATGGGGACCAAAAACTATCCGTGTTTCTGAAGGTATTACAACAATTAGCTTTAGAGGATTAAGAAGTAGAACAGTGGAATATGTCTATTTACCAGATTCAGTAACAGAACTAGCAAAAGCCACATTTATTTTAGATAGATCATTAAAAGCAGTTGTATTACCAGCAACACTAACAAAAATTAATGATGATGCATTTATGGAATGCCCAGTACAAGATATTTATTTTAAGGGTACACGTACACAATGGGACAATATTGATAAGTCATTAAATAATAACACCACTTTATTTAAAGCCGCCTTCCATTATGATTATAAAGGCGGGGAGGCAATTGATGGTAAGGTAGAAGGATCCAAAGGATTAGAATATGCATTATCGGATGATGAAACTTATTATTCTTTAACCGGTATCGGAACTTGTAAAGATGATGAAGTCATTGTTGGTAACTGGTATAATGGCAAACCTGTAACCACTATTGCGGGAGCAGCTTTATCCACTGATGAAGGAACTTGGGGACCAAAAAGAATTATTGTTTCTAATGGTATAACCACAATTGAATTTAGAGGCTTAAGATGCATGACTGCGGAATATATTTGTTTACCAGATACTGTTACTTCTTTAAGTAAGGCAACATTCATTCGTGATAGTAAATTAAAAACAGTTGTATTATCAGGATCTTTAACTGAAATTTTAGATGATGCATTTATGGAATGCACTTCACTTCAAGATATTTACTTTAGAGGAGCGGAATCGGACTGGGCAAAAGTACAAATATCTACAGTTAACAATGATTTATCAAAAGTAACAATGCATTATAACTATATTGGATAGGTAAAATTATGTTAAAGAAAGCGTATAATTCACTTAGAGGCGGCTTGGCATTAAGCGCCTCTTTACTAGCATTTCTTTTAGTAGCGCCTTCCACTATTAATCATTATCGTTCCGAAATAAATCAATTTTTAGGCACAACAAATACCAAAGTTGTGCCACAAGATAAAGAGCTAACACAAGAACAAATTGATGATTTATATCCATATAAGTCAATTTATAAAAATACTACTGAGTTAGTTACCTCTTTAGCTAATTTAGGTGAAGAAATGGAAGAAGAAGGTGCTGTTTTATTAAAAAACGAGAATAATGCTTTACCTTTAGATGCTTCACATCAAAAAATAACATTATTAGGCACTGCGGCTTATAACCCTCATCAAGGTGGAGAAATGGGCTCTGGTTTAACGAAGAATTCAAATACTGATGCTGATACAGTTGCCCTTATTAATGGCTTTAAACGAAGAGGATTAGAATATAGTACATTAGTTCAACAAACTTATAAAAAAGCGGGTGCATCAATTCAAAAGACAACATCACCTTCAGGAACAGAAAAATTTAGCAATAAAGAAGTATCAATTGCAAGTTTAAATTCCGCGAATGCGGATTGGCAAAAAGATTTTTCAGAATATAATACCGCAGTTATTGTTTTAGGAAGAGCATCTTCTGAACAATCAACATATTTACCAGGAGCGGACTATGTTTCTGATAATGATGTTAATCTTCATCAAAGCGATGCTTTAGGGTTAAATGATAATGAAAGAGATATAATTAATTTAGCCGTTACAAAGAAAAGCGAGGGAATATTTGATAAAGTAATTGTTTTAATTAATTCTGCAGTTGCTATGGAAATTGATGAAATAAATAAAAATCCTGGTGTTGATTCTATTATGCAAATTGGATTTCCAGGTGGCTATGGATTTTATGGTGTTGCAGATTTATTAATGGGTAAAGTATCACCAAGTGGGCATTTGCCAGATACATATGCAGTTGATAATCATTTATCGCCTGCCGCTCAAAATTATGGTGTTTATACATGGAGTAATCTTTTAAATATTGAAAGCAATCCCAATTATTCAGGAAAATTAATTAATAATTATTTAGTTGAAGCAGAAGGTATTTATACAGGTTACTATTACTATGAAACTAGATATGAAGACCAAGTGAAAAATCGCTTTAATGCTTCATCATCTAAAGGATCAACAGTAATGAGTGGTTGGAATTATGAAAATGAAGTGACATATCCGTTTGGTTATGGTTTATCTTATTCTTCTTTTAAACAAGAGTTAAAAGCGCTAAACGTGAATAAAGAAGAACGAAAAATCACTGCAGAAGTAGAAGTGACAAATGTAGGAAATTATGATGCTAAAGATGTTGTGCAACTTTATGTTCACACTCCTTATTTAGAAGGACAAGTAGAAAAATCGGCAATTAAATTAATTGATTATGGAAAAACCAAAGAATTAAAGAAAAATGGTGGAAAAGAAACAATTTATTTAGAAGCAGATTTACAAGATATTGCTTCTTATGATTCCAATACTAATGCTGGAAGTTATATTCTTGATAAAGGAAACTATTATTTTTCAATTGGAAATGGTGCCCACGAAGCACTAAATAACGCACTTATTAAAGAAGGAGTTAATGAATCTAATTTAAGTGGTTCATACTTTAGTAATTCTTGTCTATCTTGGTATAACGATGCTTTTGATAGCAAAACTTTAAAAGAATCTAATACCGGTGTGACTATTCAAAACCAATTAAGTGATATGGATTTAAATTATTATAAACCAGGAACTGTTAATTATTTATCAAGATCTGATTGGGATAACACTTTCCCAAAAACATATAAAGGTATTGAAGCTGATGAAAATATGCTTAGAATACTAAACAATGATTTATATGAAATTGGTGCCCATAATGATGGATATGAAAATGTAACTTTTGGTGCTGATAATGGTTTAACAATGACTGCACTTAGAGGTGTAAAAGACATCAATGATCCAAGATGGGAACAACTATTAGATCAAATTACATTACAAGAATGTTTGGATCGCATTGCTTTTGGTGGAACAAGTTGCAAGCATATTGAGTCAATTGACTCTCCAGAAACAGTACAATATGATGGACCAAATGGCTATAATAATAATTCATTGGGGAATAAAGTAGAAAGTATTTCTTGGATGAAAGAAGTGGATCCGCATTATTTCACTAGTGAAGATAAAAATTATAATTATAAAGCTGGAGTTATGGCAAATGAAACAGTAATTGCTGCGACATTTTCAAAAGAAATGGCTTTAAAATATGGGCAAATCACTGGCAATTATTCAATTTGGGCGCACGTAACAATCTTATGGGGCGCAGGTTTAAATTTACATCGCTTACCTTATAATGCTCGTAACCATGAGTATTATAGTGAAGATCCTATTTTATCAGGTAATCAAGCCGCTAGTTTCATAAAGGGTGGAAATGAATTTGGTGCTATCATATGTCCAAAGCACTACGCATTTAATGATACAGAAATTCAAAGGTTTGGCATTGCTCCATTAATGACCGAACAAAAAGCCCGCGAAACAGAACTAAGAGGATTCCAATTTGCTGTGGAAAAAGGTGAAACTAGAGGCATGATGACTTCTTTATCTCGATGTGGTATTACCGCTATTAACTCACATGAAGGAATAATGCTTAATATTCTTCGTGATGAATGGGGATTTAAAGGATTGATGTCTACAGATGCTGCTACTAATAAACATTATTTCTCTGTTAAAGAATTAGCACATTGTGGTGTTACTTTAACTACTATGACTAATGGCGATTTAACAGGTGGATGGGAATATTGGACAGTGGAAAATGTTTCTAAAGATAAAGGATTAATGTCGGATGTTAAAAAATGTATGTTATATCAAAACTGGGCTATTGCGAATTCTAATGCGATGAATGGTTGGAGTGATGGTATGGTAAGAATTCATGTTAATGCTCCATATGATAATTTAGTATTAGGATTAGAAATTGGATTTGGTATAACCACAGTTGCTTTAGCAGTTTTACTTACATTAAGTGCCTTATCTAAATATAAGAATGAAGGTGAAATTGCATGAAAAAAGTAATTAAATCTTTAATATGGAATGCCATCATATTTATATTTACATTATTAGGATTGATATTATATATTGCTAATTGTAATTCGATTTATTTTAAGAAATTTGGTGTGAATAGTAAAATAATTGTATTTATAGTTTTGGCATTAGTCATGGAAATTGCCTTGTTAGCAATTGAGTTTATTAAAGAAAACAAATTTAAAAGTATTTTAAGTGATGCGACGTCTATTATAATTCCAATATTTGTAATAGTGGCTATTGCTTATTTATTAGATGCAAGAATATATTATGCGGCTACAATCTTAACATATGAAAAAACAAATCAAAATGTTCAAGATTTATTACCAGCATTAGTTTCTCTTGGATCATTATTAATATCATTTTTACTTAGTATAGTTTTCTCATTCATAACTAAAAGAAATAGTTAATAGTTGCTTGTTTAACAGTATAAAAAGCAATTTATTATCCAATATATTTAGGGTGATGCAATCACATCACTCTATTTTTGCAGTGATTTAAGTAATTATAATAATTTTTGATTGTTTTATTCTAGATATACTTTAAAATAGTAATTAATTTTTTTATAACATTCATTTGTACATTCTAAAACCTCCGCTGTATACTTTCGCCGATATCACAGACACGATCGGCACAGTCAGTACAATCCCCAATGTTCCTGAAATTCCTTTTATTACTTCAATACCGATCGAATACATATTTACTACCTGAAGGTACGGCATAATGTATGCATAAAT
>URQK01000097.1 GCA_900549975.1 uncultured Mollicutes bacterium
TATCCATATCCTGGTGCATCTACCAAATAACAACTATCTTTAATTTCAAAATAGTTAAGTAATCTTGTGTGCCCTGGTTTAGAAGATGTAAAGCATAAAGACTTATTATCCACTAAAGCGTTAATCAAAGAAGACTTACCAACATTAGAACGTCCAACAAATAATACTTCTTTTAGTTTTTTTTCTGGTCGATCTAATTTAGAAGTTGCACTTTTTATGAATTTAGCACCGCGAAAATTAAGCATTTTGGCTCCTGAATGCTACTTTAAGAGCATCATCAACACAAGTCATATAAATAATCTCTAAGCCATTTTTAACTTCTTCTGGAAGTTCTTCAACATTAGGTTTGTTATCAACTGGAACGATGATAGTCTTAATACCACTACGAAGAGCAGCAAGTGATTTTTCTTTTAAACCACCAATAGCAATAGCTTTACCACGTAATGACACTTCGCCAGTCATAGCCACATCATTACGAACATATTGATTGGTTAAGCAGCTTATTAATGCGGTAGTAATAGCAACACCTGCTGATGGTCCATCTTTTGGAATTGCTCCTTCAGGGAAATGAATATGAATATCATTTTTTTCAAATATTTCATTATTAATTTCATATTTTTTCGCATTTGCGCGAATATAGTCTAAAGCAATCGTTGCAGATTCTTTCATGACATCACCTAAACTACCAGTTAAGACTAAGCGACCTTTACCAACATAAGTTGTTGTTTCAATTGGTAAAATTGAACCACCATATTGCGTGTATGCTAAGCCATTAACAACACCAATTTGGTCTAAATCTTCTTTCTTTTCCTCTGGGAATGGTTCTAATCCTAAATATTCACGGACTTTCTTTTCGGTAACTAAAACTTTCTTTGACTTTTTACCATTTAATAATTCCACAACAATTTTACGACAAATTGAAGCAATTTTACGCTCTAGGCTACGTACACCAGCTTCACGTGTATATTTATAGATAATAGATAAAATAGCTTTATCTTCAAACTTAACATCGTTAATATCCAAACCCGCAAGTTTTAATTGTTTTGGTACTAAGTGTTCTTTAGCAATATGAAGTTTTTCTGTTACTGTATATGAACTTACTTCGATTAATTCTAAACGATCACGTAATGGTCCAGGAATATTAGATATGTCATTTGCGGTAGCAATAAACAAGACATTTGATAAGTCAAAAGGTTCTTCAACATAATTATCATTGAACATGATATTTTGTTCTGGATCTAATACTTCAAGTAATGCAGAAGCAGGATCTCCTTTATAAGAATTAGCTAACTTATCCACTTCATCAAGTAAAAATACTGGGTTATTAACACCTACTTTACGCATACCTGCAATAATTCTACCTGGCATTGCGCCGACATAAGTACGACGGTGACCTCTAATTTCAGCTTCATCAGATATACCGCCTAGAGCCACTTTATGAAATTTACGATTTAATGCGCGAGCAATACTTCTTCCTAAAGATGTTTTACCAACACCAGGGGCGCCATATAAACATATAATTGGTGCTTTTAAATTGCCAGTTTTCTTTTTTACCGCTAAATACTCCACAATACGATCTTTTACTACTTTTAAGCCATAGTGATCTTCATCAAGAATTTCACGAGCGTGTTTTAAATCATCATTATCTTCAGTATTTTGATACCAAGGTAAATCCATTAAAGTATCAATATAGTTCTTAATAATTGAACTTTCTAAAGATGCTTGAGGCATCATTTGATATCTTTTAAGTTCGGATTTAACTTTTGTTTTAATATTATCTGGATAAGGATTATTATCAAGACGTTCTAAGATTTTAGATTCACTATCGCTAGCGTCTTCATCTTCACCTAATTCCTTACGAATAGCTTTTAATTTTTCTCTTAAAATATATTCACGTTGTGATTTATCAGTTGATTCGCGCACATCCGCACTAATCTTCTTTTCAACTTCATTAATAACTTTTTGTTGATTTAAAACTTGTAAAAGAACAGTTAAACGTTTATTAACATCAGTTGTTTCAAGTAAACTTTGTTTTTGGGCAGGATCAATTGGTAAATTATTAGACAAAAGGTTAGATAATTGATTAGAGGATACACCTTTAGATAATTGATTAATTAGTGCTTTAGGTAATACACTAATTAATTCAGGCATTTGTTCTAGTTCATGAATGATTGCCTTAACAAGTGCTTCTTCTTCAACGCGATCACCCATAACATCATCGACGCGTTCATAAGTAGCAATACGTGATAATCCATCTGATCCAGTAGTCATTGATGTGATTTTAATACGATATCTCGGATCTAAACGAACACGGGTGTATTCTTTTAATTTTGTTACTGAAATAACGCAACAAAATGTACCAATATAATAAATATCTTCATCAGTTGGATTTTCCACATCAGAATTTTTTTGTGAAACAAGTAAAACACAATTATCAAAATCTTTAGAAGCTTCAATACTTGCTAAACTAGATTCACGTACTACTTCGATAGTAGTTGGGTTACTTGGAAATGCTACAAGTGAACGAGTAATCACCAAAGGTGCAATTAATTCTTTTTCGTTTTCCATAATACGACCTCCTTTTAGTTATTATTAGTAGAAAAAATGGCCATAAGCCATTTTTCCTAAATTAGTCATTTAATTAAACTATTTGTTATTATTTAATAAGAATGTAACGATTTGATTTTGTCTGATATCTCCAGCAAATCTAGCTTTAGCATTTTCGTCTTTGCAAACGATTTCTTTGATTTTTTCTGCTGGCATACCATATTGTTCAGCCATTTTAGCAATTTCAAGTTCAATTGCAGCATCGTTAACTTCGATTTCTTCTTTCTTACCGACTTCATCTAATACGAAGAATCTCTCGATGTTTTTACGAGCATCAACGGCCATTTTTGCTTTAACGTCTTCTTCTTTAGAATTTGTAATTTTGAAGTAAGCATCCATGTCTAAGCCATTTTGTTCAACTTGTGCTTTTAAGTTATTGAACATATTTTCAACTTCTTCGTTAACAAATTCTTCAGGAATTTTGACGGTTGCATTAGCAACAATCTTATCAAGTAAAGCATCAAAGAAACGAGATTTTTCATTCTTTTCTGCTTTTTCTAATAAGTCTTTTTTAACAAATTCACGATATTCTTCAACGTTATGAACGTCTTTAATATCTAAATCAGCAACAAACTCATCATTTAATTCAGGAACTTTTTTAGTTTTAACTTCGTGAACTACAACTTTGAATGTAGCATCTTTATCATTTAAGCCTTCTGGATAGTTGCTTGGGAAAGTAACTTTAACTTCACGTTGTTCTTCAGCTTTAGCACCAATTAATTGGTCTTCAAATCCTGGAACAAATTGACCAGAGCCTAATTCTAATGAATGATTTTCAGCCTTACCGCCATCAAAAGCTTTTCCATCAACGAATCCTTCGAAATCGATTACGACAGTATCACCTTTTTCAGCAGCATCATCTTTTAATACTAATTCAGCATTATCTGCTAAACGTCTTTTTAATTCTTCTTCTAATTCTTCATCAGTAACTTTTACTTCTTTGTGTTCAACATCTAAGTTTTTATATTCACCTAATGTTATTTCAGGTTTTGTAGGAATAATAATACTTACAACACATTCAGTATCAGATAATTTTTTAACATCCGCAGATGGACGAGCAACTGGAACGATGCCTTCTTCTTTTAAAGCTG
The DNA here is from genome assembly GCA_900549975.1 of uncultured Mollicutes bacterium. Lineage (GTDB taxonomy): Bacteria > Bacillota_I > Bacilli_A > RFN20 > CAG-826 > RUG131. The sequence goes on from URQK01000097.1 coordinate 3,699, forward strand.
ATTCATAAGCTTTTTGTAATAATACATCTAAGGCACTATTAGTGACTTCCATATCACTAACTCTTTCTTTTACTAATTGTTCTGGAGCATGTCCTTTACGGAATCCTTTAATTTCAACTTTAGCTGCCAATTTCTTAAAAGCATCAGCACGAGCAGCTTTCCATTCAGCTTCTTCAAAAGTAACAACTACTTCTGTACGACAATTTTCTAATTTATTTAATGTTCTTTGCATATTGTTAACCTCCTAATTAAATATCATACGCACGCCTTAAATTATATATTAAATATAATTTGTTTACAACAATAATACTTAAAAAATCACTCTTATCAATAAAAAAGTGACCATTTTGTTCAATTATTAACATATTTATTTCATTTGTTATGTTTAAATTACAACCGTATAAATAAAAAATTCTATAATTAAGACTCCTAGAAACAATAATCTTGATAATAATTATTTCAATAATGCGCTTCAAAGGCGAATATAAATTAGCATTTGCGCATTTAAAATTAAATAAAGATATTGGTTTAGAAGTTTTAAAACTTGGTATTCCAGCTGGATTTCAAAACTCAATATTTGCGATTGCTAATTTATTTATTCAATCAGGAGTAAATAGTTTACCAAAGATTATGGTTGATGGAAATTCAGCAGCGGCGAACGCAGATGCCTTAATTTATGATGTTATGGCAGCGTTTTATATAGGTTGTTCCACATTTATGGCTCAAAACTATGGTGCTAAAAACAAGAGTCGTGTAATGAAAAGTTATCTTGTTAGTTTAACTTATTCATTTGGTGCTGGCTTAATTTTAGGAATATTATTAGTAGTATTTGGAAGACAATTTTTATCTTTGTTTACTAATTCTAGTGAAGTTATTGATGCAGGTATGAAAAGAATAATGATTATGGGATTTTCTTATGGATTCTGTGCTTTAATGGATAATTCTATCGCGGGATCAAGAGGATTAGGAAAAACAATTGTACCAACGATTATTGTTATTACTGGTTCATGTGTATTTAGAATTATTTGGATTTATACAATATTTGCCCATTTTAAAACCATACCATCTTTATATTTATTATATATATTCTCTTGGTTAATAACAGGTATTGCTGAGTTTATTTATTTCATTAGTGTTTATAAAAAAGCTGTTAAAGAAATGGATCAATCAAAAAACTAGTAGTTAGAAGCTACTAGTTATTTTATTTAATATCGTATTGATTGTATTTGTATCATTACTTACAAGTTCTAAATTATATTTAAAACTATTTTTTGTAAAGTAGAAATAAGAACTAGGAGAATTAATCTCGCCTTTGACTATAATTTTATTATAAGTATTATATTTATGATAATTTTTATAAAAAGAAGTTCTTTCTAACGCGATATGATTACGTTCAACATATAATCTACTATCGACATTTTCAGTAGTTTTATATTCAATATAAT
>URQK01000098.1 GCA_900549975.1 uncultured Mollicutes bacterium
GCAGTCAATATGGATACAGTGCCTAAAATATTCAATAATCATACATATGTGCCGCTTAAGTTTTTGGGTGAAGCTTTTGAATGTGAGGTGGAATATACAACCGCAGACAGATTTTCGGATATAACCGTAAGCCGCACATCTGATTTTGCGGGATTCAATCAGGCTGACAGTATTACCGTATGGGGAAATATAGAAAGCCTTTTCCACGAAGCCGGAGGGCTGGGTTCTATAATGCCGTATGAAGGTGAAGCGCCTGACTTAAATGCAAATTATATAAGCGCATATAAGGTAACAGTGCGTGAGAATGACACTAATTCGGAATATGATGTTTATTGGGACACCTTGTATCATAAAACTTTTGTAAAAATGGACGGCGTTTTATATACGGCAAATGATGCTTTCCCTCGCTTTTTGGATTCTCTTTTGGAAGCAGGCGGCGATGCGATTTATGTTGTTGATGATAAGGACAGAGAGTTGTTTGCAAAATACGGTTGGAATATAAATTATAAACTTGCGTCGCTTACAGATACTTTGCCGCAATTTAATGAGTTTGGCGATTTTTCCGCAAATGAGTATTATTATCTCTATAACAATGAACTTTCAAAGGATATTGGACTTGATTTAAGCAAGTATGCCGAAAAAGCTGTAACGGTTGACATTTATCAGCTTCGTGAGGGTATGCCCGAAAAATTTTATCCCATAACCACCGCAAGAGGTATCGTTGTTAAATACGAAAACGAAATTATAGGAGCGTTTATAAGCACAGGACGGCATCAAGTTGAAAATGCCTGCAGCTTATCGGGAAAGAGCTTTGATGAAATAACAAATGTAAAACATATTCCAGATAAAACCATAGCAACTAATAGAGGTGCATATGAAAGAGCATTATTTTTAAATTTAAATGATAATAATGCTGAGCCAATTATACAAATAATTGAAATAATGGAAAATGTTACAATTAAAGGAAGCTCACCAATGCTATATCCAAGATTTGTAGAACTTGAAATAGCAAGTATCATAGAGACAAAAATAAGAACAAGTGCAATAAGACTAATGTAGAAACATAAACCACATTTTTTAAGTTTTTCTAACATAATTAATTACGTCCTTTCTTTTTATCAAGAATTGCTGTTAATACAGTTACTGCTAAACATAATCCTGCTAGTGTAGCTGATGTTACTTCAACAGCAATATAAGAAGCTCTCCACCAAGTCATTGTATTGACATATTCACTATTTACATCAACCATGTTCATATAGTTACTTTGAATTAATACCCATAAATTACAATGAACAGCTTCTTTAATATTCTTTAATATTGTTGCATCATTTTTGATTTTATCAACAGTAAAGTTATTATATTTCTTATCATTTAATTTATCTAATGTAACAGTTGAATCGAAACTAGTAATACCAGCATATAAAGCTTGTGGTAAGAAGTCTATATCATCTTCTAAGTCACTAACAATATATCCTTTGTAGCCCCATTCGCCTCTTAAAATATCAGTTAATAAACCTCTTGAACAAGTTACTTCAACTGGTCCAATTTTTGAGAATGATGTCATAACACCAAGTAAACCAGCATCTCTTTCATCTGTGTCATATTTTGTAGCTTCAAAAGCAATTTGGAAAGCTCTTAATTCGATTTCTCTTCCTCTTTGTTCAGTTAAATATGGAGATACACCAGATCTATTTGTTTCTTGGTCATTGAAAGCAAAATGTTTAGGAGCGGCAATTAAGCCTTTGTCTAAAGCACCAATACTATATTCCATACCAATTGTTCCAGTTAAAACAGGATCTTCTGAATAATATTCAATATTTCTACCATTATATCCTGTACGATGTGTATTCATTGATGGACCCCATAAAATTGGTAAACCAACAAATAATGCATCATTACCCATTAATCTTCCTTGTTCATAAGCTAAACGAGGATTAAATGTTGCCCCCATAACTGGTCCACTTGGGAAAATATTCATTTCAAATTTAGCATTTTCATCTGTTTCAGCAATTTTCCATTGAGGAACTGTTTCACCATAGTTGTTATAAGATAAGGTTTTAAAAGCACGATCACCAACACCATTAGGACCATTTTCTGTAAATTTACCTGCAATAAATCCAACAGAATCCATTGCTAAATAGTCTCTATTACCATGAACAATAAATTCAATAGCTTGAGTTAAATCTAATTGATTAAGTAATTTATCCCATGCTTCATCATTATATCTAGCGCCTTTTAAATTAAGATATTTATCATTACCTTCTTGATTAAATAAAACATCTGATACATCATCATTGTCTTTAACAATATATGTTTTACCATTAATTAAATCTATCATTTCTGGTTCGGCAGTATAATCTGTATATTCTAAAGGCCATGTTCCATTCCAATCATTTCTTGACAAATATTTGACAGAATCTTTCTTAAAGAAATTTGGATCAGCATATTCAATTGAATTTCTAACTGTTGTACCACTTTTTGAAACATTAAATGTATCTTCATCTGGTGTATTATTTTTTGTGTTATAAGTATGTTGATATACTTTTGATGCATCACCAGCAGTAGTCATTTTATTTTCTGGAGTTGCTTTAACACCTTGTTTTGCTAAAACATTATCTAATGCTTCATGTGCTCCATTACCAATTGCAAAGTAATACATACCAGCATCTAAAATATATGAACCATTACCATTTTTAGCCGTTGAATCCCAACTTGCTAAATTTTGCATATCAACTTGAATATTTAAAATTTGACTCTTTCCTGGTTCAAGTTCTTCAGTTTTATCAAATGCTACTAATTGAATTGCACTCTTTTCAACATTATGTTCTTTATCATAATCAGTATAAGGTGCTTGTCCATAAATTTGAACAGCATCTTTTCCTTTAACATTTCCAGTATTTGTTACTTTAACTTTAAAATCGAATACATAATTATGAGCATCATGTTTAAGAGTCGGCTTTCCAATGATTTCTTGTGAGAAAGTAGTATAGCTTAACCCATAGCCAAATCCATAAGTTACTTCTTTACTATATTCCCAGTTACTACCTGTATAAGAAGAACCAGCATTAGATCTAGCGTTTCCTAAATTATTTACATAATCTGCATAACGAGTTTCATAATATCTATATCCTGTATAAATATTTTCTGCTTCAATAACATATTTTTGTCCAGTGCCTTTAGAACGTGCAACAATTTGATCTTTATTTGTGTAAGTATAATCACCATAGTTCATCATTGCAGGAGCACTTAAACTACTTGTTGCATAAATGTCACTTAAATGTCCTGATGGATTTGTAGCGCCACTTATAATATCAACCACAGCTTTTGGAGCATAGTTAGCGCCAATACCCATCCATAAAATAGCACCGATATTTGGATCATCTGCTAATTCTTGAATTTCCATTTGGTTAACAGCATTAATAATTACAATAACTTTTTTACATTTTTCTTTAGCAAGTTTAATCATTGCTTTTTCTTTTAATGTAATTTGCATTGGATTGGTGATTCCTTCACTAGGATCACATTTATCGCCTTTTTCCCAGTCAACACCTTCAGAAGCTGCTCTACCAAGAACAACAACGCCTAAATCGTCATAATCATCAATTGAAGTAATTGCATTGGCATTTTGTGCAATTAAATCTTCACTACTGGCTTCTAATGTTTGGAATTTAGTAAGTCCAGCCATTCGGCCATACATACCCATATATGGGAAATCATTTTCAGCTAATAAAGCAATTCTACCAGTTTGTTTTGTTTTAATATATTTTTCATATGCTTCATTCAATACTGGATTTACTTCATATCCTGCTTGTTCAAATGCTTCATCGAAATGAATGGTTTGATTATTACCAGCTGCCCTATGTCCTATAAATGCACCAGTAATTGTACTTGAACTACGAACACCAAATAAAGATACTTTGGTTTTGTTAGTAGTTGTAGTTGGGCATGGTAAAGTATTATTAACGTTTTTTAATAATACAGTTCCTTCCGCTTGAATTTGTTTTGCTAAATCTTCATGTGCTTTAACAATTTTTTTTGAATCACCTTTACCGTCTTCAGTAAGATATTCCTTGTCTGGTGTAAATGTATCAAATAATTTTCCACCATCTTTTTGGACTAATGTTGAAGAATGAGTTTTTAGATAACCATCAACAGCATCTTTATTTGCTTCCAAAATTGAACCACATGCAATACTAGACACGAGTACAGTTCCAAAAACAAATGTAAGTCCACGAGTAGTTCTACTTAACTTGCTCATATTTTAACTAAACCTCCTATGTCGTTAAAAACAGTTCCTTTGTGAAACCGTTTACACTTTTATAACATATTATTCTTTCTTATGCCATAGCAAAAAAGAATTAATGTAATAGTTGCAATACAATAAGTAAAATTTGCAATGTTTTGTAAGTGTCAAAAACGAAATAAAAAAAATAATTTTTAATATTCAAGAATCTTTAAATTTAATAATATTATTATTTGACCAAAGGATAAGATTATTAAAAAAAGAATACATCCTATTGAATATTTAGTTAAACATTTACCATATCGTCCTTGTATATAAGAAAATAATTCATTGCATTTAAGTAAAAGTATCAGCAATAGTAACGTTAGCATTTAATTTTAAATGCATTTAATATTGAAAATGTTGATTTTAAATACTATATCGGTTACAACAAATTTTCTTGCTGTCTATCTTATTTTTAGAAAAAGCTCATTTTACGTAATAGCATATTCTTAAAATGATATTATCTTAATTGTCTAAAGGTACTTAATCTCATATTTATCAGTTGTTGTTTTTTTGTTGTACTTCTTGCTAATGATATATAAATTTATACATTGGTAGAAAATGAAAAAAAGTTAACCAAAGTAAGCAGATTAATAAAAAATTTTAAAATATTTTATTATTTTGTTTAATGTGCTTAAATATAAATGTAGGAGAAATTGATATTTTTAGACTATCAAG
>URQK01000099.1 GCA_900549975.1 uncultured Mollicutes bacterium
GATATGAAAGAAGATCCTAAAACTATTATACATAAAATTTCTTTAATGACAAATGGCACAATTGAAAATGCTTTAAACAACTTAAAAACAGGTAATAAAATCTAAAGGAGATTTAAATTTATGGGATGTACAACAATATTAGTAGGAAAATTAGCAAGTTATGATGGTTCAACCTTAATTGCAAGAAATGATGATTCACCTTCTGGCGTATTTACTGCTAAAAAAATGGCAGTGATGTTATCAAATAAAATGCCGAACGTTTATAAATCAAAAATATCACATGTATCAATTTCTTTACCTGATTACTCATATCGCTTTACTTATATGCCTAATGTAAGTAAAGAAGAAGGAATTTGGGGAGCAAGTGGTATTAATGAGCATAATGTTGCTATGACTGCGACTGAAACAATTACATCTAATCCGCGTGTTTTAGGTGCTGATCCATTAGTAAATTATCAAAAAGCGAAAGGTAATAAAAAAGCCGTTCCCGGTGGCATTGGCGAAGAAGACTTAGTAATGTTAGTTTTACCATTTATAAAGACGGCTAAAGAAGGTATTTTACGTTTAGGTGCCTTATTAGAAGAATATGGTACTTATGAAAGTAATGGCATTGCTATTAGTGATAAAAATGAAATTTGGTGGCTAGAAACTATTGGTGGACATCATTTTATTGCACGTCGTGTTAAAGATGACCAATATGTAGTCATGCCAAATCAATTTGGCTTAGATGTCTTTGATTTTGATGATGCTTTTGGTGAACAAAAAGAAAATATTTGTTCGAAAGATTTACGTGAATTTATTAAAGATAATCACCTAGATTTAGGAATGGGAGAAAAATTTAATCCGCGTCTTGCGTTTGGAAGTCATGATGATTCAGATCATACTTATAACACTTCAAGAGCGTGGTTTATTGAAAAATTCTTTAATCCAAAGACATTTACCTGGGTGGGTGATAATGCTGATTATACTTTAGAATCTGATGATATTCCTTGGAGTTTAGTTCCAGAAAGAAAAATTACTATTGATGATGTTAAATATGCTTTATCAGGTCATTATCAAGGAACAAATTATGATTGCTATGGAAAAAATATTAAAGATTTTAAATCAATATATCGTCCAATTGGTATAAGTAGAACAAGTTTTTTATCAATTGCGCAAATTAGGCCTTATGTTGATGATAAGATTGCGGCGATTGAATGGGTGGCATTCGGCTCAAATGTCTTTAATACTTTAATTCCAGTTTATACTAACGTAACTAAAATTCCTACATACTTAAATAACACAACTTTAAAAGTTTCTACAAATAATTTTTATTGGAATAATCGCTTAATTGGCGCTTTAGTGGATGCACACTTTCAAACTGCGATTATTCATATTGAGCGTTATGTTGAAAAAACAATGAGTAAAAATTATGAGCTTATTAAAGCTTGCGATAAAGAATTTGTGACTAATAATGATATAAGCGCATTAGAAGTAACTAATGAAAAAATTGCTTCCATGATGGAAGAAGAAACTAGTAAAGTTCTTGATAAAGTACTTTATGACGCTAGTAACCATATGAAAAATAGTTTTTCTAGGTCTGATAATTAATTAAAAATGCTTTAATTAGCATTTTTTTAATTTTATCCAATAAAATACTAATATTATCTAATTTATAGGTAGTGCATCTACTAAAAATTATTGACTTTTTATGTGAATGGTGCTCTAATAATTACAACTTATGGAGGCTTTATTATGAAAAATAAAAAATTATTAGTTTTAGTTCCTTTCTTGTTATTAATGGCTTCTTGTGATGACAAGAACAATTCAAACTCAACTTCAAATTCAGCTAATCAAACAACTGGATCTTGGAGTAATGAAATCAAAGCCGTTATGCAAGAAGTGTTAGGCGAAGAGTTACCTTATGTAGCCTTAGATGCTAATACAGTACAATATGGTAAAGATAGTGATGAAAACGGTGAGTATTTTTATCTAACCGACTCATCCGCTACAAGCATCGTTGAAACATATAAATCAACTTTAGTATCTAATGGATATACTTTATCTTCTACTGACAATGATTATGGATATGATGTCTTTATATATACCAAGGATACGATTGTTGTACAATTAGATTATTTCCCAGGAGCGGAAGAAGACAATGTAGTTTATAATCCTGGAAATGAAATTTATGCTTGGTTAGATTTACCAACTCAAAGAACTGATCTGACAGATTGGCCAGAAGAATTAAAAACAATCATGACTAATACTTTTAATTATCAAATACCTTTTGTCGCCTTGGCTAGTGATTTTGAATATAGTCTTAATGATGAAGTATTAACAATATCTGATGCTTCTGATACTGATTTTTTAAGTGATGGATTTGAAGAGGCACTAATTAAAGCAGGATTCATTAAGTCTACAACATCTACTAGTGAAAATTACACTGCTTATAATTTGACTTTAAATGATAATTCATACTTATCTGTTGAATTTGCATTCACGGAAACATCGGAGTTTTTAGGAATGATTATCCCAGGAGGAAATGAAATTTATATTACATTAAATCATGTTACTAAAACTTGGCCAGCAGAAGTAATTAGAAATATCTATAGCAATTTATCGACTGTTACCATTCCAGAATTTGCTGCTAATGGTAATTATGAATATTATCTAGCAAATAATGGCATTTTAATTTCTGGTGATGTTAGTTCAGATATTACAAAGGATTATATTGCAAAATTAGGTGAAAATAATCTTATGACAGATGAAGATTATTTTGGAAACCAATTCTATTATGACTGGGAAGAATATGTTAATGTCGAAGTACAATATAGTAATTCTAAATTTATGGTTCAAGTAGTACCAGTTGATAGAAGTTATACTGAATTTGTAACAAGTTTCCCTGCTGATAAAATCAAAGCATTATTAGGAGAAGGCACCACTGAAGTTCCAAGCATTGATATCAAAATTGGTGACAATATTAAATATACTTTTGTCGAAAAGGATGAAGATTATGGTACACCAGCCTATATTGAATTAACTTATAAAGATGATACAAGTGATATCAGTAAATCTATTATGACAAATTATGTTGAAGTATTAAAAGCCGCTGGATGGACAATTGATGATTCTTATTACGATGAAGATGGTGTTTATGAAGCTGTCTCTGCTAATAAAGATGTAGCATTAGAATTCTATTCTGCTTACAATAAATTTGTATTAGATATACAATTAGTGGAAACCAATAGTTCAAAAAGTGATGGTGAATGGAATAGTGAACTTAAAGCATTGATGATTGAATTACTAGGTGAAGAAATTCCTTATGTTGCTATGGATGGAGAAAGTTTGTATTATTCAAAGGAAACCGACGACTCTGGCGATATGCTTTATATTTCTGATTATTCCGAAACTAGTTTTGTCGATGCTTATAAAGAAATATTACTTGCTAATGGATACACTCATTATAAGGATGTAACTGAAGATGGTTATACTACTTATATTTATGAAAAAGGTAATATTACAATTGAATTTGCTTTTGTATCTGCTACTGATAATGAACCAGCTGGAAATTATATTCTTGCTTATTTGGATTAAAAATTAATTTATTATGACTTGGTGATTCATTTCATCAAGTCATTTTTTTCTTGCTCAAAACTCATTTTTTTAGCATAATTATTGTAGGAGAAAAAAGTATGGAAGTTAAGAAAGATGATATTGCTAAAGATTTAAGATTTGTTGCTAGCGTTTATAACGTAGTAATGAAGCCTTTTAAACTACAAATAAAAGCACCAAAAAAGAAGACTATCGAAGTTAAAAAGCCTAAATCAATGGGACCAGTAAAAAGTATTTACATTCCTCGTAAAGATGAATCTGGATTAAGATTATTAGTTATTGATTCTAAAAAAAGAACATCACGAATGGGTGTACTTTGGATTCATGGTGGTGGCTATGTTAATGGTTTTCCAGAAATGGCTTTTATTACAATGGCAAAAGAAATTTCTAAGAAATGTTTAGTAGTTTCTCCTTCGTATCGTTTAGCAAGTAGTTACCCTTATCCAGCAGCTCTTGAAGATTGCTATACTACCCTTTTATGGATGCATGATCACGCTGATGAACTAGGAATAGATAAAGATAAAATTGCCGTTGGTGGAGAAAGTGCTGGCGGTGGCTTAACTGTCGCACTATGCTTATTAGCGAGAGATAGAAAAGAAGTAAATGTTATGTTACAAATGCCAATTTATCCAATGTTAGATTGTCGAAGTGACACTAAATCAATGGAAGATAATAACGCTCCGGTATGGAATGAAAAAAGTAATATCGAAGCCTGGAATATTTATTTAAGAGATTTAGATAAAGAAAAGATTCCTTATTATGCAAGTCCAGCGCTATGTGATAATTATGCTCATATGCCACCTTGTATTTCATTTGTGGGCGATATTGAACCTTTTTATGATGAAACAGTTACATATATTAATAAATTAAAAGAACTAGGTATACCAACTGATTTTGCTACTTTTAATGGCTGTTATCATGGATTTGATATTGTTGCTCCTGGTTCAAAAGAAGCAAAAGAGGCTAAAAAATTCTTTATGGATGCTTTAAGCAAGTATTTATAGTTGAGGTGTAGATATGAATAAATACGAAAAAATGTTTGAAAATGGTGAATATTTAGAAATAATTAATGAATTAGAATTAAATAAAGAGCCAGAGAATATTTGGTTAGTGGTTGATAGTTATGTTCAAATTAATCAAATCGATAATGCGATTAGAACTATTGAAAATAATCGCGATATTTT
>URQK01000100.1 GCA_900549975.1 uncultured Mollicutes bacterium
ATTTACTGCGTCATTTACTGCGTCATTTACTGCGTCATTTACTGCGTCATTTACTTTTATAACAAAATTTCTCTAAAATTTTTTAAATTTTTATTTGTTAATAGTTTCGATTTAAATACTTCTTAAAAAATTTTAGAATCGATTATTGAGATATCATCAAAGCTAAATAAGATCTTAATTGACATTATTGCACACATATTTTATTAATAAATTTGTTATAAATTGATATTATTTGTCTTTATAGTTGATTTTATATTTAAAGCGCTTCATAATTTGCACCTTTTTACATGTTTTTGTTGACCATAATTTGCACCTTTTTGCACGGAGCTTTTTCTAAAAAAGTCACCCCTTAACGAAGTGACTTCATAAAATTATATCATTCTTTTAACTTTTTTCTTTTTTATTATATACTTCAGGAAAGAAGATTCTAATACTCCAATCTATTGCAACTAATAAAGCAACAACATTAACAATTGCTAACGCTGGTACCCACCAAATGAATACATCTTTTGTTTTGGCACTATTAATCAATGAATCAACATCTAATCCTTTAGCAGTTGTTTAATAATATTTTTTTATTTCTTCGCTACTAGGTAAGCTATCAATTGCACCAACTTTTAATGTCGTTAATGCTCCAGCAATATTAGCAAAATTAAATGTCTTATCTAACAATTCTTTATTCCATTCATTTTTATTAATACCATCTAAATTCATTAATATAGCCGCAAAAAAAGCATCGCCAGCACCAGTAGTATCAATAGGTTTCACTTTTATTGAAGGTATTTTATTTGTTAAATTTTTATAAATATATTTGCTACCTTTATTACCTAAAGATACACACACTAATGCATGTTGTGATAAATTTTTCACATATGTTTTACCAAATATATTTACTTCTTCTTCAGAAAATTTAACAATATCCACATATTCTAATATAGTTTTATATCTATCAAGTGCCTCTTTTTCATTTTTAAATATATCCGTTCTAAAATTAACATCAAAACTAATGTATTTTCTTAATTCCTTTGCCCTTTCCATTTCTTTTTGTGCAAATTTAAATCCTTCTTCTTCTGATAGCATTAAACTTCCAAAATGAACAATATTAGCATTTTTTAAATCTACTTCTTTTATTGGCTCTAAATGATAATCAGCGGTATGTTTTCGATAAAAGCAAAAATTTCTTTCACCATTTTCATCAATATCCACAAACGCTAAAGTAGTATTGTGTTTTAAGTCTATATTAAGATATACTTTCCTTATATTTTGTCTACTAGAAAAATCTATAAGAAAACTTCCCATTAAATCATTTCCTACTGCTCCATTAAATATGGATTCACCACCAAATTTTGCAATTGCCGAGCAAACATTAAATGGCGCTCCACCGGCGTGGCGATCGTATTGTAATATACCATTATTCATTCTTCCGACCATATCTACAAGTATTTCACCAGTACAAATTATCATAAGTTTTCCTCCAACAATTCATACATTAATAATATAAAATAATGTCCAAAAACGCTAGTTAAAATAAAAATTACAAACACATAAACGAAAATCAATATTTATATTACTATATTATTAATGTGTGGAAGAGTATTATTTAAATTAATATATTGCATTTTATGTGCAATGCACATAAAATGTAAATGAGGTGATTTTATGAAAAATTCTACTACTAATATCACTATTAGGATCGATAAGGAATTAAAAAAGCAAGCAGAAACATTATTTTCCGAATTAGGAATGAACATTTCTACTGCTTTTAATGTTTTTATTCGTCAATCAATTCGTGAAGGAGGTATACCTTTTATGATTAATAAAGAACAACCAAACAAAGAAACAATAGCCGCGATTAAAGAGGCAGAAAGAATTTCTAATGACTCTTCAAAAAAATCTTTCACTAATACTAATGATTTATTCGATGAATTAAAAAAGTAATTTTATTTACACTTATCAAAAAAGAGCTACATTTCACTTAAGATTTGCAGTTCTTTTTTAATTAGTATTTTAAATTCTATAATACTTTATCCACACTAGCGGAATAAATATTATCAATTGATTTATTAATTGTTTTATTAAATTCTTCTTCAGATTGTTGATATTTTAAGTTTTCTAATAGAGCTCGAGAAAAACTAGCAATTAAACCTTTAATATGTTTTAATTTTTCATTAGCTACTTCTTGGCTATATCCACCAGATAATGCCACTACACGAACAACATGTGGATTAGTAATAATATCATCATATAAATGTGGATTTACTGGGATAGAAACTTTAATCATGATTTTTGCATTATCATCAAGTTTATTTAAGTATTCAATAAATAAATCATGAAGTAATTGTTCGCTCTTTTCTCTATCTTCACTTGTAATTGTGGTTTCTGGTTCTAAGATAGGTACTAATCCATGACGCACAATTTGAAGTCCAACTTTAAATTGTTGATCAACGATTGCTTTAATACCTTCTTCATTATAGTGATTAATAACACTACGCATTTTTGTGCCAAATACACCATGTTTGACTGCTTTTTCTAATGTTTCATCAAGATTAGGGATATCTTTCATTAAGCGAACATCATTATGTTCTTCTTCTAATCCTTTATCACATTTTAAGAAAGGAACAACATGCTTTACATTCCATAAATATTCACTTGTATAAAGTCCATCTATCTTTCTTTCCATTGTTTGTTCAAACAATATAGCGCCCATTATTTTTTTACCATTAAATTCTGGCGATTTAATAACTCTTGTACGCATTTCATGAACTAAATCAAACATCTTATTTTCATCTTTTACACCATTAACGGTATAAAAAGATTCATCAACTCCATAGCCTAATAATGCTTTGGGTGTTGAACCACCTGATTGATCTAAGGCAGCAATAAAGCCTTGACCATTTTTAGCTTGTTCTAATTTTTCTTCATCTATTTTATGTAATAACTCCATAATTTTATCCTCCGTTATTAGGATAGCACCATAATAAGTTAGTTTCAACTAATGCAATTATAATATCAACTTATAGCATTAGTTTGTTTAATTTATTTTATTAACATATTAACTACTTTTTTATCAGCGGGCGCCCAATCTAACTTAGGCAATTCATCAATATTTAACCACGTATAATCATTATGTACTTTCATATTTAGATGTTTATCATTAGTTTTACAAATAAAATAATGAATATTTACCGCAAAAGCATTATATTCATGCAAAACTGTGGTGAAATATCTTTCAATTTCTACATTAATTTCTAATTCTTCTTTTAGTTCTCTAATCAATGCTTCTTCTTTAGTTTCGCCATTTTCTATTTTTCCACCTGGAAACTCCCATTTATAACTGACATTGTTATATTTATCTAATCCTCTTTGCATACAAAGGATTTGGTCATTATATTTTATAATACCCGCAACTACTTCAATGGTTTTCATAATTTAAATTCACCTACAAATATTCAATTGGTAAAGCAATTAAATTCTCTCTTAAATATAATTTAGCATCTATTAAACAAATAATTGCTCCCATACCACGTTTTTTATCAATTACTTTATCTAATACCATATTTGCGGAAGACATACTTGCTTTTGGATTGCTTGTTAATTTTATTTCAATAGGATACAATGTTCCATTTTCTTCAATAATCAAATCGATTTCATTTTCAAAAGTTCTGTTTTTATCTTTTCCACGATAATAAAAGACATTAAAACGATAATCTCTTCCTTCATTAGCGTATGATTTTAAAATTTCAGATACCACAAATGTTTCAAACATATTGCCATTTACCGCACTTACCGCTAAAGCATCTGGAGTAAGCCATCTAGAAAGATAACATGCTAAACCAGTATCTCTAAAATAAATCTTAGGTGCTTTAATGGTTCTAGTTAAATGTGATGATGAATATGGCTGTAAAAGATAGATTATTCCCGTTCTTTCTAATATAGATATCCAATTTTTTACTGTTGGTATAGTTACTTCAATTTCATTAGCAATTGATGCATATTCTAAAATTTGTCCTGTTCGAGCGGCAACTGCGGTTAAAAATTTCAAAAAAGTAACACTATCTAAAGAAATATTAGAATTAACATCACGTTCTAAATAAGTATTTACATAAGAGGCATAAAAATCAAGCCAATCACGATTAGTATCATATAATTCTGGATACATACCACGATGGATTGTTTTCCATATATTATCATAATTTTTTAATTCTTTTTCTCTTTCAGAAATATAATCTAAAGTAGGTACAAAGTGTTTATTAAAAGATATATTATTTATTTCTCTTAATGAAAGGCAAGATAATTCTAATATTGAAATACGTCCTGCTAAAGACTCAGATACACCTTTCATTAGTTCTAGTTTTTGACTACCTGTTAAAAGGAAATTACCACGTTCATTAGAAGCATCAACTCGTAATTTTATGCCATTTAAAATACTTGCTTCTTTTTGTACTTCATCAATAATTAAAGGAGTAGGATTATTTAAAAAGAATAATCCTTGTTCATCTCTTGCTTGAGCACGTATCAAATCATTATCAAAAGTAACATAATGATAATTATCATATTCATGTTTCAAAAGAGTAGATTTACCAACTTGCCTTGGTCCAGTTAATAATAACACCTTACTATTAGAAACTCGATTATGAAGTACATCTGTAATAGCGCGTTTAATAAAAGCCATATTGGCACCTCCGTCCAAAATAAAATCTAATTTTATTTTAGACACAATTCAATAAAATATCAACTCTTCTTAAAAAAAATGTGCCACTTTTTTATTTTA
>URQK01000101.1 GCA_900549975.1 uncultured Mollicutes bacterium
GATATGTAGCAATAAAGTATATGAAACTAGAACAAATGAAAAAATTAGAATTAAATTGCCAGGAAAAAAAGCAAAATTTATTAATTATTTAAAAAAGGTGAATAAAGATTAACTATTTATTTTAGTTAAGTGAAATACTTACTTTTCAGTATTCATTTCTTTACAGCCTCTTGTTTTTCGCTTCAAATGTTTATCTAGTACAACTACAATATTTGATGATTTTGATTTATTGAGCCGATTTGTTTCGGATAAATTATTAGGTTTGGGAATAAGTTTGTTTTTCTTTATTTGAAAGGCTATTACCTTCTTTTTCTTATCTTTTCGCTTTATTTTTTCTTCTAAGTAAACTTCTTCAATATCAGAATTCATCCAAATTAAATCATAAGATTTAAGAAGAGTTACAGGTATTGTTAGAGATAATGCTGGTATGTTTGTTAGCCTTGTACATCGCATTTTAAGAAAAAATCAGCTAAAACCAATAAAGAACTTAACAAAGAACGAAATATCTACAGCTAGAGCAAATAAGTTAAATCCAATTATCCAAAGCCAATATGAAGACAAAGTTGAAGGCATTATTTCAAACGATAGATTTATACAATTATCTGCTAACTATGAAAGAGAGCAAGAACCTCTAAAAGCAAAAATTAGTCAAATAAAAAAGCAACTGACCGATAGTTCTAACCAAAACAATGGTATCGAAACATTCATTAACTACTGCAAGAAACATACCGACATTAAAGAATTAGATTGTGAGATTGTTAGAGTGTTTATAAATAAAACTCTTGTATATGCTCCTGAAATTATTGACGGGCATAGAACTCAAAGAATTAAAGTGATTTATAATTTTATTGGTTGAATTGGCTAATAAAAAAATCGAGTAGCCAAAACAAAAGACTACTCTTTTTTGCCTTAAAAATTATTTACAAACAAATTTTCCATCAACATTTTTAAACTTGTATATGGCACTAGCAATATTATTCCAATCACGTCTCAATGTTTGAATATTAGCCTTAATACAAGCTATTGCCTTTGCGTAATCCTTTTTTTTTGCCTTTCCTGATTTATCAAAAATTGTATATGAATCATCAATTGAAATAGATGCACTAGATCCATCTGTCAAATCAACATGTACGTGGGGAAGGTTATGTGATGACATTTCATTCGGTCTAATAATAATTTTATAGTTATAATTAGTAAACTCTAATTTCTCGTTTAATGGTTGAGTATCTTTAAAGATTTCATCCATAACAGCATTATACTCTTCTTCAGTTATTGGCAGTTCTTTAAATAGAATGTTATTCTCTTTTAAATTTTTCTCAAATTTAGTAACATTCACATCCTCAACAATATATAAATCATGCCTTCCGTTTGCATCTATAATTGGTTTTCCATTCTTTTCTTTAAAATATAGGTAATACCAATTCATTAAACAACTAACTTTTGATAAAACAATAATGTCATGATAAGTCTCACTACAATCAATTTCTACAGTATAAAATTTCATAAATTAACTCCTTCCTTCCTTTTTTAATAAATTAAAATTCTCCTTTGCACAGTGGATATGAAAAATCCCATTAAATGAGCGATTTTATTTCATAACCTCTCTATATCGCACCAAATGTGGAGAATTTATAGCCATTTCTAGGAACTTTTCAACTTTTTCATACCTGTTGTTTGGTTTAGATAAAATAAACCAAAGCAAATTCATCCAATCTTGTAGATTGTCCCGATTAAATCCACCATGTTCCCTCATAAATCTTTTTGACAATGCATGAATATGATTTATTGGATACGATGGATTATTCTCATCTTTTAACTTTTTAGTGATATCTGTTTTATAATATTCTTCTGTTAATTCTAAATTTCGAATTAATACTCCATGTGATCTTTCACCATCATGTATTAAATGTGATTTAGGTTTTATATGATTTCATATTGCATTCCAAGTACTTTTGTCTGATGGTTTTGATACATAAGTAACATAGCAGTGGTAATGGTCATGATTATCTAATGCTACTGTTACTCCTATTTTATTTCTTGATATACATCGTGGGTTATGCTTATTTGTTGTGTGTTTCGGCGAATCCAGTCCACCCATCTCGACTAATGTAGACCATTTCAACAATAGTTGCTTAAGCAACTTGTTGAATTTCTCAATATGGGTGGTTTAGATTCGTTTAAATACGCATGTAAAGCAAATGACCGTAGCATTACCGCGAATACTATAATTTTGTTTTATAAGCATAAGCTTTTGGACAGTGTCTCATAAGATATGAATTTAATCCATATCCTTGTTTTGCCAACGATTTCATTTCTTCAATGTTATTCTTGCCAGCTGATGCATAAGTAAAATGATACATTGAATCCTTATAAATTATATCTATGAAA
Organism: uncultured Mollicutes bacterium; assembly: GCA_900549975.1. Taxonomy (GTDB): domain Bacteria; phylum Bacillota_I; class Bacilli_A; order RFN20; family CAG-826; genus RUG131. The sequence continues at coordinate 2,389 of URQK01000101.1, forward strand.
TCATATCCTATTTCGTATTCTAAAATAGGAGAATTTCCATTTGAATTTTTATAATGTGCCATAAGTATCACCTCCTTTCTTAATTAAAAGATTTTTTGTCACCCAGACTTCACATGTGTTCACAAAATATATTGTTCTAAGGAACTGGTGTTTATATCTTTTTTAGTTTTTTGATTCTGTCATCACATAATGTGACTATATAATTTGGAACATAATCAAAATTATATGGATTCAATTGAAATAAGTAAGTATTTTCAATATGAAATGATTGATCAATAAAATTTGTTATTACATCATTTAGTTCGGAACCGTTATTATGCTTTTTTTGTATTATTCTATAAATTTCTAGTTTTTGATAATTGTTATTAGCATTCTCGTACAAATCAATCATGTATGATAAATCATTGACATTTTTACAAATATCTTGATAATCAAAGTCATTGACTTCTTTAGCAATTAAATTAATAATACCTTCATAATCAATAATAATAGTTCCGTCTTTCTTTTGAGGTGGATTTCTCCCTTTAAGGACAGAAGAAATAATATCATATTGTCCATCATGCAAATTGTCACTTAATTCAAGATATCTTCTATAATGTATTAATCTAAGAATGATGTTATTGCCTGAATTCTTATATAAATTTTTAGTTAACGTAATTATTTTTGAAACATCTTCATATTTTATGGATTTTTCTGATAATATTCCATTTGTATTTTCGACATATTTTATTGAATAAATTCCACTATCTTTGTTTTTGCTTTTAACGTATATGTTTATAATTGGCTCAAAGTCATGTGTAAGCAGTAATACTGTTTTTTCTTTTAAACTTGCATGTTTGGCTCTAAATAGATAATGCATGATTGCGTATTTTTTATTTGTGTCATACGAAGATATTGGATCATCTAATATTACTAAATCTGGAGTTTGTGTTTTTGCATCAAGCGAAAATAACGCAATGGCAAAAGCATTTCTTTCGCCATAACTCAAATGATTTTTTATTTCAACCATATTCCCATGTATGCGCTTAGGAGCAAGATAAACCTTTTTTGAATCTTCCGTAAGATTTAATTCATAGTTAATTCCTGAATATTCTAAGAAATCATTAATGTCTTTCAAATTATCAGCACTTGTTGCTTTTAATGATGAATTTAATTTTGAAAGTTCTATAAACAAATCTTTGGATTGTGTCAGTAGCGTGTCAATTGACTTGTTATACTCATTTATTTCATTTATAATAGCGGAACTATTTATGTATTTTAATGTAGATACATTTATTTTCTTTGAATTTAAAAAATCATTGAGGTTTTCATAATTATTTAATAATAAATCTAATGTATTTGTTTCTCCATTTAATAAGACATGGTCTAATATTTCTTTAGCTTCCAAATATGTACGACCAATTAAATTTTTATCCGTGTCACTAATACTAGATGATGAAACGGCAGATATTAAATTATTAGCAGTGTCATGTTCGAACAATTCTGTTGCTTTACTAATAGTATTTTTTGCTTCTTTAAATGTACTCATAGTTGCTTTTGAAAACAAAGCATTTATTTCATTAATTGCCAATGATAATTCAGCATTAACATTTTGTGAACAATAAGGACAATGATTGTCTTTCATAAAATTAGTTCCTTTATTATGCCATTCTATCCATGAAATATTATTTTCTCCTTTAATAAAGTCATTAAAAGATGATAATTCATTAGGAATGTTTTCTATGACATTACCTGTTTTAAATAATTTAGTAATTTTTGATCTTCCGAATCCTATTGTGTTCTTTTCTTTGCTTATTTTAATGTCACCTAATAATTTTGATAATTCGTTTACAAAGTCACTTAAAACTTTGATTAAATTATTCCTGTTTATGAAGTTATTTATCACGTTTAATTGTTTATCTATATTTTCACATTGTTCTCTATAATTCTTTGGCGCTATAAATATTTCAAAACTATTTTGCATAACTTCGTCTCTGGATATAAATAGTAAATCTTCAATGTATTTTTCATTGTATACAAGAACAGATTTCGGCTGTGTTGAAAAAGAAACGCTTGGTAAAATATCTAGATTGCCAGCGTGCTTATATGGCTTTAGTTCTTGTAGTGCCATATCATCATTAAGTATTTTGCAGGTAATAGCTTTTACCAATGTGCTTTTTCCTGTTCCATTTACTCCATAAAGGATATTTAACTTGTTTTCTTCTATATTGATTTCACCTTGATCAATATTGTTACAATTTGAAAAGTTTATTTTCATTTTTCCTCCGTATTAGTTATAGAAACCTCAAATTTCTGTAAATCTAAAGTAAACATAAAATTTATTAGAAAGGGTATTTATTATTTTATGAATAATAAC
>URQK01000102.1 GCA_900549975.1 uncultured Mollicutes bacterium
ATTGGATTAATATACCAACCACTTTACTTGCTATGGTTGATGCTTCAATTGGTGGAAAAGTAGGAGTTAATTTTTCTTCTTTTAAAAATGGTGTTGGTGTTATCAAGTTTCCCAATATAGTAATTATTGATGTTACAACATTACAAACTCTTTCGAAACGCGAATTTAATAACGGATTATGTGAAGCACTAAAAATGGGGCTGACATTAGATAAAACAATTTTACCTTTACTTGATGATCAAAATAATTTAGAATTATTAATCCAAAAATGCATTATTGCTAAAGATAATATTATTCAAAAAGATGTTTACGATTTCTATGCACGTCATGTTTTAAATTTTGGCCATACATTTGGTCATGCTTTAGAAATGTTATCTTTAAATAGTAATTATCCTTATTTACATGGAGAATCAATTTTACTTGGAATGCAATTTGTAAGTGAACCAAAAATGCAAAAAATAATTGCCTCTTACATAGCAAAATGGAACATTCCTTATGATTTTAAATTTGATAAAGAAGAAATAAAAAAAATAATCATCAATGACAAAAAGAATATTGATAATAAAGTGTGTCTTGTTTATCTTAACGATTATGAAAATTATGAGATAAAGTATATAAGTGCGACTGATATTAATAGTTATATCACTAAAGGATGTGGTTTTCATGAACTTAAATAATAAAATACTTGATCTTAGTGTTTTTGGTGAATCGCATGGTCCAGCAGTGGGCGCAACATTAACAGGTTTACCTAGTGGAATTAAGATTAATGAAAATATTATTAAAAAGTATTTAGCTCAAAGACGTTCACAAAATGAATACGAGACAAAACGTATTGAAGATGATGAATTTCAAATACTTAGTGGTGTAACAAACGGCTTTTCTAACGGAAACCCAATTACTATCATTATCAAAAATAAAAATGTTGATGATTGTGAAGAAGTATTAGCGAGACCATCTCACGGAGATTATGAAACTTTTTTAAAGCAAGGAAACTATGCTGATTTAAGAGGTGGCGGTTTATCTTCTGGAAGATTAACTGCGCCCATTGTTGCTTTAGGAAGTATTGTTATTGAAGTTTTAAAAAGTAAAAACATTTTTATTAATTCTTCACCTTGCATTGATCAAGAATTATTAAAAGTAGCACAAAATGATTTTGATTCGTTAGGAGCATTAGTAAGTGTTAATGTTCAAGGAGTCGAAGGTGGGTTAGGAGGGAACTTGTTTGATTCATTAGAAAGTAAAATAGGGAGTGCAATGTTAGCTATACCAGGTGTTAAAGGTATACAATTTGGTTTAGGATTTAAGTTTGCTAATAAATTTGCTAGTCAAGTTAATGATCAGTTTGAAATTGAAAAAGGATTAGTAAAATTTAAATCTAACAATAGCGGTGGCATTAATGCTGGAATTACTAATGGAGAAGATATCAATTTCAGTGTAGTTTTTAAACCCACACCAACAATTCAAAAGAACCAAAATTATCTTGATTTAAAGAGTATGGTTATTAAAAATCAAAAATTATGCACAAGAAATGATGTTTGCATTGCTAGGCGCGGACAATATGCCATTAATGCTTTGACTGCTATTATTATTCTTGATGCACTTTTACAAAAGTATGGAAGTGAATATTTAAAATTATGTGTTACTATTTAATTGGAGAAAATGTAACTGCTAGCTTATCAAAAAGAATTCATAACTTGTTTGGCAATGAAAATTATGAACTACTATCGCTTAATGAAAAAGAAGTAAAAGAACTATTAAATTCAAAAATATTTTCAGGACTTAATGTCACAAAGCCTTATAAAGAACTATGCTTAGATTATCTAGATGAAATAGATAGTCTAGCTAAAAAAATAGGAGCGGTTAATATCATTTTAAATAAACACAATAAACTAGTAGGTTACAATAGCGATTATTACGGCTTGAAGTATCTTTTAGACAAAAATAATGTGATCGTAGAGAATAAGGATATATTAATATTGGGTACTGGCGGTAGTGCAAAAATGATTGCTCAATTGGCCGCTGATTTAAAGGCTAAAAGTGTCACATTTGTTAGCAGAAATGAATCTGAAAAAAATGTTATTTCCTATAATGATGCTAAAAATATAAGAGCTAATATTTTATTTAATGCAACACCAATAGGACAATATCCATATGTGCATCAAATGCCTAATATTGACCTAAAAAACATAATTGGGCTAACAGCAGTAGTGGATTTAAATTATAATCCATTGAAAAATTTGCTTTTACAAAGTGCTGAATCATTGCATATCTTAGCAATAAATGGTTTAGATATGCTTATTGAACAAGCAAGAATTAGTGAAAATTTGTTTTTAAATAAAAAAATTAATGTTAAAATAAATGCAAAGGTAAAGAGGGATATTATGAACGACAAAAATATTATTTTAATTGGAATGCCATATGCTGGCAAAACTGTAATTGGAAAAGAATTAAGCAAAATATTAAAAAAAGAATTTATTGATGTAGATGATTTAATTGAAGCCTCATTTGATAAATCGATTCCAGAAATTATTGAAGATTTCGGAATTGGAACTTTCCGCGCTACTGAAAAAAACTTAATTGAGAAAGTTAGCAAATTAAAAAATGTAATTATCGCTACTGGTGGTGGAGCGGTTACTAACAAACAAAATATGGTACATTTAAAAGAAAACGGAACGGTATTTTGTCTTAACCGTGATAAAGAATTAATAGCATTTGATAATTCTCGTCCATTATGTCAAAATAGTGAAGCTTTTGATAAATTATATCAGGAGCGTAAAAATCTATATCAAGAATATGCTGACTATCAAATTAATAATGATAGAGCGATTGAAGATGCTGCTAAGGAGATTGTTGCTATTTATGAAAAAACTATTAGTAATTAATGGTGTGAATCTTAATATGCTTGGGGTGCGTGAAACTAGTATTTACGGAAATAAAACATATAGTGACTTAAAGAAATATATTAAGCAATATGCCAAAAGTAAATCTATTCACATTGATTTTTTTATATCAAATTATGAAGGAAAGATTATTGAAAAAATCCAAAATATGAAAAATAAATATGAGGGATTAATTATCAATCCTGGAGCGTATTCACATTATTCAATTGCTATATTAGATGCACTACGTATTTTGAGTGTGCCGATTATTGAAGTACACTTAAGTGATATAAGTAAAAGAGAAGAATTTCGTAAAGTATCAATCACCGCTCTTGCGGCTAAAAAAGTAATTAAAGGTTATGGATTTGATGGTTATCTAAGGGCTATTGATGAGTTATTAAAGTAAGGTGAAGTGTATGTATGTTAATGTTAAAAAAGAATTTTTAAGTGATATATTAGATACTTTAAATTCTTATAACATAAAAGTTAATGTTCAAACTATTAATGAAAAAGAAGTTTTATTAATAGATGATTTGGATTTTACCTTATTTGATAAAATTATTGATAAAGAAAAAATTATTAGTGTAGAATCAAGTCTAAATTTAAAACTAGTTACAAGAATTAATCATGTTGATGATACCATTATTAATGTTAATGGAAGCCTAATTGGTGGAAAAGAAAAAGTAATTATTGCCGGATCTTGTGCAATTGAAAAAGAAGAAGATTTTTTAGACTTAGTAAAATCTTTAAAAACTCTAGGAATCAAATTTGTACGAGCTGGCATTTTTAAGCCACGTACTAATCCATATTCTTACCAAGGATTAGGAATCAAAGGAATAAGTATATTAAAAAAAGCTCGTGAAATGTATGGCGTTAATATAGTAAGTGAAATTACCGATACCAAGTATTTAAAAGAATTCGAGGAAGCAGTAGACATCATCCAAGTTGGCGCTCGTAATATGCAAAACTTTGAATTATTAAAAGCATTAGGTAAAACTAAAAAAACGATATTATTAAAAAGAGGCTTCAATAATTCAATTGAAGAGTTATTATGCGCGGCTGAATATATTATGCTTGGTGGTAATAAAAATGTTATTCTTTGCGAAAGAGGTATCCGTACACCATTAAGTTATACAAGAAATACTTTGGATATTTGTGCTATCGCAGCATTAAAAGAATTAACACATTTACCAGTTATTGCTGATCCTTCACACGCTAGTGGAAAAAGAACATTAGTGGTACCTTTATCTTTAGCAGCGCTCGCTTCAGGAGCAGATGGCTTAATTATTGAATGCGATAAACATCCTAATGAGGTTGTTTCAGATAGTGATCAATGCATTTCATTATTGGATTTAGAAAAAATCATTCATAGTTTAGGAAAATAATAATGGCAATTACTTTAAGAAAAAACAAAATAAAAGATGCTACGATTAGTGTAATATCGTCTAAAAGTTACACTATTCGTCTTTTGTTATGTGCTTATTTAAGTAATCAAGAAGTAGAGATTAAAAATAATAATTATTCTAAAGATGTTTTAGCAACAATTAATGTTTTAAAATCATTAGGATCAAAAATAATAATTAATAAAGATAATTTAATAATTAAACCTGGTCATAAAGTTAATGCTTTAAATTTATATGTTCAAGAATCTGCGACATTATTAAGACTAATAATACCAATAATGCTTATTAAATTTCCTAATAAAGCAGTTACATATATCTTAGATGATAGTTTAGTTCATCGCCCGCTTGATGGCTATGATGACTTATTTAAAACTAATGGTAT
>URQK01000103.1 GCA_900549975.1 uncultured Mollicutes bacterium
CAAACTAGCACTTATTGGAAATTAATTAAAAATATTCTATATATTAATTATTTATTTTCAAAATCTTTTATCATATTAACTCTTGTTAAATGTTTTCCACCAGCAAAATCAGTTTTAATAAAATTATCTAGCATGGTTTTAACTTCTTCAAGAGTAAAGTAATCTGCACCAAACGCAATCATATTAGCATCATTATGCTCTCTACTTAATTCCGCTACACGAGGATTATAAGCTAAAACACATCTAATGCCTTTTACTTTATTAGCGCAAATAGAAACACCTACACCGCTACGACAAATAACAATGCCGCGATCTGCTTTTCCCTCACTTACTGCTTGAGCGGCTTTAATAGCAAATTCTGGATAATTGCATGAATCTGTGGAATATGTTCCACAATCAATAACTTCATGTCCTAAACTAGTTAAGTATTTTTTTAACTCTTCCTTATATTCGTAGCCACCATGGTCACATCCAATTGAAAATATCATATTATTCATTCCTCCAAACTTTCATTACATCTTCTAAAGTAATATTTCCTTCTCTTATTAAAATTGGCTCATCACTAGATAAATCAATAATTGTTGAAGGTTTTTGCGCACCAGACTTAGCATTAACTATACCTGCAATTAAATTGTTAAAATAATCATACGTTTGTTTAAAATCTAAAGCTGGTGGTAATCCCGATGGATTAGCGCTTGGCACTAAAAGCGGCTTTCCAACTTTTTTAATTAGATTTAACGCCAAAGGAAAATTAGGTATTCTTACACCAATTTTTTTTGTATTTAAATCCACCCATGAATTTACATCATCTTTTGCTTTGAGTAATAACGTTATTTCACCTGGCATAAAATAATTAATTATTTTTTTTATTTTATCATTTAAAATAGCTACATTCTCAATTTGTTTTACATCACTACACATTAAAGTAAATGGTTTATCAGATGGCCTATTTTTTGCTTTTACTAATTTGTTAAAGGCTTCAAAAGAATCACATACTACCCCTAAGCCATATACTGTTTCGGTAGGAAATGCGACAACTTCATTTTTAAGTAACAAATCACTTGCTTTTTCAAGTTCATTATCGAAAAGAATCAAAGTATTCATTAAAACATCACCGGAATTATTTTAGCATATTTAAGGTAGTAATGCGATTTTATTTATTTCATTTATTAAAAATATCGAAGATAAACACTTTTGTACGAATCACTGTTTCATCGCAACTACTACTTCGTAAATCACCAGTAATAGTCATACCTTTTGCTTCACCAATTAACACTACAATTGTTCCTGACACATAATATGAATGACAATTTTCATCAATCTTAAATAAATCGATATCATTAATTAGTTTTATTTCACGCTTTTTTTCACTTAACGCCAAAAAGTTTTTATCATAGATGTCTATTAATTTCTCTTTATAAGTATAAAGATTATATATCTCACTAGCGGTTTTGCTATTTCCCGTTATTTCATACTTATATTTAAATGGTTCACTAGCTAATTTTGATGAGCCCGCTAATAAAAGAGTTAATAAACAAACACTAATAGAAAAAGTTTTCATTAAGTATCACCCTAATCACTTTTCCCATTTTTTCTTATTCTAAACAAATAATTACATATCGCCATTTGTTTCCAGCATCTTTATAAAAATCAACTTTGCTTGTTGGGTAATATTTTTTAATTATTTCATTTAATTCATTCTTTTGATCGTAATTAAATTCAAAAGCAATCATAGCTTTTTGCTTTAACACTTTAAAAGATTCTTTTAAAATTCGTTCATAAAAATCTATGCCATTTTTAGCAAATAAAGCAAGATGGGGTTCGTAATTTAAAACATTTTCATCAACTTCGTTTTTATTTTTAATATAAGGGGGATTAGATATTAAAACATCAACTTTTATATTATTATCTATTAAAGGAGATAATAAATCACCTGGTAAAAACGAGATATTTAGTTGCATTTTATCCGAATTAAATTTAGCGACATTTAAAGCATTATTTGAAATATCAACTGCAAAAACATTAGCATTTTTAAGATATTTTTTCATTGCTAATGCAATACATCCAGAGCCTGTGCCAATGTCAGCAACAACGTAGTTATAGTTAATGTTTAGATACTTATGTATTAGTGTATGCACTAATTCCTCGGTTTCTAAACGAGGAATTAAAACATTCTTATCAACGTATAACTTCAACCCATAAAATTCTGCTTCATTAATCACATATTGATATGGTTCACCATTAATAACTCTTTTAATATCTTCTATTATTTTTGATTCGTTTTTAAGTTCATCATCAAAACATAGAAAAAACGTAGACATATCTTTTATGCCTTCGTTTTTTACTATTAATGTTCTTAAACAAATATCGTTTAAATATTTATTATCTTTATATTTTTGGGAGTAAATTTTATAAAACTCTCGAATGGTCATTAGTTTTCACCAGCTAATTTATCTTGTTGATCAGCATCGATTAAGGCATTAAGAATTTCATCTAAATCGCCTTCCATAACACGGTCCAATTTTTGAACTGTAAAGCCAATACGGTGATCAGTAACACGATTTTGTGGATAGTTATAAGTTCTAATTTTTTCTGATCTTTCACCTGTACCAATTTTTAAACGACGTTCAGAAGAAATTTTAGCATCTTGTTCTGCTTGTTTAGCGGCATATAATTTTGCCCTTAACATATTCATAGCAATTTCACGGTTTTGAATTTGTGATTTTTCGACTTGGCAAGCAACAACTATGCCAGTTGGAATATGGGTGATTCTAACTGCAGATTCAGTCTTATTAACATTTTGGCCACCTGCACCTTGTGAACGATATGTATCAACTTGTAAATCTTCATTGCGAATTTCAATTTCGACTTCTTCGGCTTCTGGCATAACAAGAACTGTTGCAACTGAGGTATGGATTCTACCTTGAGCCTCAGTCTTAGGAACACGTTGAACACGATGAGCGCCAGATTCGAATTTCAATTTAGAGTAAACACCATCACCTTTAATCATGAACGAAACCATAGCAAATCCGCCCATTTCAGAAGGTGCTTCATCAATCATTTGAATTTTCCAGCCTTGTTTTTCAGCGTATCTAGTATACATTCTAAACAAATCGCCAGCAAAAATATTGGCTTCATCGCCACCAACTGCGCCTCTAATTTCAACAATAATATTTTTATCGTCATTAGGATCCTTTGGTAAAAGTAATAATCTAATATCATCAATAATTTGCGGTTCTAATTCCGATAGTCTCTTTAATTCTTCTTTTCCTAATAAAGATAATTCTTCATCAGAATCATTAGCCATTGACATGGCTTCTTCTTTATCTTGAACGACTTTCTTATATTCTAAATACTTTTCAACAACCGGAGCAAGGTTTGCTCTTTCTTTAGAAAGGTCACGAAACAACTTCATGTCTTTCATTGTTGATTCTTCCATTAATAACTTATCAACTTCTTCTAAGCGCTTTTCTGATGCTTCAAGACGTTGTTCTAACTTAATTTCCATAGTATCCCTACTTTCAACTACTTAATAATAGCAAATTATTTAGTAATTTTCATTAAAAAATAATGATTTATCATTATAAGCATTTAAAAATCCCCTAACAAAATATATTAGGGGACTAATAAATTTATTAATTATTGAAATTCATGAACGATATTACCATCTTGATCTTCATAGATGAGAATTAAATAATGTTCTTTAATTTTATTTTCTTCAATAGAAATTTTTACTTCTTTTTTTCCGTCTTTCTCAACACTTTCAAATTTGGTTTTCTTTTTAGAAGTGCCACTTTTTTCTTTGAATTCTACTTCAACTTTATTTTTATTAACTTCAAATTCTAATTCATATTCTAAAGTTTTTTTGCCATCAGTGTAGCTTGTATATTTATATTCTTCTTCGTTATCTTCTATTTCTTGCTCCACTACAACATAATTTAATTCATCAATCATAACTTTAAATTCTACTTCAAATTCACCCTCTTCGATTTCTTTTTTACCTTCCATTTTGTATGTTACATCGTTATTAATAACGATACCAGATAAATGAAATTCTTGTTCATTGTCAACTTCATCATCATCGTTATCATCTTCATCAGCAATAATTAACTCATTAAAATAAAATTTATAGCTAGATGTATTGCCATCTAAGTCTGAAGTAGAAATTGTATACATTTTTTGATAATCCGCTAAATCAGAATTTTCTTCTTTAGAAGTTATCATATTGCCACTTATAAGATTATCCACTACTTCTAATTTTTTCAAAATTTCTGTTTTATCTTCTTCTGTCAAATTAGCGGCTTTCTTTTTTAAAGATGGTGCACTTCTCATGTTAAGCATATTAATTCCGCTTAATGCAGACAATGAATACATGTCTTTAAACGATGCTTTGTTTGCATTGTTTGGTGTTGGATTATTCAAATCACATCCACTTAAACTCAACACTCCTAGTCCTAATAAAATAAATAATTTTTTCATAATGTTTTTTCCTCCTTGCCTGTCTTTACATAGGTGTCAAAACAGAATTTGATAATATCCTTTCTGGTGACAATGCCTATGAATATTTTTTTATCGTCAATGACCGGAACAAAGTTCTGGTTCATGGCTGTCTGGATCAAATCCTCCATGGACGCATTGATGGATACCGGGCGG
>URQK01000104.1 GCA_900549975.1 uncultured Mollicutes bacterium
ACTTCCGTTATTTGATGATCAGTATTCATAGTAAACTCATGAGAATAACTTGTGTTATTATCAAATAAATAATTGTTTTTCTTTACAAAACGATTATCCTCATCATAAGCATTAGTAATAGTTAATTGAAGATTATTATCTACTGTTTTTGTTGATTTTACCAAGTTATTATTAGCGTAAGTATAATCTATAACTTCTGTAACAGTAGTTGGATTAGATTCGTTTTCACTATTTTTATAATTAATAACGTTTTTAACTTGTGTTAATTGATTATCACTATTATAACTATTCGTTTGTTCTCCATAGCTCTTATCAGTAGTAAATAATGACTTTTTAACTGTACCATCATTATCAACATAAGTGCCAGTAAAATAACCATCTTTGGTGTTCATAGTTACATACGTGCCATTAGTTAAGTCTTTTTCTCTACTAGTAATTTTATCCGTATAACCATACCAAATAGTCGGTTCATTATTAACTAAAATTTTAGTTCTTCTTCCTTTTCCATCATATTCATAATTTACTTTAACCCCATGATGAGACATAGAAGTTAATAAACCAAAATTATAAGTGAAGTTAGTGGCGTTATTTACTCCATTAATACTAGAAGATATTGATAATAATTCTCCTGTTTTAAAGTCATAATTATAACAAGTACTTTCATTGTTATAATTTTTTACTTTAGTTGGTATATTACTATTTGGTAGATAAGTTATCTTTTTAGTTGGATAATTACCATTTTCATCTTTAATTTGACCTAACGAATTTATTACTCTTCCTTTATCATCATAAGATACTTTTTCGACTCGCATTAACGATGCATCTTTAGTGTTATAGCTTCGTTTTTCAATACATTTTCCTTTATCATCATAGTAGTATTCAATAACATTTCCTTTACTATCCATTTCAGAAGTTAAATGATTGCTATTATCATAAGTGAAATTTGTGACTAATGATTCATCATAAATATTAGTTTCTGTTTTAGATAGAGGCATATTATCAGTATTATGTACATCATAACTAATAATGTAACAATCTTTAGTTTCTTTTATTAAGCACTCATTATCATATTCATATAATTCATAATCTTCTAAAGCAATTAATTTCATGCTTTTAATAACATTGCTACTATCATCGTAATTTATAGTTCCAGTTATTTTTAATTTATAAGCGGTAGTTCTAATTAAAATAGGTAATATTAATAAATCGCAATAGCATTCTGGATTTTTAATTGTATAAGATTCTAAATCGTCATTTGTTTCACTTATATTAGATATTGTAAGTGAAATAGGCAAAGTTTTTATACTTTTTATATTATCAATTTCCAATAATAATCCTAATGAATGACTTGAAGGTAACATACTTACACCATTTTTGACAAAACTTTGATCTGCTTTTAAATTATATTCTTCATTAATGTTAGTTGGTTTGTTACTTAAAGATATTTCTTTATAAACTTTTGGTGTAGGTTTTAATGTCACTAATTGAGTCAATCTATCATCTTCATATTTAGACAATGTAATTAACTTATTTGTTTCATATTTTATAATTCTTCCGATTAAATCAAACCAAATTGTTTCTAATAATGTTTCTTTGCTATTTGTGTCAGACTCAGATACAGTAGTGGAATCACAATTAGTTGTTTTATTAGTCTCAAATACATAATGATGTTTTATATCTGTTTGAGTTTCAGTATTGACCGATTCTGTATTTTCACCAATTTCTTTATCTCTACTTACTTTAGTTTCTACTAGTAAATCACCATTATCATTTTTACTAAGTTCTATGCTTTCTAATATTTTTGTAGTTACTTTAAAACCATTATCATAAGCAAATGAAGTATCTTGAATGAATGATAATTGACCATCTAGAAACGATACCCCTATTTTATTACCTTTATAATCTATAAAATTCGACCATTCTTTATTTTTATTATACCCAAACTTAATAGTTTGTGTTTCTGATGAAACTGATAATAACTCATCTTTATTATCTTTATCATAGCCATATGTTACTTCTATCTTATTTTCATAAGCATCCATAACTAATATGAGTCTACCATATCCATCAAAGCCTAAAGTATTTCCATTTTCATCAACAATAAAATCGTTTACTTCTCTTCTTTGTTCTTCAATTAAAGCTGATTTATATTCTATTAATTGAAGCAATTGATTTTTAGATTCTAAATATTCTGATTTATATTCGTTAAGTCGCATTTCATATATTCGAATTTGCTCTTGCAATTTATTAAAACTATATGTATCTTCATCACCTATTAATGTTTCTTTTAATTTATTATTTGCGATTGTGATTTTATTATTTAAGAATTGAAGCTGGGTTGAAATTATGTTTCCAAAAGAACCATTTGAAATTAATTCTTCTTTGTCGATTGAACTAAAATCAAAAAGATTAGATTCTTTGTCATATGGAACTTTATTATCTTCTATTTCACCTTTGTCATTACATACATCAAAAGCATGAACCAATAAATATTGTAATGCTTTAAATCCTAAACCATCTTCTGAATAATATTCATTAAACAAATGGTTATACAAATAATAATCATTATTTTCAAGCATTCCATCTTTAAATTTAAGATCTAAATTCATCGAATCTAGCGATTGATTTAATTCAACAATACTATTACTTAAATTAATAAAGTTTTTTTCTAATGCTTTTATATTACTATTAACTTGTTGAATATCATCATTTAAATATATATTTTCAACTATTTGATTTATATTATATTTAAAAAATATTTCTAATCTTTCTTTTGTTTTATTTACGTCTTTATTTTCAAAATAACAACCATTTTCATCAAATTCAACTTTTACTGTAACTCGTGTTGTTTGAAGAAGCACATTGCCATAATAGTAATTTCCTGCTTTATAAGTGACATCACTAAATTTGCAAAAGCCAGTAATGCCAACCTTATTGCAATAAAATAAAGTTATATTGATTGCTCCATCATCAAAATCACTACTCTCAATCTTTTTGTTCTTTACTTTAGCTTTAAAATAAGGTGACGCTTTTAAATCTGCTTTAGAAATATATTCACTTAAGCTGCTACCAGACATAAATGATAAGCCTTCATCACTTTTAACATCATACTTAACTTCATAAGCTATATCATTTACCAATACTTTTAGTTTTCTATCACTATCAATAAAAACATTGTTTCTATCAATATAAACTTTTTCTAAATTATCATCTAAATAATACCATTTTTCATGAAGAATATGCTTTATTCCTTGAGCATCAATATAAGTTACATCTTTACATCCGTTTATTATATCAAAATCACTAGACTTAACTAAAAATTGATGTAAATTTGTTCTCCATCCTTTTCCCATAAAATAATTTTTATTATTTTCATAATCTTTTGAATCAAATATCGCAGAAATTCCTAAATCTAATGAATTATGTGAAACTGTCGTTAATGGTATTTCATGAATAAAGTCACCATTTTTAACATTTACGCTTGTTGTTCCACCCTTTCCAATATTATATTCTTTGGTATTTACTATATCTTGTTCATTATATTCAAGAGTAATGCATGAACAATTAGGCTCATCTGCTAAAGGTGTGTAAAATGTGTATTTAGCATAATAAGACTGCATAGAAGAATTATATTCAAATGCTAATTCAATATCGATATTACTTCCACTTTTTACTTCACTTGTTACATCAATCTCAATTTTTTTCAAGTCTTTATTTCCACTTAATTTTTTTATAATTACATTGTTTTTAGAAACTTTCAAAACAACTGTATTATAATCACCAGATATTGATTCAATATTTAATGTTACATATGCCTTATATACTCTTGATCTAATACTTGAAGCAATATTTTGGCTTTTGATATTAGCGTATATATTTTGTGAAAATACTTCTCCATTAACATTTTTTTCAATCATCGCATATAATGTCTTTTGTGTCATTGTGCATGGAGTATCGTTACCAATGTCTTTCGTAACATGCATATGAAAAATATCACTAATATTGACTTTAATCGTTGGATCAATAACAACTGGGAATACTCTTTCATTATCATTAACCCAATCAGCATTAACACGTAAACTTAATGTTAATACACTTTCATCAACAGAAATTTCATAATAACAATCATCACTTCTCTTCTCATTAGCGTCAATCATATATGGGCTTAATATCGTGTAGATTGTTTCTCCATCTTTTTGTAATTCTAAGGTGTTAGTTTCTTCATTAAATTTTGGAGTTAAATCTTTAATATCTAAAGTAAAATCAAAATCATAACTATCTTGTTTATTGTTAATAATTAAACTCTCTTTGATACCTTCTTCCATGCAAGAATATTTTAAATCTACTCCATCCTCAATATTTTTATATAACATATCATTGTTATTACATTCGTAAGTAACAAATCTTTTAAAACTTCT
>URQK01000105.1 GCA_900549975.1 uncultured Mollicutes bacterium
TTATTATGAGGAGATTCAATTAAAAACGGCAAATCATCTAAAGCAATTTTAGGATAATTAATGACATTACTTGTTGAAGCACTTGTTCCTATAAAGGTCACATCTTTATTTAATAATTTAATATTTTCTTCAAATATTGAATAAATTTTAATTTTATATTTTGATAAATCAATATAATCTAAAAAGGATGATAAAGAATTGCATGCTAAAACAAGAATATCATATTTTTGATTAGCAAAATTTAAAACATATTTTAAGTGTTCAATAATAAATTCCTTCGGTTTATTTCCAAGCGGAAAAACATCTTCATCCATATATAAATAATAATTATTGTATTTTTTCTTTTTAATTGCTTTTTGTAAAAAAGGTATTAACCCAATTCCTGTATCATAAATCATTACGTTCATATCATCACCAATAAACTATATGGCGAATAATAAGTTTTAGCACATAAAAAATAGCCTTCAGGCGAAGGCTATAAAGAAATTTCATTCATCCTTATTAATTCCACTACTGCATGAGCACGTCCTGTAACACCTAATTTTTGCATAACATTAGATATGTGGTTGCGAACAGTCTTTTCTGATATAAAAAGTTCTTCAGCGATATCTCGTGTCGAGTAGTTTTGAACTAGTAAAGTAAAGACTTCTCTTTCACGTTTAGTAAGTAGTGATGGCATAAATACTCCTTATGTCACTTTATAATATGCTAGTGGCAAGAAATTGTGCATTAATCATTCTTATGAATAGTTTCATAAACATTTTTAGCAATATTGGGTGGAATTATTTGTGATAATTCTTCGATTGTTGCCTGCATTAAATCACTTGTTGATGGGTAAGCTTTCATAAGGGCTTCTTTTCTTTTCATTCCTAAGCCATCAATACTATCTAAAATTGATGTTTTATAATTTTTAAGATGTTTAGATCGATGGAAAGTAATAGCGTAGCGATGCACTTCATCTTGCATACGCATTAATAAATAAAATAAAGGAGAATTATTAGGTATTTTATATTTTTCACCATTAGCGTTCATTAATCCTTCGGTTTGGTGTCGATCATTTTTATATAAACCTAATAAATTAATATTAACCTGCGCCATTTTAAGAGCTTCTTGAGCAGCGTGAATTTGTCCTAAGCCACCATCGACGATAATTAAATCAGGAAACTCTTTATTTTCTTCTTTTAAACGACGGTAACGACGGTATATAACTTCACGCATACTAGCATAATCATCACGCGCTTCTTCATGAGTGATATTAAATTTACGGTAAAGTTTCTTAGCTTTTTCCCCATTAATAAACGCAACCATAGCGCCAATAGGCTCACTACCTTGTAAGTGAGAATTATCAAATAATTCAATGTAATATGGTGTTGGAATATTAGCAATTTTACCTAATTCTTCTAATAATGCATTTTTATCATCTTCTAATCTCGCTGTTAAGAAATGTTCATCTAAACCATTTTTAGCATTAACTTGGGCATCAGAAACAAGACTATAATAAATTCCCGTTGTCGGTATTGATACTTCCACATTTAAGGATTCCGCAATAATTGTCTTAAGTTCTTTAACTGAGAATATTATTCTACTTGGTACTTCGTGTTTATCATAAAATTGAATAATAAGGTTAGCTAATTGATCATTTAAATCATTAAATTCTTCAACTACATAAAGCTCTTTACCTAATAAGTTTCCATTTCGATACATCATAAATATAATCGCTAAATAACCTTCTCTTAACGAATAAGCAATAACATCAATTGGCTTATTATTTTTAATTTGGACTGTTTGTTTTTGGAAAACATGATCCATAGCAATAATAAGTTGTTTTAACTCATTTGCGTGTTCAAATTCTAAATTATCACTCGCTTTACGCATTTTATCCACTAACTCCTTGCGTTTTGATTTGTCTTTTCCTAATAAGAAATTAGTGACATCTTTATTTAATTTTTTATGTTCTTCATCATCTATTTTATTAATACAAGGTCCAAGGCATTGATGTAAATGGTAATATAAACAAGCATTACTTGGAATAGTTTTACATTTACGAATTGGAAATATTTTATTAACTAAATCCACCATATCATAAGCGGCACTTGAGTTAGGAAATGGACCAAAATATGTATAATTTTTATCTTTACGATTACGGGCAATTTTAATCATTGGGTCATTACCTTTTTTTAAAGCAATATAAGGATAAGTTTTTCCATCTTTAAGTAAAACGTTATAGCGCGGATAATATTTTTGTATTAAATTACATTCTAAAATTAAAGATTCTTTTTCGTTATTGGTAATAATGGTTTCAAAATATTCTACTTCGCTAACCATTTTAAATACTTTACCTGATTGTGAGCGTAAAAAGTATTGCGAAACAC
Organism: uncultured Mollicutes bacterium; assembly: GCA_900549975.1. GTDB lineage: Bacteria > Bacillota_I > Bacilli_A > RFN20 > CAG-826 > RUG131. The sequence continues at coordinate 2,373 of URQK01000105.1, forward strand.
GTTTAAATAAGTCTTTCGCTTTACCGACATAAATTACTTTTCCATCTTTGTTATGCATTAAATAGCAACCAGGACGATGTGGTAATAAATCTATTTCACGTTTTATTCGTTCATTCATTTAAGCGTCACCACCGTAGCGCCAACGCCGCCTTCACCCATTCCTCCTAAACGGAAGCTTTTGATGAATTTTTGTTTACTTAAATATTCATGAACTGCTTTTCTTAAAGCACCAGTTCCAGAGCCATGAATAATACGTACTTCACTATATCCTTTAATAACAACATCATCAAGATAACGTTCTAAATCATTCATTGCTTCATCAACATGTTTTCCAATTAAATTTAGTTCAAGAGGAACTGAACGGCTAATGATGTTACGATCAATATTACTTACTTCCCGTACCTTTTTATTTGTTGGACGAATAGATTTTGATAAATCATTTTTACCAACCACAATATTACCTAAGTTAGTTTGAATGGTATATTTATCGTTTACAATACGAATAATCGTACCGCTTAAATTCATATCATCAATAGTAACATAATCATTTAAAGCAAAAGTTTCATTGCTTTTCTTAATTTTTACTTCTTTTTCTCCCAAATCATCGATATGTTTTTTAGCGGATATAACTTCATGCATTTTTAAATCTTTTTTATTTAATTCATGCATAATTTCATCAATTTGCTTTTGTGTTTCTTCAAGCATTTCTTCTTTCTCATCTTCAACTTCTTTAAGAAGGTTTGCTTTTCTTTTCATTAATTCAGCATTTTGTTTTTCTAATTCTGCATTTCTTTTTTCGACTTGTTCTTTTTGCTTACGAATGCTTTCATTAATTTTTTCATTTTCATGAACTAAAGCATCAAGTTTAGTTAAAGAAGTAGAAAATTCACTAGCGTTATCTTCTTTTAAATATTTCTTTGCTTTATCAATAATTGTTTGGTCTAACCCTAAACGTAATGCAACTTCCATACCATAAGATTTACCAGGAATTCCGATACGCATTTTATATGTTGGCATAAAATTTGCTTCATCAAAAATCATCGAGGCATTCATAACATACTCTTTATCTAAAGCATATGTTTTTACACCCATAAAGTGCGAAGAGACAAAAGCAAAAGCATGTTTAAAGTGTAAATAATCTAAGATTGCTTTCGCTAATGCTTCTCCTTCGCTAGGATCAGTACCAGTACCTAATTCATCAATGATAACCAAATCTTTAGCCCCTAATTTTTTCGACATATCAATAATATTTTCCATATGAGCGGAGAAAGTAGATAATGAGTCATTAAGAGATTGTTGATCTCCAATATCAACATAAATTCGTTTAAATAATGGAATTAAAGCACCTTCATTAGCTAAAACTGGTAACGCGCATTGATGCATTACCACTAGTAAACCGACTGTTTTTAAGGCAACTGATTTACCACCAGCATTTGGGCCAGAAATAATTAATAAATGCTTATTAGTATCTAAATAAAAGTCATTAGCGACAATTTTATCTTTACTAATTAAAGGGTGACGGGCATTAACTAGTTTTAATGTTCGATCAAGCGATATATTTCCAATAACTCCATCGTTTTCTATAGCGTATTTCGCTTTAGCATTTAAAAAGTCTAAATATCCTAAAGTATTATTATTTTTAATTACTTCCGTTTTCTTATCTAATATAGCTACAGTAAGTTTACGTAAAATACGAGCTATTTCATCTTGTTCTTCAATGCGTAAAGAAGCAATTTTATTATTAATTTCTACAATATTCGCAGGCTCTACGAAAACAGTGTTGCCAGAATCGGAAGTATCGTGAATTATACCTTCAACTTTAAATTTATACATTGTTTTAACTGGTAAAACATAATGTCCATTACGTAAAGTAACAGTATTATCAGTTAGGTAACCGCTATAGGACTTAGCAAGATTATGAATTTTAGTTGATAAATCACTTTCTAAACTAGCAATGTTTCTTCTAATACGTTTTAAATCAACTGAAGCATCATCATAAATAGTTAAACTTGGTGATATGACACT
>URQK01000106.1 GCA_900549975.1 uncultured Mollicutes bacterium
AGCATGGATAGATAAATATCATAACTGCTTCCATTAGGATCAGTTCCTTTTGTTATGATCTTTTCCGTAAAATCCATATAGCGTAGATACTGTTCTTTAAGCCTGATGAGTTCCGATTCATCTATAAGTCCCCGTATGTAGAAATATTGTATTTCTTTTATCAGGTTCAGATGTATATTTTTATCTATGATCATGGTCACTTTCTTTAAGTTTTTATGTAAGTTGTTGATATTTTTGCATATATCTTTTATCTGGGGAGGGATAACCAAGTTTGAATAATGATAATTCAAAGGTACCTCTTTCATTTGATGCATCCAATGGTAGTAGACGAATTTGAATAACTCGTCAAAACCGACAAACATAGTACTCAACATGTTATTTATCGTGTTTATAACCTCTGTATTTTCAGCGTTTAGAATATTCTTCAGATAGTTCTCATAAAAGAGAAGAAATTCCAGAAATACCAGTTAGAGCAATTAGAGAAATTGTTATAAATTCTTTTGCGCATGCTTCTTATGCTAAATCTGGCGATTTTAATCAATACACTATTTTTAAATCATCAATAAGAATATATAATCCAGGTCCAATCCTTCAAAATATAAATCCAACACGATTTGCATCAGGCAAAGTTGGAAGTAAAATAAGGAATATCTTAATAGCGTCCGTTCTATTTAAGTATGGACTTATTGATTCTTTTGGTACGGGATTTGATAGAACATTTACTTTATGTGCTCAAAATGGCACGGAATATAGATATATAAATGATGAATTTGGTTTTACTTTCATTTTTGAAAGAAATGTTAATTTCTTAAATGGTAAAATCAATGATAAGATAAACGATAATACGAATAGTTTTGATAAAAAAGTCATATCAACACTTAAAGATAATAAGTATTTAACTATACCAGAATTAGCCACCATATTAAAAAAATCTCAAGCCACTATTTATCGATCTTTAGACAGACTGATGAAATTAAATATAGTAAAAAGAGTGGGGGCAAGGAAGACTGGCTATTGGGATATTTTAAATTAAATTTAGTGTAATATGCAGATTAAACTGCTAGTTGATAAAAATTAAACTAATAGATGAGTAATTAAACTAATTTGCTATTTAAATTTATAAAATCTTTCTTTTATAATTGATGTATGGAGGATATAAGTGTGGAAACATTAGGAACTAGACTCGTAGAATTAAGAAAAAAATATAATTTTACACAAGCTGATATTGGAGAAAAATTAAATGTATCAGTTCAAGCAGTTAGCAAATGGGAAAATGATTTATCTTTACCAGATTATGATTATCTAATTAAACTAGCGGATTTGTTTAATACATCTATAGATGAATTATTAGGAAGAAAAAAAGAAATTGTTAGACAAGAAGAAAACAAAGATAAAAATAAATTATTATTTAAAATTTCTATCAAAAGCGCAGATGGAGATGAAATAAGTATTAATCTCCCATTATTAGTCATAAAAGTATTAGTGGAAAATAATTCAAATACTAATATCATATCTGGAAATGAGTCGCTTAAAAATATTGATTTTGCTTCTTTGCTCTCTTTAGCAGAGCAAGGTGTAATTGGTGAAATTGTTAATATAAGTAGCGCAGATGGCGACATAATAAAAATCGTGGTGGAATAGTGTGAAAGTTGTTTTAAAAAATGAAAAACATCGGATAGTGTTCTATTTTCCATTGTGGATTATAAAAACAAAAGTATTCAAGAAAATATTGAACGATAACAATATTAGCTTCAAAGCCACATTAAATAATAAATTGCTCTATAAAGTATTAAAAAAACATATAAGAATAAATGGACATTTTACACTTTTAAGCATTCATTCTGATACAAAAAATGTTAAAATAATAATATAAGCAAAAAAGAAATTAAACAATTATTTTATAAATGTTAGTGGTTTACAAATTGCAATACTATGAAAAAATTAATGCAATGTAATTGCTACCATAAATAAACTATAATTATGTTTATAGAAATGAGCGATGATTATGAAAATTATTAAAAACATTAACAAAAGTTGGAAATTCGAAGATCAAAATAAAGTTACACATGATATCGATTTACCGCATACTTGGAATGGCATTGATGGCCAAGATGGCGGAGCGGATTATTATCGTGGTACTTTAAAGTACACACATTATTTTGACTTAAATGAAGATATTAATACTCATGATATTTATCTAGAATTTAAAGCAGTTAACGCAAGTGCAATTATTTATTTAAATGATGAACTTGTTGGTAAACATGATGGTGGTTATTCCGCATTTAGATTTGATATTACTAAATTTGTAAAACCTCATAATGAATTAGTGGTTTTAGTAGATAACAGTGAAAATGATAAAGTATATCCTCAAAAAGCTGACTTTACTTTCTATGGTGGAATTTATCGTGATGTTAATCTTCTTATCTTAGATAAGGATCATTTCGATTATGATTATTTTGGTGCTTTACCAATTAAAATTGATCCAGTTGTTTTAAATAACGAAGGTAAAGTAGTTGTAGAAGCATTCACAAAATCTAATAAAGATATCATAGTTGAAATTTATGATGGAGATAATAACTTAATTAAAACTGCTAAAAACAAAGAAGAAATTATTATTAATAATCCTCATTTATGGAATGGTAAAAAAGACCCTTACTTATATGTAGCTAAAGCAAAATTAATGGATAATGATAAAGTAATAGATGAAGTATCACACCAATTTGGCTTTAGAACATTTACATATGATTCTAAAAAAGGATTTTTCTTAAATGGTATATCTTACCAATTACGTGGCGTTTCTCGACACCAAGACCGCTTATTAAAAGGAAATGCTATTTCTAAAGAAGATCAAGAAGAAGATATGAATCTTATCCTTGATATTGGCGCAAATACGATACGTTTAGCGCATTATCAACATGATGACTACTTTCTTGATTTATGCGATAAATATGGTTTAGTTATTTGGGCAGAAGTACCTTATATTTCTAAATATATGCCTAATGCTAAAGGTAATATTGAACAACAATTAAAAGAATTAATTTATCAACAATATAATCACCCATCTATTGCAGTTTGGGGCATTTCTAATGAAATCACAATGTTTAAAGCTGATAAAAAAGATTTAATTGCGGATCATGTATATTTAAATAATTTAGTACATAAAATTGATCCAAATCGTAAGACAGTTCTTGCTTGTTTTGCAATGTGCGGACCAATGAATAAAATTGCTCATATTACCGATGTTGTTTCTTGGAATCTTTATTTAGGCTGGTATGTACCCGGCTTATTCTTAAATGATTTCTGGCTTCATTTATTCCATTTATTATATCCAAAACGTTGTATAGGATATTCAGAATATGGTGCAGAAGGTATGCCAAACTTACATAGTTCTCATCCTAAAATTGGCGATAATAGCGAAGAATATCAAGCACATTATCATGAATTCTTATTAAGATGTTTTGCTAGACACCCATATTTATGGGCAACTCATGTTTGGAATATGTTTGACTTTGCTAGTGATGGAAGAGACCAAGGCGGAGAACCAGGAAGAAATCACAAAGGCTTAGTTACTATTGATCGTAAGATTAAAAAAGATTCTTTCTATTTATATAAAGCATATTGGTCAGACGAACCATTTGTTCATATTGCTAGTAAAAGATATGTTAATCGTATAGATAAAAAGGCGACAATTACCGTATATTCTAATCAAAAACACCTTACATTCATTCATAATGGAAAAGTAATTGAAAAAGATGGAGATAAAGTATTTACATTCAAAATTAAATTAGCAAAAGAAAATAAAATTGAAGTTAAGAGTGGAAATCTTTATGATGTCGCTTATATTAAAAAAGTTGATAAACCAGATCCATCTTATGTTAATAAAACAGGCAATTCTCATAGTTGGGAAAAGAAAGATAAAAAATAAAAAAAATAAGCTAAAAATAATATTAATTGCTTTTTTGTAATGAAAATTTTTAACATTCATTGTTTACAACAATGAGAATCTTTTAGAATTTAATTTATTTGATTAATTCTTTTTTATAGTCTAATATTAATTATAGAGGTGCTACCATGATTAGAATTGCTATAGTTGAAGACGATGAAAAATACCATAGTATTTGTCATAAGCTTCTTACTGATTTTGATAACCAAAAGAAATTAGGGTTTGTTATACACGATTTTTATAGTGGATTCGCTTTCTTAGAAAATTTTAAAGGCAATTTTGATCTTGT
>URQK01000107.1 GCA_900549975.1 uncultured Mollicutes bacterium
CTTCAGTTAATATTCCTGGCCTATTATCGGGATCTAAATACACACGCTTTCCTTCGTTTAATTTAAGAATATTATTTATTTCATTATTTGTTAATTTAAAATCAAATACATCAAAATTTTCTTTAATTCTATTTTCATGAACTGATTTTGGAATAGCAATGATTCCACGATCAATCAAATATCTAATGCATATCTGAGCGGGACTTTTAGAATACTTTTTAGCCAATTCATTAATATATGGCATAGTAAATGCTTCGCCTTTCATAAATGGGCCATAAGAAGTAACAATCATATCATGATCTTCACAAAATTTAACAACTGGAACTTGACTTAATCCCGGATGTAATTCAATTTGATTAGTAACAGGTTTAATAGTTACATAAGGTAGTAGATGCTCTAAATGATGGATTTGAAAGTTTGATACACCAATTGAACGAATATAACCTTCTTTAACTAATTCTTCTAGAGCATGATATGTTTCTAAATTAAATTCATAATTGCTACTTGGCCAATGCATTAAATATAAATCTATATAATCAACACCTAAATCTTTTAATGATTTAAATACAGCTTTACGAGTATTATTTTTTCCAAATCGAGTAATTTGTAATTTTGAAGTAATAAATATTTCGTTACGGGGAACACCGCTATCGCGAATGGCTTTTCCAACCGCTTCCTCATTTTTATAATTTTGCGCAGTATCAATATGACGATATCCATGGCGCAAGGCAAATAAACAAGCATTATAGCATTCTTCACTTGGGGATAAGAATGTTCCTAAACCTAATATAGGCATTTCATAACCATTATTTAATTTAATATTTATCATAAAAATCACCTAACTTTTATATATCTAAGATACATCTTTTTAATGATATAAGGCAATTGCAATGTGTATGGAATTATTGATTAATTAATTACGTATAAATATAGTTTACTTTTCTACTCTATTAATAGCACAACAAGTACAATAAAAATAATAGTTTTAGCATCATTTTTAATTAGATATAAAATATCTAATCAATTATGTTGCTATTTTTTTATTTACTTATCATAATTAATAAGGACGGAAAAAATTATGAAAAAATCACTTTTACCTTTAATTATGTTTACAAGTTTTACTTTATTAGGCTTTGCTACAAATAATGAAGTAAATATTACTAATGCAGAAAGTATTTCTAATGTTGAATTAAAAAACACCAATCAATTTAAATATATGAATGTTGGAGATACTTTAACTACATATACTGGAAAAGGAACAAAAATTGCAGTTATAGATACTGGAATTAATTGGTCACATGAAGATTTTTATGATAGCGAAGGAAATTGTATAATATCAAATAAGTCAGCTTATTTTTCTAGTAGTGACTCAAGTACAATAAAAAGACCTCACACAATGAATTTTGGAACAACTAACGGAAAAAACGATGTATCAAGTTATGAAAATTTATTAAAAGGATTGAGTGATTATAGCGTAGGACATGGCACCCATGTTGCTTCATTAATCTCATCACAAATTAACGGCGTTGGATCAGTTGGTATTGCTCCAGATGCCGAATTAATATTTATTAAATGCGCTAATGAAAAAGGCGTTTTTCCAAGTAGAAATTGGATTAATGGCGCTATCGAATATGCAATAGAAGTAGGCGCGGACATTATTAATTTATCAATTCAATCTTATGCCGTTAGCGATATTAAGTATGGTTCGTCTACAAGTGAAAAAGGATACACTGATGCACCATCTGCGTACGCTAGTTCAATTAAAAAAGCGTGGGATAATGGAATAATTATTGTTTCTGCTGCAGGAAACTATAATACGGAATATGCTTCATATCCTGCGAATAATGATAATGTCATTTGTGTCGGTGCTTTAGCGGATGGCACTTTTAATTTAAAAGCTGCTTATTCAAATTATGGAAATGGCGGTACAAAAGCAGATGCTAATGGAAATCAAGTTGCCTGTGGCGATATTGATTTGGTTGCTCCAGGCGGAGGATATGGCGCTAATGCAAAATCTAATAATTCATATTCAGATAGTAGTTGGGGTGGAACATCGTTTGCCTCTCCATTAGTGGCAGGTGCTATTGCATTATATAAAGAAGCACACCCAGATGCTCCAAAAGAAAGTATAATTAATGCCTTATACGGTTCCTGTTATGACTTAGAAAATAGTAATTATTTTGGTAATGGTAGAATTGATGTTCAAAAATTCATTAATACTGACTATACACTTACCAATGCTATTAATGCTATTGATGATTTTGAAAAATCTTTCTCATCCATAAGAGAAAATCCTACGGATTTAAGTAATATCGAAAACGCTTATAATTATGCTAGTTTAGTATATGATAATCTAAGTAAAGAAGATCAAGGCAAGGTTACTAATTATGATTATCTTGATAGTGGATTTTTCACTTACTCATTTTTGGAAGACTATTATTATAAAAAAGTAAGAACAAAGGACATAAATAATGAATGGTCGATTTGTAATTATGTTGCAAATAAAGATAATCAAGTATTATTAAATGAAGCATATGAAGAATATTTATTTGATAATTTATCAAAAGAAATATTGTCTTATACTTTTGATACTTTAGGTAACGACGGAAGTATTGTCTATGTTGGAGATACCCTTGCTTATATTCAAAATGCATTTAATAATGTTCAATCAAATAGTGAAGATAATCATGTAGGAACTATAACTACAATTAATTCTAATTATGGAATACTATTAATTGTTTTATCTATATTTATGCTATCAATTATTGGATACGTAGTCATAAAAAGACGCAAAAATGTTCAATAATAGTTTTTCCTAGTTTCATTATTTAATAATTTTATGTATAATAATTATTAGTTTCTTTGTGGAGGTGGATGAGAATGCCAAAATGTCGTATTTGTGACGCTAAAGTAGATGCAAAAGCTAGCGTTTGTCCTGTATGCGGATGTCCAAATCCTTGCGATGGCAAATCAAGAACATCTGACTTAACAATGAATATATCCGATATGTTAGATACAGTTGATTTTCATTACAAAAGTAAGAAAAAAGCTGCATTATTTACAATGTTTTTAGATATAGTTGGTGTCGGTCGTCGTTATTTAGGTTATAACACAAGTTCTTGGATTCTAACTGCAGTCAATGTTGTTATTTTAATCGCTACATACTTTGTTGCTAATGCTATTCATTTAGATGTCTTATTAGCGTATGTAGGAATAATTGCTTTAATATTTGCTATTAATATAATTCGTGGATTAGTAATTTTGTTAACTAATTCTACGGACGCTAACGGAGATGAATTAGAATAGTGCAACGCTATTTTGTTACTGGTAATATTGAAAACATCACTTTTTATGAAAGTGATATTTTTCATATTGAACGTGTGATGCGTTTTCGTGAAGGTGACGAAATAGAAGTTGTTTTAAATGGACATATCTATTTAGCTAAATTAGTTAGTTTTAAACCAATTAAAGTTAGTATTATAAGCGAAATATTTGAAAATCGTGAATTAAGTGCGCATATAACTTTGCTATATTGTTTACCTAAAGGCGATAAGTTAGATTTAGTTATTCAAAAAGCTACAGAAATTGGTGTTAGTAAAATTATCGGAGTAGTATCTAAACGAGTTGTGGTACGTATTGATCAAAAAGATAAAGAAAAGAAGTTAATACGTTATAACAAAATCATTAAAGAAGCTAGTGAACAATCAAAGCGTAATGTAATGCCTATTTTTGAAGATATAATTGATTATAAAGATATTAAAAAATATTTAGGCAAACACAATTATATTGCTTATGAAAAAGAATCATTAAATAATAACAGTTTGATGGAAAAATTAAGTGAAATTAAAGGCAATGAAGATATTACTATTTTAGTTGGGGCAGAGGGCGGATTTGAAGAGAGCGAAGTTAATTACGCTAATGAAGTTGGATTTAAAAATGTTTCATTAGGAAAACTAATTTTACGCAGTGAAACTGCGGCTATATATTTCTTAAGTGTTTTATCTTTTATGCTTAATAGGTGAACTTTATGAGAATATTAGAAGAATTAGAAAAAGTTAATAAACATAGAAAAAAATCACGTAGTTTAGAATATATTTTTTTTAAAGAAAATGAGTATATCTTAAAAAAATATCCATTTATCGAAAAAATAATTACTAAAGATAAAAAGTTTTATAAAACACAAGCTAATATTATTATTCGCGGATTACTTAACA
>URQK01000108.1 GCA_900549975.1 uncultured Mollicutes bacterium
AGTCCGGTGGTCGTGGTCAGTATGGTCATTGTAAAGTTAAGTTTGAGCCAATGGATCCTAATGGTGAGGAACCATTTAAGTTTGAATCTACAGTAGTCGGTGGTGCAATTCCTAAGGAATACATCCCAGCTGTTGGTGAAGGTATCGAGGAAGCTGCTCAGGCTGGTATCCTCGGTGGATTCCCTGTACTCGGTGTTCATGCTACTGTATGGGATGGTTCATACCATGAAGTCGATTCATCAGAAATGGCATTCCACATTGCAGGTTCTATGGCATTCAAGGATGCTATGAAGAAAGGTAATGCCGTTCTTCTTGAGCCTATCATGAAGGTTGAAGTAACAATGCCTGAAGAATACATGGGCGATGTTATCGGAAGCTTAAATGCAAAACGTGGTCAGATCGAAGGAATGGAAGACATCGGTGGCGGTAAGCTTGTAAAAGCATTCGTACCACTTGCTGAAATGTTTGGTTATTCTACAGAACTTCGTTCTACTACACAGGGTCGTGGTAACTACTCAATGTTCTTTGAGAAGTATCAGCAGGCTCCTAAGAATGTACAGGACAAAGTCCTTGCAAACAAAAACCAGTAATATAATCTAAATTATGCAAAACGCTAGGCATTATTATAAGAAAAGCACTTGAAAATTCATTCAACTTGCAATATAATAGTGCCCATAGCGTGATTATAAACGCAAAGCGTATTAGGCATTTTGCCTATGAATTAAAGGAGGATAATTAAAAATGGCTAAAGAAAAGTTTGAAAGAACGAAACCCCATTGTAACATTGGTACCATTGGTCACGTCGATCATGGTAAAACTACACTTATTGATACTATTCGTAATTCAAATATTGTTGACACAGAAGCTGGTGCAATTACGCAAGCTATAGGCGCTTATCAAAAAGAAATTAAGGGTAAAAAAATCACTTTTATTGATACTCCAGGACACGAAGCATTTACCGCTATGAGAAGTAGAGGTGCTTCTGTTACGGATATTGTTATTATTGTTGTTGCTGCTGATGATGGGGTTATGCCACAAACTAAGGAAGCAATTGATCACGCTCGTGCCGCTAAGGTTCCTATTATTATTGCTATTAACAAAATCGATAAACCAGGAGCAAATGTCGAACGTGTAAAACAAGAATTAATGGAATTAGATATTATTCCAGAAGAATATGGCGGTAAGAATATTTTCTGTGAAATATCTGCTAAGAAAAATATTGGTATTGATAATTTGCTTGAAAATGTTCTTTTGTTAGCTGAAATGCTTGAATTAAAGGCTAATCCTAATCGTTATGCTTTAGGTACAGTGTTAGAAGCTCGTCTTGATAAAGGCGAAGGCGCTAAAGCAACATTATTAGTACAAAATGGTACTTTAAATGCTGGTGACTTTGTTGTTGTTGGTGCGGCTTATGGTCGTGTTCGTAAAATGACAAATGAACATCGTGCAGAATTAAAATCAGCTGGTCCATCAACACCAGTTGCTATTATTGGTTTAACTGAAGTTCCAGTTGCTGGTGATAAATTTATGGCTTTTCCAACCGAAAAACAAGCTCGTGAAATTGCTGAAAAACGTAAACTTGCTAAAACCATTGACGAACGTAATTCTTCTGGTGGCGGTACATTAGAAGACTTATATAATCGAATTCATGAAGGTGAAATACAGGAAATTAATTGTATTATTAAAGCAGACAATCAAGGTAGTGCGGAAGCAGTTAAAGGTGCATTACTTAACTTGCAAGTTGAGGGTGTTAAAATTAATGTGTTACGCTCAACTGCTGGCGCTATTACAGAAACCGATGTCTTACTTGCCTCAACATCTAATGCAATCATTTTTGGATTTAATATTCGTCCGGATGCAAAAATTCGTGCTAAAGCCGAAGAAGCTAAAGTTGATATCCGTTTGCATACTATTATTTACCATCTAACTGAAGAAGTAGAAGCCGCTATGAAAGGTTTATTAAAACCAACATATAAGGAACATATTACTGGTCAAGCAGAAATTCGTAAAGTAATTGTTGCTAGTAAAATTGGTAAAATTGCTGGTTGTATGGTCACTAATGGTGTTATAAAAAGAGATTCATTATGTCGTTTAATGCGTGATGGCGTAGTTATTTATGAAGGTAAACTTAATTCCTTAAAACGTTTCCAAAATGATGCTAAAGAAGTTGCGGAAAACTATGAATGTGGCTTAACTATTGAAAACTTTAATGATATCAAAGAAGGAGATATAGTTGAAGGCTACGAAATGGTTGAGGAGAAAAAATAATTATGGCTAATCGTAATGAACGTATTCACTCGTTGATTCAAAAGAATGTTTCGGAAATTTTACAATTTGAATTAAAAAACTCTTCAGTAGGATTTGTAAGTGTTACTGAAGCAATTGTTAATAGTGATAACTCATTTGCTAAGATTTATGTTTCATTTTTGGGTAAAGGTGATAAAGAAAAAAGACTTGAAGCACTTAATCGTTGTAAAGGCTTTATTCGTAGTGAATTAGCAAAAAGATTAGATATTTACAAAGTTCCCGAGCTTGCATTTATAATCGATGATACTTATGAACGTGCCCAAAAATTAGAGGCTTCCTTAGCGCGTGAAAAAGAAGCTATAGAACATAAAAAGAAAATTTAACGGTCAGTATTGGCCGTTTTTTCGTTGAATTTTAATTGTCATTTTAGTATTTTATATTATAATAATGGTTGGAGAAATGCGATATTATGGATGGATTATTTTTAATAAATAAACCTGCTGGAGTTACGTCTAGAGATGTATGTAATAGCTTAATGCGAAAGTTCCGCTTTAAGAAAGTTGGACATGTTGGCACTCTAGATCCTTTTGCAACGGGTTTATTAGTGGTAGTAATGGGCAAAGCAACCAAAGTCGCACCATTTTTAGAAAAAGAAGATAAGCATTATATTGCAACGTTAAAATTAGGTGAAAAAACTAATACCTTAGATTTAGATGGCGAAGTAATTGAAAGAAAAGAAGTTCCAGAATTAAACAAAAAAGAAGTTTCGAGAATTTTGCATTCTTTTGTTGGAAAATTAAATCAACTTCCTCCGATGTATTCGGCAGTAAAATATAAAGGTATTCCACTATATAAATTAGCTAGATCTAATATTGAAATTGACCGTAAAATTCGCACTATTGAAATAATAAAAGTGCGTCTAATATCGATTAAAGACAATTTAATTAAGTTCTCTCTTGATTGCTCAAAAGGAACATATGTGCGTACATTTGGTGAACAATTTGCCGAAAAACTTGGAACAGTTGGGCATCTTATTAGTTTAAAACGTACTCGAGTAGGAAATTTTTCTTTAAAACAAGCAAAAACAATTCGTAGTGTAAAAAAAGAAAATATTATTAATTCATATGAAGCACTAAAAAATATGGATACCATAACAGTAGATGAGAGGACCGCTAAAGACATAAAAGATGGTAAAATAATGGAATTAATTGATCATAATAAAACTATCCTATTTATTGATGAAAAATGTAATCCACTAGCGGTTTATCAACAAGTTGAAGATACTAATATATATAAAAGCTTACGTGGTTTATTTTAGACTAAGATATATGAAAAAAAGTAAAATATTTGTTGCTATTTAACAACTAATTGTGTAAACTAATTTCGTAACTTATTCTACGAATAACGAATCCTCATCGTTTTTCTTGGATTAAGCCGGACAATAAATAAAGGAGGAAACTTAAATGGCACTAACAACTGAAAAAGTCGCAGAATTAGTAAAAACTTATGGACGCGATGAAAAAGACACAGGTTCTACTGAAGTACAAGTTGCTATTCTTACTGAACAAATCAATGCTTTAACAGCTCACTTAAAAGTTCATAAGAAAGATCACCACAGTAGACGTGGTTTATTAAAGTTAGTTGGTAAGAGAAGAAATCTTCTTGATTATCTTGCTAAAAAGGATAAAGAAAGATACGTTGCTCTTATCGGCAAATTAGGATTACGTAAATAGTAATTGTTTAAGAGTCATTGCAAATATGGCTCTTTTATTTTTGCTTAAAGTTGTTATAATTTAAGAGAAATATATAATTTTTTATATGTTTTGAAGTTTTATAAGAAATGGAAAGGGATATTTACAATTTATGTTTGTAAAATTGGTTGATAGTAAAAAGAAACAACATTTATATCCAGCACGATTTTCGTTTTGGTATTTGTTTTTTGGACCAATTTATACA
>URQK01000109.1 GCA_900549975.1 uncultured Mollicutes bacterium
CGTTCCTGTCTTGTTGCCGAACTTGCAAAGATCATCTGCCAAAACGGAATGGAAGAAGCTCTTATTAGAGGAGTTAAAGGAAGAATAATCACTTCAACATATAAAGATTTTACCGATATAGCGTCTTTAAGAACTTTTTATAACTGGATGAAAAAATATCCTAATTTTGAATGCCATATTGACTTTAATTGTTTTGGCGATAATGGATTTCATACTAAAGGATATTTGTTTACATTTGACAATACTCAAGAATTAATTATTGGCTCATCAAATATTACTCGATTTGCTTTACTTAAAAATATGGAGTGGAATATTGCTTTAAATTCAGATAGTAAAATGGATTCTGCTGAAGAAGCATCTAAAGAATTTGAAGATTTTTGGAATAAAACTAAATTATTAAATGAAGATATTATTAAGCAATATCAAATGCAAATGGATTATGCCATTGATAAATGGGATATGGATGTATTTGATCCAGTAAACTTGGTTGTAAAGCCAAATATTATGCAAAGAAAAGCATTAAAGGAATTAAGAAGATACCGAGATATGGGAATGACTAAAGCGCTTGTGGTTTCCGCTACAGGATCGGGTAAAACATTTCTTGCTGCTTTTGATGCAAGAAATTATGATGCAAAAAGAGTACTTTTTATAGTTCATAGAGATAAAATATTACTTGATGCAAGAGATACTTTTATGAAAGTATTTGGTGCTGAAAAAACATATGGATTATATGTTGGTAATCATAAAGACTTAGATGCTGACTTTGTTTTTGCTTCTAATATTATGTTATCACAACATTTAAGCGAATTTGATCCAAAAGAATTTGATTATATTGTCTTTGATGAATGTCACCATGCCGCTGCAGCAAGTTATCAAGCAATAATGAATTACTTTAAACCTGGATTTATGCTTGGTATTACTGCAACACCAGAACGTATGGATAATCAAGATGTTTTTGGTATGTTTGATAAGAATGTTCCTTATGAATTAAGACTAAGAGATGCAATTATTAATGAACTAGTCGTTCCATTCCATTATTATGGAATTAGAGATAGTTTAGTAAATTATGGTGGAAAAGATAATTCAATTATTGCTAAAGAAATAGCAAGAGTAGAAAATATTGATTTTATCTCTCAAGAAATAGAAAAACATCGTCCTAATCAAAAGCTAAAAGCATTAGCGTTTTGCACATCAATTTCACATGCACAACTAATGGCAGAAGAGTTTAATGAATCTGGATATAACGCAGTTGCTTTAACTGGTTCGAATGATTTAGGACAAAGAATAAAAGCATTTAATGATTTACAAGATGATTCTAATCCACTAGAGATTATATGCGCTGTTGATATATTAAATGAAGGTGTCGATATTCCTAAAGTTAATATGGTTTTATTCTTAAGACCAACTGAATCTCAAACGATATTTTTACAACAATTAGGAAGAGGTTTAAGAAAAGCTGATGGAAAACCATATGTTACTATACTAGACTTTATAGGTAATAATTATAATAGATCAGTGCAGATTGCTATGGCTTTAGGAACATTAGGCCAATCCACAATTATGGAAAAACAATACTTGGTTGATATGATTAGAAATGATTTTGTTGCTTTAAATATTCCTGGAGTAGAAATTCATATCGATGCATTATCAAAAGAAGAAATTATTGATTATGTTAGATCCACTAATTTTAATACTAAAACAATATTAGCAACCGATTATGAAAACTTTAAAAAATATTTGAAAAAGGATACTTATCCTTTACATATTGATTATTTAAATAATGATTGTGCACCAGATTTATTAAGATTTATCAAATCAAGTATGTCTAATAAAAATAATAGCTATTATACATTCTTACAAAAAATAGGTGAACAATCATTACCTGTCTTTAATAAAGAACAAATTAAAATGATAGATAATTTATCAGAATTATTACCACTTGTTCGTGTTGATGAGTATATAATCGTTAATCAATTATTAAATAATGGTCTTAATATTGATGAATTGATAAATTATAATTCTAAAGTTACAAAAGATACTTTAAATCATGCTTTAAAACACCTAAAGCAGTTTAATATTATAAATGATAATAATGAGTTAATCATTCAAACTAGTGATGTGTTTATAGATTTTATTAACGATATAATATCTTATGGTTTAGAACGTTATGATATTGAATTTGGTGATTATGAAGGTAATTTCAAATTGTATGGTAATTATTATTCTGAACAAATACAAATGGTTAAACTACGTAGTTTTTCTCCATATATGAGAGGTACGGAGTTTGATACTATAAATAATGAAACTTACTGTTATGTTACTTTAAAGAAAGATGCATTTGTAGAAGAACGATTAAATTATAAAGATAAGTTTCTAACACCTTCTTTATTTCAATGGGAAAGTGTTAAAAATACAACATTTACAACTGGAGATGGGCCTAAATTATTAGCAACTAAAAAAGTTCATTTGTTTGTTAGAAAGATAAAAGAAGAAGATGGTATTGTTTTACCTTTTACTTATTTTGGAACTGGAAAATTTGTTAATCCAAGAGAATCATTTACAACAGAAAATGATATAAAACATAATACATTATTATTTGATATTGAACTAGATAATGCTGTTCCAGAAGAATATTGGTTTGATTTTAATATTAACAAATAATTAGCTATTAGAACTTGAGTATTATTAATAAAAAAATACTATTGAGACATTATTTCGCTTTTGAAAAATAAAAAAAATACAATTTACTACTATAGTAAAATTACATTGAGCTATATGTTTACGGAGGAAAAAAATGTTTGAACATCATGATAAAGATTATTGGCTTTATACTATTAAGAAAGAAGATCAACACATTGTGTCGGCGTTATCACAAGTAGATGAAAAAGAACGAAAAGAAGTAGCGGAGAATATAATTGTATCTTTACGGCATTTTGTTCAAAACTTGCAGTGTTATATTAGAGAGGTTAAATCCCCTGAAATATTTGATAAAAGATACAAAGAAGAGGAACAAGCAAATTCTTTTTGTAAGGCTAATTCAAAATATAATTTTTTAAGCGAATTTTTAGATTGCCTGAATTCGTCTATTGGACATCAATCTATTTATGGTGAGTATGCTGAAAGATTGATACAAAAGTATTTTTATTTTTTGATTAGAATTAAGAAATTGTTTGCCGATGAATTTAATATAAAAATACTAGATAATTTAGAGAAATATCCTATTGATTTAGATAACTCTTTTTTTAACTATTACAAAAAGATAATTAATGGATTTAATGGATTGGATCTGCAACCTAATTTAATAAAATATGAACGATACTATGTTCAAAAGAAAAAAATAATATTTATTGATGACGTTTTGTTTTATGAATATACATTGACAAATGCGAATGATAATATAACGAAATTTGACAGATTTTCTGCTTTTTCTCTATTAGATATTTTTCCAAATTATTGCATAAAAGCAAAAATAGTTACAAAAATAATAAATTATTTGGGCGTTGCAGCCACTTATTTTTTCATAGTGAGTTATGAAGTATCTATTAGAAAATGTGAATTTGAAAAATTAGATAGAATTTTTAGATTAGACTATACTTATAATACTAAAACAGCAGGATATAGATCATTGATGACATATATTAAAGAAAATAAGTTAACCTTGAATAAGTTAATGAATTTAAGTGAAACAGAATACAAATTAGTAATAAACTCTTGTTTCACAAGCGGAAATAAACCGAGTTTACTATTGCTTTTGAACTATGTCAGAAAATTTATTAGTAGTAGGAAACAAGGATGGAGAACAGTCTCTTATCTGCTTTATCATATGAATAATAGTATTTTAAATAAACAACTTGCTTCTTTTGATAATGAATTATGTTTTGGCCTTCATTTGACTACAAAAGTATATCCTTTTGAACTTAATCCATTTTCATCATTTCTATATCAACATCAACCAAGTCTTTCTGATATTTGTAATA
>URQK01000110.1 GCA_900549975.1 uncultured Mollicutes bacterium
TCTATATTTTCTTCACTATATATAAATGCATCATAATAAATATTTGAAGAATTCGTTGCAAAATTAATATTTCTATATATATTGATTGTCCCATCATCATTATAAGTAACAGTACTATCTTCTGGATTCACTTTCACATAATTAAGTGGTTCGTTATTTAAATTATTAATCTCATCAGCGCTTAAGATGTGGTATGAAAATGGTTCATTCCAAACTTCTCCTAGATTATCTAAAATCGATACGCTTAAATTTGCTCCATCGCCAGAATTAACTTTAGTTAGATAATATTCATTAGTTAACCTCATTGTCTCATTTATTAAATCCATATCATCTTTAATGTTAATTTGATAGTTAATAGGCAATAAATAATCAAAGTTAAATGTTACTGGTAATTGGTCCTTACTTTCATAACTTTCAACCATGACATTAGTTACATCAAATTTATAACTTAAATTAAATGTTTTTGACAATATATTGATTGAATGTGGATATCTATCAATCATTTCATCTTTAAAATTGAATGTGCCTTTAACTAATAATTCCCCTATTTCACCATCAAACTCATCAAGCACTATTCGTATTTTTTCAATAGCGTTATCAATATGTTTGGTTACAGTTTGATTTTGATTAGTTAATTCTAAATCCACGCTTAAGTAACTAACATCATAAATAGTGTCTATATTTAAAAATAATATAAAGTGTTCACCATCAAAATCAAATTCATCACTTAGTGTTACTAAAGGAAGTTCAATTACGCTATAATCAGTGGCCATGTAATTATTATATACATGATAATCATCAGCAAAATTGCCGATATCCATATATTGAAAATAAATTTGACCTGTGCTTGGTATAATTAAATCAATACTTTTATCATTTCCAATATAATTACTTATAATATTCCCATCACTATCTAGAACATTAATCCCATAAAGGTATGCATAATCAAATTCACTAGTAAAATTAGTATCAATGTGAGCGGTAATTGACCCATCATCATTAAAGGTATATTTAGCATCTTTAGGACTAACTTTTTCATATGTCGCGCTATAAGATGGATGTAGAATATATAGCTTTAGAAACAAATGAAACTTTTATATGCCAAGGTTTTGTACAAAATATTGGTAAAAATATCATATTGGTAAGAAGTAATCCCATAATAAGCAAATGTATTAAAAGAAAAATGATTGTTATTTATTTCTAAATCACAAATACCATCCATTTCAATTAATTCATCATTGATATATTGATCTATTAAAACAAAATAACGATAATTAAAGTCAACATTTATAATCTTACCTTCCGCCACTATTTGATTAACTAAAGGTTTATTAATTATTGAATTTGTAAGTATTTTTGCTTCATTATTAAATATGTTTATTGTTGGTATTACGCCAACTAAAGAAGCAGAAATAACCGCAACTGCAGAAGTTAAAATAACTGATGAATGTGTGGTAATTGCCTTTCCAATGTTTTGGATATTATTTGTTAGTTTTTCTATTTCTTTTAATTGTTCTTTATTATTAGAAATATTAGGATTATGCTTGGTACTATTAATATCAATATTATTTTCAAATGATTCGTTGACTTTAAAATCTTTTGAATAATCATGTCGTTCATTAGGAAAATAATTTTCAGCTTTAAATGGTTTAAATTCGCTGAAATTATTATCTTCTTTTATTGATTTGCTTAAATCAAATTCATTTAATTTCATTAATAATATTCCTTAATTTTATTGTACGAAAAAGTCAAATAAAAATCAAGATTTTGATTAATCAATATTCAGTATATCTTTTATTTTATAATACATTTAAAACTTTTGATTAAATAATTAAAAAAAGACTTTTCCCTTGAATAACAGCATAATTAGTTATAACATAAATTTGTAAAAAAAGGAGTCAACTATGAAAATCTTAAAACAAGGTAAAGAAACCAAAATTAAATGTCCAGCATGTAGAGCGCAACTATCTATTACAGAAACCGATATTCAACATCAACCTTATCCAATGGGCGATGAAAATAGTGGGTTTATCATTTGCCCAAGTTGTGGTAAACGTATTAATTTAGAACGTGGTGTATGGACAAACAACTGGAAAGTTGTTGAATAATTAATGAAAAAACTTAACTCGTAGATTATGAGTTAAGTTTTTATTTTAATAAATAAAAGCAAAATTACTGCAATACTAATAAATATAATTCCATGATTTTTTAATATTGTAACGAGCTTTAAAAATTAATCATTAGAATTATGACAAGATGCATTTACACTTTTAGAAATAGAAAAATCCAAATTTATTATAAAATTGAGTGCAAAACATGATTATTTATACTAATATTCGTTTTTAGTAACAGCAAATACATTTTACTAATTTTATCTATCAATTTAAAAATGTATTTATTTTAATTTATATTTATAAGTAAAGACACCATTATGGCTTATATTGGCTTTTTCTATAAATAACTTAAATAGATAACAATTATCAGAAGTTGAAAATTCATAGCGAATTTCAAGTGTAAATACTGAACCATCTAATAAATATCCATCAGCATCTACTGTTGTATCAGAAACATAATAAAACTTATAAAGCGGTGATGGATTTGTATCATGATAATCAACTATATCGGTTTTACTAACAATGTTGTAGCATGTAATGTCTTTCCCCAAAGCAAATGGCGCGGCAACTCCAAATTTACCTGCAAAATTTGTTTGAAAATAATTAAAATATGTATTAGCGTTACTATTTAAAATGTCTTCAGATTCACAAACTTGTGAAAAAGAATAACCCTCATTAAACCAACTAGTGGATGAATTAATTTCACCGGTACATCCGGTTGGTTGAGGCAGATTGCTTAAATATTTATCACTTAATTCTTTTTCACTAAACCATGCTTTAGAATCATGCAAATTACCTCCATTGGTACTATTATGCTCTTTGCTACAAGACATTAGACTAAAACAAGCAATTCCTAATATTAATTTTAAAACTAATTTCTTATCCATATATTTTCCTCCATTAGATATAATCTAATTATATCCTCTTTGTAAAATTTTGTTTAATTATTTTTTAATGTAATTTGGATTGCAGGACGGATAGAATGATTATTTCCATCAATAGCGTATTTAGATAAATATCCGCTTGAATTAACATTCCAAGCACAATAACTATATTCATCTGTAGATGAACGTGTCCAATAAGATCCATTATATTTTAAATCTGAAGTAGTATTATACCAAGCACCTCTTGCACGTGCATAATCAGTTGTTTTTGCTTCACGTGTAATAGATGGCTCATTAATATCATTATCAAATCCATAATTAACATTTAAATAGTCATCTTTTGATGGTAGAAATACTTTATCAAGTTTATCATTTACAATGCTTTTTTCTTGAATGAATTCATTATTACCAGTAAAAGCCATGCTATAGAATTTATCATTAAGCCAGTTTCTAACATCGCTATATTCATAATTATTTGGTAAAACTATATTATTATCTATCGTTCTATTTTCGTAATTTTCATAAAATTTATGAGCATCTAATAATTTCGAAGATAATAAGTAATAGTTTCCATCAGCATTATTAATAATATTCCATTTAATTGGTTCGACTTTGAACCAATATTCATTTCCATTAATAATACTATTTCCATTATCAAATGTATATTTTTCATTATTATAAACATTAGCTACTTCTTTTATATAATATTCATTATCATATAAGTACCATTCATTAGCGTTGATGGGCGCTAAATCGTTAAGAGCGGAAATTATATCATTATCACTAACAACTGTTTGAGGATAATATCCATATGTAATAACTTTATTATCACTAGAAAGAGTTGGCACACTACTTGGATAGGCTTT
>URQK01000111.1 GCA_900549975.1 uncultured Mollicutes bacterium
TTTAAATTCTTTGATTAATTTAATTGTTTCAAAACCTAATTCTTCTTTTAAATGTTCTTCAAATTCTTTTAAGAAGACAAATTTACCTTTATTAGTTTCAAATACACCATATGTAAATTCAGGATTTAAACAAATTGCTAAGTTAGCAGGCATGGTCCAAGGAGTTGTTGTCCAAATGATAAAGCTTGTATCATTATCAAGTAAACCTTTTCCATCTTTGACCTTAAAAGCAACATAAATTGCATGTGACTTAACATCAGCATATTCAATTTCTGCTTCCGCAAGAGCGGATTCACTACTTGGTGACCAATAAACTGGTTTTAAGCCTTTAAAAATATAACCTTTTAAAGCCATATCTTTAAATACTTCAAGTTGTTTAGCTTCATAATCATGCGTTAAAGTCATATAACGATGATCAAAATCACCCATCACACCTAAGCGCTTGATTTGTGCCATTTGTCTTTCAACTTGTTCATGAGCATATTTTTCGCAGTACTTACGGAATTCCGCAAGTGGAGTTGTTTTACGGTTAATACCTTTTTTAGTAATCACATTTTCAATTGGTAAGCCATGGGTATCCCAACCAGGAATAAAAGGTGTGTAATAACCTTCCATAGTTTTAAGACGAACGATAAAGTCTTTTAATAACTTATTAAGCATATGTCCACAGTGCATATCTCCATTTGCGTATGGAGGACCATCATGTAACATATATTCGTCCTTACCTTTATTTTTTTCTAACATTTTTTGATATAGATCAATACTTGACCAATTCTCTAAAATACGTGGTTCTTTTGTTGGTAAATTACCTCGCATTTCAAAATTAGTACGTGGCATTAATAAAGTCTTTTTTACTTCCATTGTTTTTCCTCCTTAAATATAAAAAAACGCCCCAACATAAGGACGTCATTAAACGCGGTACCACCTTAATTGCTTAAAAACTAAGCCACTTCATTAAGTCTTAACGCGACTAACGTATTATTCTACATATCGAATAATCTCTCCAAAGTGATATGTTTTAAATAATCTTAAATGACCTTGCACCAATCGTCATCTCGCTAATAAGTTAACATTAAAACACGTGTCTTTTTCATCGATTTACGTAAATATTATTAAATAATAATATTCAATTGTCAAGTTTTTCCTAATCAGATATCGCAAATAAGTAGATATTATCTTCTAATTTTGTTCTTGTACCATTAAGCGAATAAATTACACCAGATAAGAAATCAACAACACGATATTTATCTTTTAACGCTAGCGAGGATAAGTTAACAATGATACTTTGTTTTAAAAATAAATTACTAGCGATGTTTTCAATTTCATAATATGAAGTGACATTATAAACAATTGGTGCCACTTTTTTTAAATGTTCTTCTTTCTTTTTGGGCGCTTTAAAATAATCGCTATCATTAGAATTTGGTAGTAGCGCCTCTTTTAATATACTTTTTATTGACATATTTTCCTTTAAAAATAATTTTTAAGTGCTCTTAAAGCATTTTTTTCTAATCTCGATACTTGAGCTTGCGAAATAGCAAATTCTTTAGCTATTTCAAATTGTGTTAAGCCATCGTAATATCTTTTTTTAATAATTTTCTTTTCAATACCACTTAAGTGTTTAATACCTTCCACTAATGAAAGATGATTACTAATTTTTTCATTAATAAATGGATCAGCGCTAATAGTATCAGAAAGTTCTAATGATTCATCAAAATCATTATATAAGGGTTCTGAAAGAGAAGATACATTGTTAATAGCTTCTAAAGCTTCAATAACTTCAAAACTAGTTAGGTTAAGTATGCGAGCAATTTCTTCATTTGATGGTTCTTTTTGATATTTTGCAATATACTCTTCTTTTACTTTCATCGCTTGATACGCTCGATCTTTTAATTGACGTGATACGCGTAAAAAAGAATTATCACGTAGATAACGCTTAATTTCTCCTAGAATCATTGGGACAGCATAAGTTGAAAATTTGACTTCTTGCGTTAAGTCAAAATTATCAATTGCTTTCATCAAACCAATTACTCCAATTTGAAACACGTCATCCATGTTATCAACACGTTTAGAAAATTTATTGACTAGTGATAAAACTAGTTTTAAATTTCCCATAATTAATTCTTCTTTTTTTGAGCTATCACCATTACGATAACTAATCAAAAGTTCTCTTGTTTTGCTCGGTGATAAAGCCACTAACTTGCCTGTATCCACTCCCGTTAGAACTACCTTATGTTCAGCCAAGTTTATGACACCTCTATATTAGTGTGTCATTTAACTAGTATTTTAAACCGACTTTCAATTTTTTTAAGATTTTTTTCTCTAATCTTGATATATAACTTTGTGATATTCCTAAGAATTCTGCGACTTCTTTTTGTGTTAATTCTTCTTTGCCATCTAAACCGAAACGAAGTGATAATATCTCTTGTTCTCTTGGCTTTAGTTTAGTAATTTCTTCACGCAAAGAAATACGTGTTTCTTCATCATAAAGTTCTTTATTAATTTCATTTTCATCGGTAGCTAATATATCGGCGATTAAAAGCTCGTTTCCTTCTTTGTCGCGGTTTAAAGGTTCATCTAAACTCACTTCATTTTTCATGCGTGCTTTTTTTCTTAGATACATTAATATTTCATTATCAATACATCTTGAAGCATAAGTTGCTAATTTAATATTTTTATCACATTTAAAAGTAGAAATAGCTTTGATTAATCCTAATGTCCCTATTGATATCAAATCTTCTAATTCATACATGTTATTTTCATATCTTTTAGCAACATATACCACTAATCGTAAATTATGCTCAATTAGTTTGTTGCGGGCTTCTATTGAGCCTAACTTATATTCTTGTAATGCTTGTTCTTCTTCCTCTTTGCTTAAAGGAGGTAAAAGATTTTCTGAACCGTTTATATAAAAAACGGAATCATTGATATGGAATAATTTTTTTAAAAAACGAATAATCTTCTTAAACATAATCACACTCCCAAATAGGCATTCAATAAACATTCGCAGCCATAGAAGTTGCGTGAATCATCAATTAAAGCAACGTAAACATTACTTTCTTTTTTGTCATCAAGCATAATACTAGCTTTATAAAGTTTGGTAACGCTTCGGCCTGATATAGTTTCATATTGAATTTCTTCAAAATCTTCAGGTAAGGAAAATGGAAAATAACTTCGTTTGAAAAATATTACCGGTAGTCCCTTATATTTTAAGGTGTTACCTGTATCATAATATCCTTTTACTAAGGCCTTTTCTTCATTAAAACGCAATATAAATTTTATCTTGTAGTTGCCTAAATGATAGAGTTGATCTACCAAAATTGAGACAAGTTTCAAGGCTAAAAATGATATTGGCACACTGATTAAACTTATTAGACCATCAACTTCTAAAACCGCTAAAACTAACTTAATAAATCTTACATTTGGTGATAAAAGAGTCATGATAAATGCTTCATAATAATAACTAAATAAATAAGCTATAAAAGGAACAATAAATCGGCTCTTAAAGAATAAAATGAACATTATCATTGGAACAAATATCATTAGTAATATTGCTAACCAAGTCGGACAATATAACGTTAATATTGTCGGGGTTACAAAAACAATGAATTTGCATATACCTGAGATTTTTAAACGGCTTTCATTTACGGCATTAACAAAGGTAAGCGCAAATAACATCATTAAGATATGGGTAATAATACTTAAATCTAGATAGAAATTCATTTTATCACCGTCTATATTATCTAATATATATAAGTAATAAAATGTCGAATAAAGTGAATTTAAAATTTAATTTGTTGAATGAAATTTGATATTTTGCGCGCATT
>URQK01000112.1 GCA_900549975.1 uncultured Mollicutes bacterium
AGCAAAAAACTCTTGACTTTTTTTATAATGTCGTTTGTTTAGTCTCTTGATAGATTCGATAAATCTCTTGAAGAATGGAAATCGCATTAAATGAATCATTATAAACAATATTGGTTTCACGGATCATACTTAAATTTTCAATGGGAAGAGCGATTAGTTTATTTTTCTTAATTTCATCTAAACATGCACTTCTAGCTAAAATCGATACGCCTAGGTTCTTTCTTACTAAGTCTTTAATGGTGGCAATGTTATCAACTTCTAAGACGACATTAAAATCTTCTACACTTTCATTCATAGCAATTAAAGTAGAATGAAACTGGGTTCTTGTAGCGGATCCTGGAAGACGTAATATCATCTTTTCTTTCTTTAAATCATTAATGGTAATCATGGAGAGTTTCGCTAAACGATTATCTTTTGAAAGAATACAAACCAGATAATCGGTATCTAAAAGTAATGATTTATATTTTAAAGGATTCGCCTTTTCTTCAATAATCGCTAAGTCAATCTCAAAATTATCTAATTTACTATAAAGATTTTTTATGGTGTCAGTAATTACCGTTATGTTTAAATTATCGATTTCATTACTACATTTAGCTAAAACAACCATCATAAAATTACTCTCTGATGTGTGGGTAATTCCTATTCTTAAGTTAGTGGTGCTCTTCTTTAAGTCTTTGATTTCGACTTTGATTTTGTCATATAGCGACATAATTTTTTTAGCATATTCCACTACAACTTTTCCTTCTTCGGTAAGTAAAACCTCGTTTTTCTTACGAATTACTAGTTTTGTATCAAACTCTTCTTCTAATTGCTGGATGTGATGGCTTACAGCAGGTTGCGTCATAATTAGTTCATTTGCTGCACGTGTGAAGTTTTTTGTTTCCGCTAAAGTTATAAGTGTTACTAATTTGTTATCAATCATATATTTTTCTCCTACTATAAATATTTTTTATCATTACAAATAAATAAATAATTTTTCTTTATCTAAAATTAAGTATATAGTATTAGACGTTGATAATCAATCAAAAAAGGAAGGAGAAAAAATTATGTTAAATTCCAAAACATTTCAATTAGCTTTAATAAAATATAATTTATGGCATCATGGTTTTAAAAGTAACGAACTATTTTGTAAGCAAATTGGAATTGCTAATAAGTATATTGATTATGAAGAAATACTTGGTATTAGTTATAAAGAATTCGGTCTTAATGGATTAATAATATCTAATATCACCTTATTATTTCTTTTAATTCTTATATTAGCAGGAATTGATATCGGAAATCATTTTTTAAGAAATGCATTTCTAGTACTTGCATTAAATTCTATTGGTTTTGTTTTATGTTTAAAAAAATTTGATTTACTTAACAAACTATCAATTTATAAATCAATTGCTATTTTATTTTTGCTATTAACATATTTCTTTAATTTTTATTGGTCGATTAGTTTATTATTTCTTGCAAGTTACGAAAATATATTAGCGTTTAATAAGGAGGTACATTATGACTATTTATGATAAATTAGGTATTACTTCACCTGTTAGCATCACGATTATATCAATTGCAATCATGCTATTTGCTGGTTTTTTATTAACACGATTAACCAAATTAATAAAACTACCAAATGTTACTGCTTATATTGTCGCTGGAATACTGATAGGACCATATTGTCTAAATCTTATTCCAACAAATTTTGTAACTAATACTAGTTTTCTTGCTGATGTATCTTTAGCATTTATTGCCTTTAGTACTGGTGAATTTTTTCGATTTGACACATTAAAAAAGAATGGCGGCAAAGTAGTTGTAATTACTGTTTTTGAAGCATTACTAGCCTCAATATTGGTATTCATTGTATCTTACTTTATTATGCATTTAGCTTTACCTTTTTCCATTGTATTAGGTGCTTTAGCCGCTGCGACAGCACCAGCATCGACAATGATGACAATTAGACAAACTAATTCTAAAGGGGATTTTGTCGATACATTACTTCAAGTAGTAGCTTTAGATGATGTCGTTGGATTAATTGCTTATAGTGTAGCAATATCTATTGCTATGGCTTCTATTGCTGGCTCATTTAGTTTTATTAGTGTTATTAAACCGATTTTAATAAATCTAGCAGCACTAGTTGTTGGCGGATTATTTGGATTTTTAATGAAATTATTAATGCCTAAAAATCGTTCGAAAGATAATCGTTTAATTATATCTATCGCTTTATTATTTACGTATTGTGGCCTATGTTCTTTAGTGGATGTTTCACCTTTACTTGGTTGTATGTGTATGTCCACAATCTATATAAATATCACTAACGATGATAAATTATTTAAGCAACTAAATTACTTTACTCCACCAATCTTATTATTATTCTTTGTAAGATCTGGTGTATCATTTGATTTAAAAGCCTTAGTTTCATCATCCGCAATTGGAAGTGTGCCAATTATTGTTATTGGTGTCGTTTATTTCTTTGTACGTATTGTTGGTAAATATGGCGGAGCATATTTAGGTTCTTTAATCGTTAAAAAAGATAAAAAAGTCCGAAATTATTTAGGATTAGCACTTATTCCACAAGCAGGTGTTGCCATAGGGTTAGCCGCTATGGGAGCAAGAACAATTGGTGGAGAAGTTGGTGCCGCCCTTGAAACTATTATTTTAGCATCTAGTGTTCTTTATGAATTAATTGGACCTGCTTGTGCTAAATTGTCATTATATTTATCTAAATCTTATGATCCTAATAATAAAAATTTAGTTATTACAGAGCAACCTCAAGAAACTAAAGAACATATTGAAGCTAAAAATAAAATTGATGATTTAATAAGACAAATAAAAGACATCCAATCAACTCTTCCTGAACATACTCAAAATGAAATGTCTGAAGAAGAAAAAGCATTTGTTGAAGCATCAGAAGAATTGTTTTATACGGCTGATAACAATAACAATTATCGCCGATTCATAAATAAACGATAGGAGGTAAAAATTTATGAATTTTTTAGTCAAATTTATTGACCCGCTTGCAAAATTAATGGGTAATTGGTCGATTGATATTAATGTATTTTCGATTATTTTTCGTATTGCAGTTGCGGTAATTATTGGAGCCATAATAGGTTGCGAAAGATCAAGCAAGAGACATTCCGCAGGATTAAGAACATTTATTCTTGTTACTTTAATGGGAGCAGTTTCTGCAATTATTGATTCATCTCTAGTTGATGAAAACTATAGACTTTATTTATTTTCTACCGCGGCGATTATTGGTACAGTAATCATTAGTGGCAATTCCATATTATTTTCATCTAAAAAGCAAATTAAAGGTTTAACCACTTCTGCGGGATTATGGCTTTGTGAAATACTTGGACTAGTTATTGGTCTTGGATTTTACTTAGTTGCTTTAATACTTGCAATTGTATTAATTCTTATTTTAGCCGTCTTACCTGCACTTGAAGTATTTTTAAAAGATAAGTCAAATCACTTTGAAATTCATTTGGAATTAAAAGATAAATCAAAATTGCAAGACTTTATCTATACAATTA
>URQK01000113.1 GCA_900549975.1 uncultured Mollicutes bacterium
AAAGTATATCCCTGATGCTTATGCTAAAAGTATATTTGATGTTGATATCAATTTTTTTATCAAGCATAATTTTAAAACTATTCTAGTTGATTTAGATAACACTCTTGATAGTTATAAAGCAAGCTCTCCTTCAACACGGGTAATAATGTTAAAAGAAGCATTAGCAATTCATAACATTGAGATGATTATTATTTCTAATAACAAAGAAAGACGTGTTAATCCTTACGCTAGTAAATTAGGAGTGCGTTATTTGTTTTCAACCCGTAAGCCATTTACTAAGCGACTTTTAAAGTTTATGAATGAAAACAATATTTCTAAAAATGAAACGATTGTTGTTGGTGATCAATTAGTAACTGACATCAGAATGGCAAAGAAAGCAAAGATATTTTGTTTATTATGTGATCCGATTGTCAAAGAAGACCAATGGACGACACATTTTAATCGTTTGATTGATCGACCAATTCGTCGACATTTAAAAAAACATAAATTATTAAAAAGCTGGGAGGTAATTTAATATGGTGACTAAACAAAGTAAAGATGTTCGTATTTGTGAAGGATGCGGTGAGGTATTACAGTTTACTGATCCACGTAAACCTGGTTATATACCAGAAGAAGTGTATAAACGTAATACGATGAATTTGTGTCGTCGCTGTTTTAGAATGCAACATTATAGTGAAGATAATACTGATTTTATGCCTTCGGATACATTAACCAAGATTCTTTACGATGCTAAAAGAAAAAAAGCAGTATTTGCTTATGTTGTTGACTTATTTAATTTAGAGGCAACATTTAATGACTCTGTGAATGCAGCAATTAAAGGATCAACGGTTATTTTACTTGCCAATAAGCGTGATGTCTTACCAAAATCATTTAAAGATGATGATATTTGTAATTATATTTATAAAAGAGCAAAAGAAGCAGGCTTAATTGCTAAAGAAGTTATTATTATGTCAGCAAGAAAAAACTATAATATTGACCAAGTTCGTAATGCTTTTAATAAATATGCTTATGATAAAGATATTTACGTAATTGGTGCTTCATCATCAGGCAAATCAACATTTATTAATAAGTTTATTAAGAATTATATTAACGTTACTAATCGTCCAATTACCACGTCTTGTTATCCAGGTACAACTAGTAGAGTAATTTCTATTCCTATTGGTACACGTGAGACAATTTTTGATACTCCGGGTATTGATGTATCTCATTCAATGATTTCTATAGTTGAAAAAGATATTATTAAACTAATTACTCCAACTAAGGAGATTAAACCTATTACTTTCCAAATGAATAAAGGAAATATGTTTATGATTGGTAATTTAGCACGTGTCGAATTAGTGGATGGCCCTCGTACAGGATTTACTATTTATTGTGCAAATGGTATTGATGTTCACCGCGGACGTATTGATAAAGTAACTGATTTAGAAAAATCGCTTATTGCTAAAAAGAAGATTAAACCAATAAGTGAGACTAGCGGTAAACTAGTTGCTAGAACAATTAATGAAACCAATGATACAAAACAAGACATTATAATATCTGGCTTATGCTGGATATCATATAAAGGTAATAAACAAAAAATTAAAGTTTATGCCCCTAAAATCATCGATGTATCACATCGTGATGCCAAATTTTAAAGAAGTGAGAGTAAAAATATGTTAACACAAAAACAAAAAAGACAATTAAAATCAATCGCTATGACTGAAAATGCCTTATATCAAATTGGAAAGAACGAAATTAGCGACAATACTATTGATATGCTAGACAAGGCTTTAACCGCCAGAGAACTAGTTAAAATCAGTGTTTTAAATACCGTTGCTTCCCCAATTCGTGAACTTGCCTTAGATTTAGCGGGTGCTTTAAAAGCAGAAGTAGTACAAATCATTGGACATATGATTGTCTTGTACCGTAAAAATCCTAATAAAACAATTATTGAATTAGGTAAATAAAATGAGTCGTATATTAATTTTTGGTGGAAGTTTTGATCCTATTCATAATGGCCATATTAAAGTAGCTAACAAAGTTAAGAAGAACCTACAAATAGATAAGGTCTATTTTGAACTTGCGGCCTCACCTCGTTGGAAAACACCTAATGTAAGTTCTAAAGATCGCTTAAATATGCTAAAACTCGCTATTGAAGGTATTAAAGGTTTTGATATCGATACTTATGAATTAGATTCTGATAAGGAGATTAATTATTCAATTGATACAGTTAAGTATTTTAAAAATAAGTTTCCTAATGATGAGATATTTTTTCTTATAGGCTACGATCAGGTTAATAAGTTGCATGATTGGTATAAAATTGATGAACTTGCTAATCTTGCTCATTTGATAGCCTATAATCGTAAAGATAATCAAAAGCTTAATGAAGAAAATATTATTAAGTATCATGTCCAAATAGTAGAAGGACCATATTATAATATCTCTTCAACGATGGTAAGAGAATTTAAATCCATAGAGGTAAATAAGAACGTTTTAAGATATATGCTTGATAATCGCTTATATTACGCTTCTAAGGCTCAAAACTTTCTAAGTGTTCATCGATATGACCATTCAGTAGAAGTCGCTCTATTAGCCTTAGAAATAGCTAAATCAAACAAATTAAACAAACTCAATGTATTTAAAGCGGCTTTACTTCATGATATTGGTAAAGATATAAAAGAAGAAGAGTCTTTAAAGATAATGCAAACTTATTTTAAAGAGTATATGGATTTACCGCATTATGCTTATCACCAGTTTGTTGGCTCTTATTTAGCAAAAAAAGAATTTGGTGTTTCTAATATTGAAATAGTAGAAGCGATTAAATATCATTGTACCGGTAACTCTAATATGGGAAATATTGCTAAAGTAGTTTATGCATCTGATAAGATTGAACCTACAAGAGGATTTGATTCATCTATGCTCATTAAAGAATGTATTAAAAATTATGAAACTGGATTTATAAAAGTACTAGAAGCTAATAGAGAATACTTACTAAGCAAAAACGCAAACATCAATGATAAGTTAACAAATGCTTGTATGAGTTATTATTTAAACAAATAGTCAATAAGTTAATAAATACTAAGTCATTGCTAATCAGTAGCAGTGGCTTTTTATTTTGTATTAGTAAATGGCTTTATAACCTAAGAATAGTAGTAGCTAAATTAATTTCTTAAATAGTTGTTTTTCTTATTAAATGATAGAGATTGTTAATTAATCGTATTAGTAAAGATTATTTGATTAGTGATATAACGAAATTAAACATCAATAATATTTAAGTGCTTATACCATGATAAGTTTTATTAGAAGTAGTTAATTTGACGAGTACTGACAAAGTTTTACAAAAAAAGCGCCTTATTTTCTTAGTAATAGCACTTCGCATAATGTATATTATGTTAACCAAATAGACTAAAAAGCACGATTATATCGACACTTTGATTTTTAAATAAGTTTGATATAATCGCTGAAAATTAAACTTTTCCACATAATTTATTTAACTATTTATTTACTAA
>URQK01000114.1 GCA_900549975.1 uncultured Mollicutes bacterium
AAAATCCTCCTTTTCATTTTACCCTATTTGGGCAAAATTTTGGGGGACATTTCATCAATAATGGGGCGGACAATCAGAATCGAACTGACGAATGTCTGGTTCACAGCCAGATGTGTTAACCACTTCACCATGTCCGCCATGCATAGACTATTCTACACATAATATTAGCAAAAGTAAAGCATTTTTTGCTTAGTCAAGAAACATTTTACGCATTTTATTAATTTTTGCATCAGTTAAACCGATTTTACTATATAAAAAATTATGCATACTACCATATTCTTTATCAATTAAGTCATAAATATTTTCTAAATATTCTCTTTTAATGCCAAACAATGCTTTTACAACTTGATCAATTAAAGGATAATCATAATCTTTTTTAATATCTTCAATCATTTTATTAACATCTTTTTTTGTATATTCATTAGTTAATAAATAATCTTGAATGATTGTTTCTTTATCAACACCTAAGCATTCTAATACTAAGAAAGTTGCAAATCCTGCACGATCTTTACCAGCCGTACAATGCCATAAACTTGCACCATTTTCGTTTCCAATTAATAAATCAATAAAGTTAGCATATTGATTTAAAGCGTAATCACTATTAATAATGCTTTCATAAATATCTTCCATATATTTTTCAGCACGTTTAACATCATTAGCCATATCTAAGACAATCATTTTTACAGTATCATTATCCGATTTCTTATCACGGGTAATTCCTTTAGTAATTTCTTTCATAATTGGGTTAAAAACATATTTAACGCCTGGCATTTTTGGATCTGGTTTTTCTTCTTTTTCCGCACTAGAACGGAAATCCACTACTAAAGAAAGATTATATTCATTTACTAATGTATCTTTATCTTTTACACTCGCAAAGAAAAGCTGCCCACTTCTAATAAGCTTGTGCGGTTTGATTCTATGTCCATCCTTAGTAATTATTCCGCCTAAATCACGGGTATTAATAAGGTTATCTAATTCTATTTTCGCCATTTTGTCTCCTACTTAATTAAATTTTTAATTTAAAATATTTCTTTTCACTACCTACTTTAAATCCATCATGATTAATTTCATAAGTGAATTTAGTAAGATTATCTTTTACATCTTCATTTTTATTAAATTTATCTATTATATAACAAACTTTTGAAGCATCTACTTTAGCATTTTCATATAAATCAAAGAATGATTCAAAACGCATATTTCCGTTTGTGGCATTAAGCCATTTGTTATGTTTTTCATTAAAAATGTCATATTTTTCTAATTTTTTAACATTTAATGGATCACTCATAGCGTTTAATGGAGTATTATGAGCAAAAGCCATAAATAATATTTTTTTAATTTTTAATGGTGAAGCAAGTAACGAATAAACAAAGCGCATATCTTTAACACCATTATAATAACTTAATTCATCAATGTATTTATTATTAAACAAATCAAGCGCTAAATATTTAAACATCTTAGATACAATCTTTAATTCTTTATCATTACAGCTAAGCATAACTTTTTTACTTAATTTTAAATTATGTTTTTTCATTTCTAAAGCATCTAAATATGATTCAAATGTCGCATGTTTTAATCCATATTTTTTAGCTTCTTTAGAATCATTAGAAAAGCCAGAAGAATAAAATATATATGGATGGGCATTACGATCTAAACAATAATGGAACATAAATCCTTTAATAAACGCTAATAAGATTTCTTTATGTTTTTGATGGCGTTTAACGTATTCAAACATGTAATTATAAACAACACTTGGATCAATATGATGTAAAAATGTTCCAAATGCTTGTACTTCTTTTTTGTTTTGTCTTTTAGAAAAAGAGAATCCATAAAAGAAGAATGGATCAGGTCCTTGTCCCGCTAAAGAGATAAGGTCATGATATTTATCATCTTTACTTATTAAATCATTTATAAAAATATAATGGGTTGCAATCGCAGGCATATTAGTCATCTCCTATATCAAAATTTTCAAATCCACTTTTAGTATCATCAAGTGGTTTATGAGTACTCTTAATAAATACAAATACAATTAATGCTAAAATCATAAATCCAGTCGCATAAGCAAACATACTTTCATATCCTAAAGCATCCATTAAGAAACCAACACAAATTGGGGTTATAGATTGAGCAAGCATTGATGATGTGTAATATAAGCCAGTATATTTACCAACACTATTTTTATCTGACATTTCTACAACCATTGGGTAAGAAGAAATATTAATAAATGCCCATCCAACACCAGAAATAACAAATAGTAAAATATAAATAACTAAATTAGTTTTTAAACTTATTTGTGAACAAATAAAGCATCCTCCTAAGCTAATAATCATTAGTCCTAAACCTAAAATGATAGACCATTTTCTTCCAATTTTAGAAACTAATTTGCCCGCTGGGATAAATGTGATAAGTGACGCTACTGTGAGAGCAACTGTCGCGATAGATACAGAACCTTTATTCATTACTTCAATACCATATGTTGACCAAAATGTTTCAACAGCGTTAAAACCCATATACCATAAGAATATCGAAGCAATTAATAATACAAGATTAGTTTTATCTTGTTTTGTTAATTTATGATCTGGTTTACTAGCGGCTTCTGTTTCTGCCAATTGTTCACCTACTTCCATATCTAATTTCATTTCTTCTACTACTTTATTTTCTTTAATCTTAACAATTAAAATTATTAAAGAAACAAGCATTAAAATTGATGTAAAAGCAAATGGAATAATAAACAAATATGGATTAGGAATTTCAGTCTCAATATTTGGCATTTTAAATAAGGAAATCATCTGAATTGCACCAGCAAAAATTGCTCCAATATAACCAACAAAGTTAATAATTCCATTGGCAGTAGCTCTAAGTGGTTTAGGTGTGACATCGGGCATCAAAGACACTGCTGGATTTCTAAACATTTGCATGAATATGAGCACTAATCCCATTGTCACAATCACACCAACTAAAGAATTCTTAGCAAAAAATAACGGGATAAGCGGGAACAAAATCATTGATACAATAGTTCCTACAACAATAAATGGCATTCTTCGACCATATTTTGAATGGGTCTTATCTGATAAGTTACCAAATAACGGTAATAAGAATAGCGCAAGAACATTATCCATAGCCATAATTATTCCGATAAGATAATTATAATCTTTATCACCATAAGTGTTTTTAAGCAAACGTGCTAAAAACAAAGGACAATAATAATTATACATTTGCCATAACATTAAAATTGTAAAGAATGTTAAGCCAATTATAAATGTTCTTTTATAATTTAGTTTTAATTTTTTCTCTTCCATATAATTATACCTCCTAATGAGTTTATCACAAATGTTGTAACTTAACCATCATATAAATGTAAAAACGAAAAAATTTATTTTACAAATTTATCTTTGTTAATAAAAATAAAGTACATAATTATTCTTATTCAAATACTGATATTTTTTTCTTCCTTTTAAGCATCTTTTCATTAATAG
>URQK01000115.1 GCA_900549975.1 uncultured Mollicutes bacterium
TATTTGTTCTTGAAGAATGAATAATTGAGTGAAGTCTTGTTTGTCTTGAAGTTCCTTCATGCGTTCCCATGGTGTTAATAAAGCAATAAGAAGCGCTTTTTGCATATTTCTTGCACCTAACGCTAAAGCCGCCACACGGTTAATGGAAGCATCAAAGTAATCTAAACCAATATAAGTTCTATCTAAGGCATTGCAACGCACTAATTCGTTAGCGACATCTTGTAATTCATCGTTTAGTTTTAAAACATGATCACTATCCCAACGAACTGGACGAGAAACGTGTAAGGCTAAACGTTTGGAGAATAATAATAAAGATGGAATTTTATCCGCTACATTTTCGGTTGGATGGAAATGTCCTGTATCTAATAAACATAGGACATTATTTTTCATCGCATAGCCCATATAGAATTCATGAGATCCCGTTGTATAGGATTCCATACCAATACCAAATACTTTTGATTCAACAGAATCGTCCATATAATGATGATCACATTTAACACTATAAATCTTATCTAAAGAGTCTTTAAGTCTTGCTCTAGGACCCATACGATCACCTGGAATGTCTTTTAGGCCATCGGGAATCCAAATATTACATAATGATTTTTGATGTAATTCTTTACCAAAATATTCCGAAATTTTTCTAGATGCAATACAATGCTTAATCCAGTAATTACGAATGTTTTCATCTGGTGAAGATAAAGTCATATTATCTTTAACCATTGGACTAGAAAAGCAAGTTGGATTAAAATCTAAGCCATAGCCCCTTTCACGCGCATAATTAACCCAAGCATCAAAATGTCTTGGTTCTAAATCAGCACGATCTACAGATTCATCACTTACACGATATATGGCGTGTAAATTAATCTTTTTAGAACCTGGAACATAGCTAAGTGCTTTATCTAAATCTTTAGTCAATTCTTCAAAATTACGTGCCTTTCCTAAATAATTACCAGTTGTTTGAATACCTCCAGTTAAAGGACCAGCATTTTCAAATCCTTGAACATCATCAAGTTGCCAGCAATGAATTGATACTTTAACTTTTGCTAAAGTACGCATAGCTTTGTTAACATCCACTCCGATACTTTTAAATTTTTCCACTACTTCTTTTTTCATAATCATTTTACCTCCTTAACAATAAATGATTTATAAACTAATTGCCTTGCTTCTTGAATATTTTGAATTACGCCATCATAAATTAATTGCACTAATATATTTCCAATTGCGGTTGCTTCAATTGGACCAGCATATACATCAAGACCCGTGTATTTTTTAGTTAACTCATTTAAGTAATTATCTTGACATCCTCCACCAAAGATATAAAGTTTATGGAATACCCTTCCGGTTATATCTTCAATTTCCTTAATAGCGTTTTTATAAGCATTCGCTAATGAATGATAAGTTACACTAAGTACATCTTGAATTTCTAAATGTTTATTGGGAAATATACTTTTTATTGCATCAATCATTGAGGTTGGTGCTAAAAAGATATTATCATTAACATCCACTACTTCATTAAATGTTGAAGTTTTAGCCAAGTTTATCATTTCTGGGAATGTTACTTTTTTATTTATAATTTGCATATATTCTTTACGAATATTTTGTAACATCCATGATCCCATAATATTTTTTAAATAACGGAAGTTTTTATACGCTCCGCCTTCATTAGTAAAGTTTGCTTCTTTACTATTTGTAGTTAATATTGGCTCTTTATTTTCCACACCAATTAAAGACCAAGTCCCAGAACTTAAATATATTTCATCTTCACTACTTGGATACGCTAATACAGCACTTCCTGTATCATGAGTGGCTACAAGAATTACTTTGGCACTAAATCCAATTTCTTCTTCTATTTCTTTTTTAAAAAAGCCAACTTCTTCGCCCGCAAAAGAAAGATTTTTAAATAAGTGTGATGGTAGTTGAAGTCTATTAATAATTTTTTTTGACCAACTTCTATTTTTAGCATCTAATAAAGAAGTTGTTGATGCGTTTGTATATTCTTGCTTTTTCACACCTGTTAAACAAAAGCTTAAGAAATCTGGAATCATGAGCATATTAGAAGCATTTTTTAATCTTCCGCTTAATAAATCATCATATAACTGATAAATAGTATTAAAAGGTTGTTTTTGAATACCAGTAATACTATATAATTCATTTAAAGAAATTTTATCTTCCACTAATTTAATAACTGATTGTGTTCTATTATCTCGATATGCATACACTGGATGAATAATATTATCTTCGTTATCTAATAAGACGTAATCAACGCCCCATGTATCAATACCAATTGTTGAAGGAACCTTATTTAACTCTTTACATTTTTTTAATCCGTTTTTAACTTCATTTACTAAATGATCGATATCCCAACATAAATGGCCATTACTAGAAATCATTTGATTTTCAAAGCGATATATTTCTTCCATTACTAATTTATCGTTTTCCATATAGCTTAATATATGGCGACCACTTGATGCTCCAATATCAATAGCTAAATAATAATTCATAAGTGCCTCTTTCTTGCATCACCATGCAAATAGTTTTTAACCACTTAAATAATAAACGTAAAGCGCTTTATTAAATATAACAATATTGCAATTTTATATAACAATCGTGTATTATGTTTTTATCTAAAGGAGCGGAATAATATGCATCGTCGACTTTTAATTTCTATTCCAGAAGAAAATAATCTCTTATATATATCTGAGACCACCATTGATGAAAACTTTAAAGCTAGTTATCATTCACATCCTAACTTAGAAATTTTATTAATTGTTGATGGTGAAGGAAAACTTGTCACAATGAATCGTAATATCGATATGAAAAAAGGCGATGTCATAATAATTAACGCAAATTCCAAGCATTGCGAAGTATCAAAAAAGAATTGTACTTTTTACGCTATCGGGATTAATAAATTAGAAGCTTTTTTACCAAATGATTTTCAAAAGAAAATAATTTATTTTTCTTTAAATAATAACGATTTTAATAGCTTATTAGCGCTTTATAAAATTATATTTCAAGAAGTAGAAATTACCAAAGATTATAGTTTTGATATTATCTTAAATAGTTACAATATGATTATGAAATATATTGCAAGAAATATTTCTATTAACTTTAAAAAAGTTGAAAGTGAAAATAAATCTAGTTTAGTAGCTAACGCTATTAATATTATTGAAAATTATTATTATAATCAATTAACATTAAAATCAATTGCACATCGACTATCTATTTCGCCTTCTTTACTAGCGCATGCTTTTAAAAAAGAAACTGGAAAAACTATTATTGAATATAAATTAGAATGCCAACTACAAGAAGCATGTAACTTACTTAAAATTACAGATATGTCAATATTAGATATTGCTTTTGCCACAGGTTTTACTACTTCTTCTTATTTTAGTGAAACATTTAAGAAAAAATTGGGTATAACCCC
Source organism: uncultured Mollicutes bacterium (assembly GCA_900549975.1). Lineage (GTDB taxonomy): Bacteria > Bacillota_I > Bacilli_A > RFN20 > CAG-826 > RUG131. Next base: position 3,425 of record URQK01000115.1, read on the forward strand.
AAAAGAATTTCGAAACAATTTAAAAAAT
>URQK01000116.1 GCA_900549975.1 uncultured Mollicutes bacterium
TCGAAAGGTTCTATTACATGAGGATGATTACCTATAATTATATTCACACCATTTTGGAATAAAAAGTTTGATAATTCTTTTTGTTCTTCATTTGCTGTTGTTCTATATTCTGTTCCCCAATGCATAGACGCAATAATTATGTCTGCATTTTCATCTTTTGCCATTTTTATATGTTTTTTTATTAAATCTTTATCAATTAAATTAACACAATATTTTTTTCCTTCTGGAACTGGAATTCCATTTGTACCATATGTGTAATCTATAAATGCAACTTTTAATCCATTAATTTCTTTTATAAATGTTTTATTTTGTTCTTCTTCTGTTTTATATGTACCCAAGTGTTCAATATTATTTTTATCTAAAACATCAATTGTTTTACTTAAACCTGAAAATCCCATATCTAAGCAGTGATTTCCAGCAGTTGTAATAATATCTATACCAATATCTTTTAAGGCTGTTGCTAAACTATCAGGACTGTTAAAAGTTGGGTAATTGCTATAACCTCTTTCCTTACCAGCAAAACTTGTTTCAAGGTTTGCTATTGTTATATCAGAATTTTCAGTATATTTTTTTATGTCTTCAAAAACGTAAGAAAAATCATATTCATCTGTAGAAGTGTTGTGTGCATCCCAATATTGTGTATTATGGCATAAAATGTCTCCAAGAGCGGTTAATGTAAATGATTTATCTTCAATTTGCACATTTTTTGTTTGATTAGTATTTTCAGCTTCAGAAATTGTTGTATTAGAATTATTATTTTTATTATTAAAAAGATATATTCCAAAAATTATTTCTGCTATTATTAATATAATTATTAAACCTGTTAGTATACCAATTATCATACTAATTATATCATTTCGAGATATAGTGCATCTGGATTTATTCATATAGTAAATGGTATTACAACTGTTATGAAAATTGATAATCTTAATGTTATACAAAATGGTCAATTTTTGCAAATGATTGACTATCATATCCTATAAGAAAATCTTATTGTTATTTGAATAACAATGCCATTTTCCAATGAATTTTTTTTGGAAATTATTTGGAAAATAGATTGAAATTTATTTTTTATAAATTATATAATTATTAATATAATTATTAATATAATTAGTCTACAAGAAAGCGGTCAAAATACGGGTCAAATTGATATTAGAATTACTGCAAAAGTTACTGCAAAAGAACCATTAGGAACTCTTTTTAGAAATACTATTAGAAATACTATTAGAAATACTATTAGAAATACTATTAGAAAATATAATGTAAATAAGATTACAATTAATTGTCCATCTTCCGAATATTCTTCGGATAGAAATGTTGAAATTAGTATGACATTTAATGGTAAATAAATTACTAAAAATAATACGGAAAATGAAGATGCTCCAGATAATACATTTCGAGATAAAATTGAAGATATGATTGAAGATAATTCTAAAGATGGATTTGAAGGTAGACTTTAAGATAATTTAGAAAGTGTATGTAAAGATGATTGTAAAGATATAGTTTGAGATTTAAATTGAAATACAATTATTAATATAATTATTAATACAATTTTAAATTATATAAATATGTTAGTTGCAAAGACAGTTGTAACGTTTGGACGTATTGTTTAATGGCCACAAGGGCAAGGGAGTGTTCCGATATTCGTTAATCATTTATTTAATATTCATTTTACAATTAATAGAAATAATAATGTAACTTCTATAACAATTAATTGTCCATCTTCCAAATATTCTTCGGATAAAAATATTAAATTTAAAGATACATATATTAAGATTATAAATAATAGGAGAGTTTTTTATTTTAAAGATATTATAACTTTTATCCATAAACACTTTAAAATTAATAATAGAACTCTCCTATGAACACTTTTAATTAAAACAATAACACAAATATAATACCTAATATTGAAACTAATAAAGCTATTGATAGAATAACTATTATAGTTTTATATGTTTTATTATCTTTAGAAGCTAATATATATCTTACGGAAGTTTTACTTAAAGCTATTGATGAATAATTTGTTAAACGAATTAACATCTTTTTTAGTTCTTTACTTTCTAATAAAAGCTCTGATATAATTCGTTTTAAATCTTCATCAGTATATATTTCTGGAATTAGTTCATTTACTTCTTTTTGAACATCTTTTTCTTTATCTGTTAATTTTGCTGATGCTTGTACTTTTAAAAGTCTTATTAAAGTTTTTAATTGAACTGTTGCTATAATTCTTTTTACAAATTCTTTATTAGTTTTCACAGTAGATAATGGTATTATTTATATAAATAAAAGTGTTCAAAATATGTTTAAAGTGGAATTTTAAAAAGAGGATAATGGCCATTTACACCATTATCCTCTTAGTTATTTACGAGTTCTTCACAAGAGCGAGCATTTTTATGAAGAAGTTATCATCATCTTCGCTAACTCCCGGAATATAATTTCGACCTTTCATTTCATGAAAGTATACTTTAGCTTCTTCGGTACGACCTTTGGCTTGATAAGCCTGTGCATACTTGTTAGCTTCAGCTTCTCGAATTATATGACCTTCGAGAGTACCTACGATATTCCGGAATATATAATTTCCGGCATTACGATATTCGTGAACTCCACCGTCTTTGTCTACATAACCGTATTTATTACCGTCATTCGGTACATATACGACTTCGACTTTCAGATACAACGGACGTTCAGTTTCCGTATTATAGTTACCCTCTCGAATGATATGGTCGAGATTAAATGCTTCAACCATATCAACACTTGCAGACAAACGAACTGGTTCGTTATTTGCGACATTCAGAGCACTGATAGCGAAATACTTTCGGCCATCACGTTCAATTCGAGCTATTTTATGAATAGCTACACCGATGATTTCAGGTTTAAGACTTGTGTTAATTTCATTAACAACTGCTTTAACAACTGGTTTTTCTACAGCTACGGAAGCTGCATTGGCTTCAACTTGTGCCATGTTTCAAATGATTTAAAAGTTTGACAAATAGTAATTCCGGAATAAATGAATTAAATTCTGTTACCCATTCCGGATTATGAGTAACAAGATTAGTTTGTACAATACTTTTCGAATTTTAATTTGTAACAAAATCGGAATTACGACACACACCAATTATAAGTGGGGGGTTTCTAAAAGTAGAAAGGTGGGAGGGTTGTTATATAAGGTACTTCCTATAAGAGTATTTTTATATTTATCAGATATATTATTTCAAACACTATTACATATATTTTCATTATTTATTATTCAGTCTTTCTACAATAACATTTTCATTATTCATATTTCTATATTGACTTTAAATTCTTTACACTTTATTTTTTCATTATTTATTCTATACTCTATAATCTTTTCTATAATCTTTTCTATAATCTTTTCTATAATCTTTTCTATAA
>URQK01000117.1 GCA_900549975.1 uncultured Mollicutes bacterium
TATTTGTGCGGGAGACTTAGGATTAGCTAAATGGCAAAACATTTTATATCTTAAGAAAAAAGAAAAAATAGATGAAGTAATTTATGTGGGCGATACACTAAAAGATAAAATTGAATCAGAAAAAGCGCATGTTAAGTTTATTCATGCCGCTTATGGATTTGGTAATATTAATGATGATTCCTTAAAAATTAATAATTTAAATGAATTAATTCTTAAAGTAGAAGAAGCTTTTGCTGAAAACGTCCAGAAAAAACAATTAAAGTGTTGACAAAAGCATGCATTATAACTACACTTAATGAAGTAAAGCCTCATTAGTTAAGTGGCATAACGGATCCATGGTAAGGATCTATTGCTAGTTCGATTCTGGCATGAGGCACCATTTGAATACTAAGCCGATTTTATCGGCTTTTTTAATACTTAAGCGCCAAATCATTAAACACAATAAAAAAATTCTTGCAATTTGACTTTATTATTAATATAATAACAATGTGCTTACGAGAGTAGGTATGATCATTCGTGATCAAAGATGTTTTCTCAGAGTGGGGACCTCCCCACTCTTTGATTTGTTAGGAGGAAAAATGACAGTATTAGAAGAAGTTACTAATTTAATTAAGCCTAGTTTAGATGAACAAGGCATCAGTATCTATGAAATTACCTATCAAAAAGAAGGTAAAGATATGGTACTTAGAATTTTAGTAGAAAAAACTGATGAAACCAACATTAGTTTAGACGAAATTGTTAATGTCTCAGAAAAAATTTCTTTATTGCTTGATGAGGCTGATATCATTAAAGATGATAATTACATGCTTGATGTTGCTTCTGCTGGAGCGGAACATCCAATCAAGTTATCAGAAATTGAAAAATATGTTAACAAGTATGTCAATCTTCATTTGATTAATCCTATCGAAGGGGAAAATAGTTTTGAAGGTACAATTACTAGTGTTAGCGAAAATGAAATAGCGTTAACTATTAGAGTTAAAACAAGAACAAAAACAATTACAATTAATCGTGAAAATGTTGATCGAGCAAGATTAGCAATTAAATTTTAGAAACAGAAGGGAAAAGTATTATTTATGATTAATGCAAAAGTATTTTTAGAAGGACTTGAATCTTTAGAAAATGAAAAGGGGCTATCTAGAGAAGTTGTCTTAAACGCACTAAAAGAAGCTATGGAAAAAGCTTTCCGTAAACAACTTGACAAATTTGATGATGCGCTAGTAAGAGTTGATATTGATGATAAAGCATCCACTATAAAACTCTTTCAACTTAAAAAAGTTGTTGAAGAAGTTGACGATGATTTCCTTGAAATATCTTTAGAAGATGCAAGAGAAAAGAATCCAGACTTAAATGTTGGTGATTATTATGAAATCCCATATCAACTTGATTTTTTAACTAAGGGATCTGTCCAATTAGTTGCTTCAATCTTACGCCAAAAAATAGCAGAAGCCGAAAAAGCCTCACTTTATGACAAATATAAGGATGAAATTGGTGAAATGGTTCAAGGACAAGTTGAAAAGGCTGATGAACGTGGAGCAATTATCAATATTGGTAGATTAAGTGTATTTTTACCACGTAATCACATGATTCCAGGTGAAAGATTTAAAGTTGGCGATACAGCAAAATTATTCGTTTCTGATGTTGTATCTACACCAAAGGGTGCTCAAGTTGTTGTTTCGCGTACTGATCCAGGTTTTTTAAAAAGATTATTTGAAACTGAAGTTCATGAAATTTACGAAGGTACAGTAATTATTAAAAATATTGCTCGAGAAGCAGGCCATAGAAGTAAAGTTGCAGTTTATTCTTTAGATCCTAATGTTCCTGCAACTGGTGCATGTATTGGTCCTAATGGTAATCGTATTCAAAAGATTGTTGCTCAATTAGGTAATGGCAATGAAAAAGAAAAAATTGATGTTATTAACTACTATGAAAATCCAGGATTATATATCATGGAAGCTCTAAAACCTGCAATAGTTAGAGGTGTACAATTAGATTATGAACACAAAAAAGCTGTCGCGGTTGTTCAAAATAATGAATTATCAGTGGCTATTGGTAAAATGGGTGTCAACGCTCGTCTAGCAGTTCGCTTAACTGGTTGGAATATTGATATTAAAGAGTTAGATGAAGCTCTTCGTTTAGGTATTAACTATAAGACTGCTGATCAATTATTAGCAGATGATGAAAATCATGATATCGTTGAAGAAGTTGAAAACGAAGTAGTTGAAGAACCAAAAGAAGAAGTTAAAGAAGAAGTAAGTGCTCCTGTTGAAGAAGTAAAAGAAGAAACTGTTGATTCTTCTAAAGCAGTTGAAGAACCTATTGAAGAAGAAACTAAGAATGATGTTATAGAGCCAAAAGAAGAAGTTAAAGAAGAAGTAAAAGTTCCAGTTGAAGAAGTAAAAGAAGAGCCTGAACAAAAAGAAATTAAAGAAGTTAATACCAATAAGACTCTTGCTGATTTAGAAAAAGAACTTGAAAATGAAAAACGTCGTCGTGAAAATTCTAATAATTACAGACGTCCATGGAAGAAAAACGATAAGAAAAATGACGAAACTTCTACCGAAGAAGATAATTCAATCATTCCTTCAAATATTAAAACAGAAAAAATGGATATTTATACTCAAGAAGAATTAGATGAATTAGATCGTGAAGAAGAAGAAAATTACGATGATGACGATGATGATATCGACTACGATGAATTTGATTCTTACTATGACGAAAAATAATTAAATTGAAAGGATGTTACAAATGAAAAAAATACCAATGCGCCGTTGTGTTGCTAGTAATGAGATGCTCCCCAAAAATGAGTTAATTAGAATTGTTAAAACTCCTACTGGTGAAGTAGTAGTTGATGTAACTGGTAAATTAAATGGCCATGGTGCATATCTCAAAAAGAGCATGGAAACTATCAAAATCGCTCAAAAGAAAAAAATATTAGATCGCGCATTGGAGACTTCTATTCCGGATAGTGTTTATGCGGACTTAGAAAGATTAATTCATGAATAACATTCTTCAATTATTAGGTTTAGCTTATAAAGGAAAGCGTATAATTATAGGTGATGATATATTAACTAGTCTTCGACAAAACAAAAAATTATCACTTATAATTATTGCTAGTGATGTAAGTGAAAACACCTTAAAAAAATTTAAAGATAAAGCTAAATTGGTAATTTGGTTTCCAGCATCGTTAACGTAGAATTCACGAGTTACATCATAGCCTACTTTACTATAAAGACGGCAAATCGTATCGCCAATTGCTGCGCCACGAGCGTGACCCAAGTGTAAATCACCCGTTGGATTTGCGGAAACGAATTCTACATTAATTCGTTGATGTTTTCCATAAATAGAATCACCAAAATGTTATTCTTCACTTAAATTTTTTGTA
>URQK01000118.1 GCA_900549975.1 uncultured Mollicutes bacterium
TTATTAAATCACTTACCTTTTATTTACTAAGTACATAATTATGTTACTATACTTTTCTATAGTGTAAGTCTCATATTTGTCTCAATTTTTGCAAAAAAAATCGCTAACTATCAGGCGATAATTAACGATTCTAAGTTGTATTTTTTATTAAATATTAGTCATTACGTTTTAAGAATGAAGATAATACTGATGAATGTCTTTCATCATCATTATTTTCTACTTGAGGTGCATTATTTTCTTCCTTTTTCTCCTCTTTTACAAGAGTTGGACGTGTTCCAAATTGCGGGATAGCGGTAAAATCGTATTCTTCTGCAAAATCAGTAGCGATGATACTAACTAAAATTTGATCATCTAATTGACTATTAATTGAAACACCAAACTTAATATCTAAATCTTCACCAGTTGCGTCACTAATTGATCTAACTGCTTCTTGTGCTTCAAATAAAGAAACTGAGCCACCACAAGTAACAGAAACAATAGCTTTTCTAGCACCATTAATTGATGTTTCAAGTAATGGAGATGCCATTGCTCCAGATGCAGCATCAAGAGCTTTATTTGCTCCTTCACCTTGTCCAAAGCCAATTAAAGAAATTCCTGAATTCTTTAATGTATTACGAACATCAGCAAAATCAAGATTAATAACTGACGGCATTAAAATTAAATCGGTAACTGTCTTAACAGATTGTGCTAAAACTTTATCAGCTTCCGCAAAAGCATTTTGGACACTACATTGTCCGTTCATCATTAATAATTTATCATTAGAAACAACAATAATACTATCAACTTGTTCTTTTAGATTGTTAAGTCCTTCAATGGAATTAGCAATACGCCTTTTACCTTCAAAAGTAAATGGACGAGTAACAATGGCAATTGTTAATGCTCCTTCTTCTTTAGCCACACTTGCAATTACTGGAGCAGCACCAGTACCAGTTCCGCCACCCATACCAGCAGCGATAAAGACCATATCTGCACCTCTTACAATGTTACGAATATCTTCTTTTGATGCTTCTGCAGCAGCGCGTCCAACATCAGGTTCACCGCCAGCACCTAAGCCTTTGGTTAATTCACTACCTAATACAATTCTATTTTCTGCTTTTGAAGACATTAAAGCTTGTTTATCAGTATTAGCAACGTAAAATTGTACACAAGAAATCTTTTCATCAATCATGCGATTGACAGCATTACTTCCTGCGCCACCTACACCTATTATTACAATTTTTGCTATTGGTTCAAAATTATCTAAAGTATCCATTTTTGTTCCTCCTATAAATTATCATTCGTTTCAGAATATTTTTGTGTTTTATGTTTTTCTCTTGTTAGTGGTTGTACTTGCGGTATTTCTTCTTTTTCTTCACCAATAAATTCAAATAAGCCACAAGAAGTTTTAATTGCACCTAAACAATTAATAAATATTTGATTACGAGCGCCTAAGGATTTAACACTTGGGAAAATTACGCCACGTGAATTATATTTATCACTTACGAATTCTTTAAATCCAATAAGTTGTGTTCCGCCACCAACAAAGACTAATGGCCATTGTTCAAGTTCAACATCTCCACCCATTAAAGTTTTAATCGCACGATTAATATCTTTTAAAAGAGTGTTAAGATATTCCTCGGTCACAAGCCTTAAATCATTAACGGTGAACTCAACATTTTTATCTTGTTCACTATGACAAATACTTGGCTTAAAATTACATTTAAAATCATCTAAGCCATATTTAAGTTTTAATTCATTAGCCAAAGAATAACTAATGCCCATACGATAACATAATTCTTGAGTTAAGTTTTCTCCACCCATATCGATATATGATGATTGATATGGTTTACCATCAGCAATAATGGTGATTGTTGTGGTCTTACCACCAACATTAACTAAAAAATATTTGTTTGATACATTTTTATAAGTAGTGAATAGTTGAGCTACACCATATGGAGCCACTAAAATATTACTTATTTTTAGGCCTACTTTATCTACTAAACCAATATATGTTTCTTTAATATATGTTGGAATAGTATGAATAAAGGCATTTAACTTAATTGTACCTGATGACTCATTAATTGGTGGATTTGTAAAAATACGTTCTTGATCTAAAGTATAATTAATAGGAATTGTATCAATAACAGCATTTTCTTCGTTATATGTATCTCTTGATAGCATTGTCATTACATTACGAATATCAACTTCCGCGATTAATTTATTAGGTGAAACAACATTCGTTGTTGCCACATTTTTAAATACCTCTAGTCCGCGGGCGGGTAACACTAAAGTAACTTCATTTATATCAATTTTAAGAGTGTTCTCAGCATCAAGGATTACTTCCTTAATAACACTACAAACTTCATCACTATCATTAACAATATTATTTTTGATGCAATTTAAAGAAAGTGGTTTAGTTACAGCATGAAGCACAACAATTTCATGTTCACATTCATATCCCACTACTAATTTAATCGCGGTAGATCCAATTTCTAATGCATTAACTATTTTGGCCATCACTAGCCACCTCCTCAAATGCCGATAAACGAATGGCATTGTTTTTTTCATAACATACACAATCATAAATATTTTTTGTCTCATCAAGACTAAATTGTGCATAATTTCTTATTGCGTTTTTTAATATATCCGTATCTTGAATTACTCTTCTTAAAATATTTTGATTAACTCTAATTCTTAAATTTGTATCTTCATTTATTTTGAAAAACAAACCTAAATAAACTTCTGGATTAAGTTGGTCTTTAAGTAAAATGGATGTTTCATCAAGTTTAACTAAGTAGTTATTATAAAGATCTTTATCCATAGTCTTCAAAGCATTTAATAAATTTTTACTATATGAAGTCATTGCTTTAGTTTGTTCTTGTTCTACGTATCGAATAAAAACCGGTAATTTATCTTCATTTATTTGATAGTTATCAATTTTATAAGAACTATATTTTTGGGTGTAATTTTTTAATGACTCACCATTAGTTTAATATTTAGTGATCATAGACACGGTTCTCCAGATTACTAAATTTCTGGCATCTGACAATATCATCATCTTCAAATTTAGCAATAGGCGCTACTTCATCAACATAGACGTTAATATAAGTTAAATGCCAATTAATACTCGAACGACTTACATAAGGTGATTCGTTAAGTTGACGAATTGTTTTTTCTACACTTACTTTAAGAAGGGAATCATGCTTACTTAATCCGCATAAAGAAATAACATCGTCTTTGTTAAGATAATAATTTCCACTTAAATTATTAATTTTAACGGTAAATGCCACCTTACAATGTTTGCAAAACCAACGCTGAGAACCAGATTTGAA
>URQK01000119.1 GCA_900549975.1 uncultured Mollicutes bacterium
GCAAAGTTGATGTTGCCATCATTAATGCTAATATTAGTAATCTTGATAAATATAATTATCGTATTTTAGAGCCTGAAGTATTCAAAGCCGTATTACCACCTCAATCATTATTATTAACAAAACAAGTAATTACTATTAATGATTTAGCAAATTATAAATTAGTAGTTCCCCGTGCTTATGAAGATAATATCATTGCTCATTTCCATCAATTAAACTTATCACCAAATATTGTCGTAACAACCACTACTTCTTTAGCCTCTATTGAAATTGCTAAAGCCAAAAGTCTTATTGCTATTGTTCCGCTTCCGAAAACAGAAGCTATTAATTATAACCAAAACATTAAAAATCTTGAACTTAAGAATATGAATCCATATTCGCGTAAAGTTATCTGGCTTAAAGAAAAAGATAATTCTAAAATTATCAATGACTTTTTAGAATTCTTAAACTAACAATTTATACAAATTATACAAATTTGCTTATATTTTAAAAAAATAGTATTATTAAGATGAAAGAGGAAAAAACATGAAAAAGAAACATAAAATTGCAAGGATTGTTTTTATTACTTTAGGGTCTTTAATTATTGCAACAAGTGCAACGGTCTTAGGATTATTTGCTTACTCTTGGAATTATAAAATTCCAGTTCAAGCAGAAAAGATTGAACCAACTGGAACTGACTTAATTTCTACAAAGAATAGATCTTTATATGATAAAGATGGTAATATTATTAAATTAAATGGCATTAATGCTGGAAATATTTTACTTCAAGAAGGTTGGATGTCACCATTTGACTTAGAGCCAAAAAAAGATAAAAATGGAAACCTTATTAAAGATAAAGACGGAAATTTATCTTATAATGAATTTTCCGAAGAAATGTTTTTAGATGCTTTAAGCAAAAATGAAAATCTTAAAGATCATCAAGAAGAGTTAAAAGAATATTATTATAAGTCTTTCTTTGATGAAGAAGATTTTAAAATCATTAAAAACGACTTAGGCCTTAATACTATTCGTTTACCTTTTTATTGGCGCAATATCTTAAATGATGATTTTACTAGAAAAGAAGAAAATATCGCCTTTAATTATCTAAACTGGTTTTTAGATAATTGCAAAAAAAATGATTTATATTGTATTTTAGATTTGCACGGCGCTCCTGGTTCACAAAATGGCTATGAACATAGTGGACTTATCGTGGATAAGCCAGGATTTTGGGGTAATGAAACTTATGAAAATGCAGTTCTAGATTTATGGGATTATGTATCTAACTATTATTCAACTACTAGAAGCGACCTAGCACCTACTATTGCAAGTTATGACATATTGAATGAGCCACAAACAAGCAAAAAATTAGGTTCTACTACTAAAGTATGTTGGGACTATTTTGATAAAGTTTATCAAGTAATTCGTAAAAATAATGATAACCACGTTATAACTATGGAAGGATGTTGGGATTTTTCCACTTTACCTGATCCTAAGAAATATAGTTGGGAAAATGTAATGTATGAATATCATCATTATAACTGGCAAAATAATATTGTTACGATGGATATGTTTAAAATGTATCATATGATGCGTAACATTGGTAAAGATTATAATGTTCCTATATTAATTGGTGAATTTACATATTTTGAAGATCGTAATGCTTGGAATTTTGCTTTAAATGAATGGTACGATAAATATAACTATAACTGGACAGTATGGAATTATAAAACAACTGTTACTGGTTGGTGGACTTCTTCTTGGGGTGTATATACTGTTAACTTAAATCTTGATACATCAAAAGAAGAAACAAAAACAAATGTCCTAACTTGTACCATCGAAGAATTTAAAGCGGCTTGTGATAAAGCTAAAACAAGTAATTGTCAAACAGGAACATTAAAAGAAATTCTTATTGAATATAAAAATAGTAAAAGCAATTAAGCAAACGAAAACGATGGGTGACCATCGTTTTTAGTTTATTCTTTTTGTTGTTCTTCTAATCCACTAGAAAGCGATTTTTGATCTTCTACAAATTGTTCTGCTTGTTTTTTAATCGCTTTTGTGGCTTTAATTTCTTCCGTTTGCGTTTCGTTACTTATAACAATTTGTTCATAACTAAAGTCAATGCCATTACTTAAGAATAATTGTCGATATTCTCTAAGTAAATCTCTTTGTACTTGATAACGATCTTCTTCTTTACATTTTGCCACTAATTTAACAGCAATATTGCTAGATTCATAAGATGATACGCCTTTATAAAATGGGCCCTCCACAATTTCTGGAATTTTTTCTTTAAATTTATGCATATTATCTTTAAATACTTTTTCTACAACCTCAATCGGAATATCATAACTAAATTCACAATCCACAACCGCAAGAGATAATTCACGTGATAAATTAACAACATTTTTAATGTCTGAATTGTTAATAATTTTGATATTGCCCGCTGCATCAATTATTTTTGTGGCGCGTATTCCAATCTCACTTACTGTTCCTCTAAAATCATCTATTGATACTATTTCTCCTACTTCATATTCATTTTCAAAAATAATAAACACACCAGCAATAATATCTGCAATTAAAGATTGGGCGCCAAGTCCAATAATAAGAGTTATAACGCCAACTGATTCCCATATAGCTTTGGTATTCACACCAAATGCGTTTAAAATTAAGAAGAATAATGCTATTGCGGTACCATATTTGATTAAACCATCCAATAAAGTAATTACGGTTTTTGCACGATTTGATCTATGCATAACATTTCTAAATACTTTGCGAATTATTTTTGACACTATTACCACCACTACTATCAAAATGGCACAATGAATAAACACTTTATAATGAGAATTTAATACGTCTGGTAAAGCAGTAATGTCCCATACATTTTCCTTTGCCCATATAACAAATTTACTTGTATCTGGTAACGCTAATTCTAAAATCATCGTAACAATAAATGATGTTAAAATTAATGCTCCTAACGCATAACTAATAATCTTTGATACTCTAGTTTTTTTCTTTTCCATAGTTGTTTCCTCCATTAATTAGTAATTGCAAGATTATATGCTTTATATTTATTTCCTTTAACAGGAATATCAACCTGAAACTCATCAAAATTATTTAAATATTTATTAGCAAAAATCGTTATTTCTTTGCCAATAACATTTCCTTCGATAGTTAATGATAAAGTA
>URQK01000120.1 GCA_900549975.1 uncultured Mollicutes bacterium
TCAGAATAATGAGGGTATAAGGACCTACAGTATGTGAAATCGTAGATGTAATCAACAGAGAGTTCTGCTTGCGGAACTCTCTGTTGGCGTTTATAACGAAAATATTCGCTTTTATTTGTTTATAGACTTTAACCAATTATTCATATACAATTATCTTTGTAAAAGGTGAATTATTATGAAAGATAACTATAAAATAAATTTCGAGCAAAATAAGCGTCAAATGGAGTTATTAGATAAATATTATGGCGTTAATAAAGAAACTAAAACTATCAGTGTTTCTCTTCATTATGAGCGTGCTAGCGATATATTAGCAACAAATGTTGGCAATCCTAAATATCCCCAATTTTCTAATGAAGCACTAGATAAAGTAAAATCTATAACTGAAAATGCTCCTACTGGATATAAAGTAGAAATTAATTTTGAAATTGAAGATTATGAAGGCTATAAACCTAAAGATATGATTGAAGCATTTAACGATACTTTGGAATTAAGTCAATATAATGCTCGTAAACGTAGACAAGGAAAAGAATTATTATCATCAGTTTTAATATTAATTGGTGTAATTATCTTATTCTTAATGGTTGTGGGAAACTCAGATGGTTGGTTTGGTGAAGGAGTTAAAGCTGACATCATTGCTGAAGTTATTGATATAGCCGCCTGGGTCTTTATTTGGGAAGCAGTTACTATTTTATTCTTAGAACATTCTGAACAAACTAAATTTGCTTTAAGAATTAGACAAAAAGTATCTCAAATTGCCATGTATAAAAAAGGAGAAAAGAAGCCTTTAGCAATTGAAAAATCCAAAGCAATATTTGGTAAATGGGAAAATGAAGAAAAAATAAAAAGAGTTGGTAAATACTTTATGTTAATATCAAGTTTTGCCTTTATATTTATGTCTTTTTATTCTCTTTATGCTTTATATAAAGGAATGTCTTCTGGAACAATTGAAACAAATTCAATGGCAATATTTATTATGGTAAGTTTCTTATCTGCGATTGTATCTTTACTTGCGGGATTAGGTGGAATATCACGTTATTTGGGTGGAAATGGTAAACTCGGAAAATTCGTTGGACCATATGCAATATTTTTAACAGTTTGCTTCATCGCCTTAATTATATTTGCTATTTCCATAAAGGATGTTTCTTCAATTATATCAGTAAGTTCAACATTTGTTATTGATCTATTTTATATTGCTGGTTATTATATTGACCGTTACATTAAATAAATCTGGTGTAAAATCCAGATTTTTTTCTAGTTTTTAAGGAACCCTAACTATATTATTAATAGTAAATATCATGAATATTTTTGAAAAAGCAATAAAAAGATTCTAACAACTACATTAATAGTGAAAAAAAGAATAAATATCTTGCTAACGCTATCGAAGCTATAATTGCAGTAATATTTATCAATTGTCATAACATAAATAAGATTGTGCAATTATTAAATTTTTGGGTAAACACTCATAAAAACACCTAACAAACTCAATATTAAAATAATTGAAACTTACTTTCTATAAGATTATAATCTTATTAGAAAGTAGGTACTTATGATTAATCAATTTTCTAGAACTGAATTATTATTAGGCTCTAAAGCCATTGAAATACTTAAAAATGCTCATGTTGCCGTTTTTGGTATTGGGGGAGTTGGAGGATATGTTGTTGAAGCATTAGCAAGAAGCGGCATCGGTCATTTTACTATTATTGATAATGATAAAGTATCTTTAAGTAATTGTAATCGCCAAATAATTGCCACTACCAAAACAGTGGGATTAGATAAAGTTGATGTTATGAAAGAAAGAATTTTAAGTATTAATCCCGAAGCAATTGTGGATACTTATAAATGCTTTTTTCTTCCAACAAATCAAGATCAATTTGATTTTACGCATTTTGATTATGTAGTTGACGCCATTGATACAGTTTCTGGAAAAATTGCAATTATTTTAAAAGCCAAAGAAGCAAATGTGCCAGTTATTTCTTCAATGGGAACAGGTAACAAACTCAATCCAATGGCTTTTGTTGTTAGTGATATATATAAAACCGAAATGGATCCATTAGCGAAAGTAATGCGTCATGAATTAAAAAAACATCGTGTTAAAAAACTAAAAGTAGTTTATTCAAAAGAAAAACCTATCGAGCCTTTAATAAGTGAAGACACCAAAAAAGAAATCGCCAACACTTCAAGAAGAAGCGTTCCAGGAAGTAATGCCTTTGTACCTCCTGCTGCTGGACTATTAATTGCTTCTGAAGTCGTTAAAGATTTAATAAACGCAAAAAAGGAAGATTAAATTATGATTTATTTAGATTATTCGGCAAATTTTCCTGTTAACAAAGAAGTATTAAATTATCTAAGTGAAGTAGAATTAAAATATTATGGTAATTATAATTCATCACATAAACTAGGATTATTAAGCAAACAAAAATATCAAGAAATGGACACCCATATCAAAAACATTTTAAATCTTGATGATAATCATGAAATTATATATACGAGTTCTGCAACTGAATCAAATAATCTAGCAATTTTAGGAGTCGCGGAATCTTACTCAGGATTTGGTAAAAAAATATTAGTTAGTGAATTAGAACATAGTTCTATTAATGCCACTTTAGGATATCTTAAAGATAAAGGATATCAAATAGAATTTATTAAAACACTAGATACTGGCTTAATTGATTTAATTGATTTAAAAGAGAAATTAACTAAAGATACAATTTTAGTTATTACTACCTTAGTTGATGGAGAAACCGGCATAATTCAAGATTATAAAAATATTGCTAGTATTATTAATTCTTATCCTAATGCACATTTTTTAGTTGATGCCACACAAGGAGTGGGAAAAATCGATATTGATTTTAATCTTATCGATTTAGCATCATTCACACCGCATAAATTTGGTGGAATTATAGGTTCTGGTTGCTTAATTAAAAAGAAAAACACAATTCTTTCTCCTTTATTCCATGGTGGAATGAGTAATACTATTTATCGAAGTGGCTCCGTACCTCTTGGTATCATAGCTAGTATCGAAAAAGCACTAGATTTAAGATTTAAAAACATGAATGAAAATAATCTTAAAACAAAAAATATTAATGAATATTTATTATCAAAATTAAAAGAAATGGATAATGTAATTATTAATTCATCTAACTATCCTTA
>URQK01000121.1 GCA_900549975.1 uncultured Mollicutes bacterium
TTTACGCGAGGTGTTTCTATGAAAAATGTTATCAAATTCTTATTTTTATTAAGTATTGTTCCTAGTGTAATTAACGCTAAAGAAAATACTCAACAAACTTCAAAAGGCTATGTACTTAATTCTCAAAGTTCAGTCCCTTCTAAATACGGAAGAATTCATACTGATAAACAAATCAATTTTGCTGACAAAACCAGTACTAATTCTACCAAAAAATTAAGGCAAGCATCTTTACCTTCTTCTTATAGTTCCGTAGAAGCAGGATACATTACTTCTGTTAAAAATCAAAATCCTTATGGAACTTGTTGGGCTTTTGCCGCAAGTGCAGCAAGTGAAGCTAGTTTAATCAAAAATAATGGGTTTGATAAAAAGTCTATTAATTTATCAGAATTACATTTAGCATATTTTACATATAACAATTCCTATGATGAATTAGGATTGTTATCTGGTGATTCTTTTACCATCACTAGTGACTCATATTTGGAATATGGAGGAATAAACTATAATTCCATGCTTTCTTATGCTCGTTGGACTGGTCCAGCGGATGAAGGAAAAAACACTAAATATTCATATAGTAATGCTAATAAAAGTTTTAAAGCAACTTCAACTAGTGATGCCTATAGTCTAACTGAAGCTCATTTAAAAAATTGTTACATTATTGATACTAGTGATATATCTTTAATGAAACAAATGATTTTAGAATATGGTGCAGGAGATTTTGGCTATTACCATGATGAAAACGATCGTTATTTTAACGATACCTATGATTCTTATTGCTACGTTCAGTCAGTTAATACTAGTAGCAATAGATTCAATTGGGCTAATCATGAAGTAACAGTTGTTGGCTGGGATGATAATTTTTCAAGAACAAAATTCTCTTCTAATTCTCGCCCAACTAATAATGGTGCATGGCTTGTTAAAAATAGTTGGGGATCAGGCTGGGGAGACAATGGATATTTCTGGCTTTCTTATGAAGATTCATCAACAATTGCCGAACCAACTGCTTTTTATTCTTTTGATTCTAAAGATCACTATGAAAAAAATTATCAATATGATGGAACAAGTGATTTCTATGCTGAATATAGCGACAATGAAGAACAAGGTGGTTATACAGGCGGAGGATACATGGCTAATGTATTTACTGCTCAAGAAAATGAAAATGTTGGTGCAGTAACATTTGTTAGTTTTGATGAAAATATAAAATACGAAATCTCAGTTTATGATAAGGTTAACAACACTCCAACTTCCGGCAAATTAGTTAGTCAAAAAAGTGGTGTTGAAACATATGCTGGATTTCATACCATTGAATTAGATACTATTCCTACTATTAATAAAGGTAATAAATTCGCTGTTGTTGTTCGTTTAACTAGTTCCTCAAATGCTTCTGATTCAATCACATTAGCTTGTGATGAAAGTTATAACGACACACAAAATGGTATAAAAACTGTGAATTCTGCTTCTAGTGGACAAAGCTATTTTTCCACAAATGGAACATCATGGACTGACGTTAGTGCAAATAAAAAAATTAATTTCCGAGTTAAAGCCTTAACTACTGGAGAAATTGTTGATTTAGAAAATATTAGTTTTGATAAATCTTCAATTAGCATGACTTATGGCGATACATATACACTTACACCAACTTTTACTCCATCTAATGCTTCGAATAAAAATTTAATTTGGTCATCAAGTGATACCAATGTTGCCACAGTTTCTAATGGCATAGTTACAGCATTAAATAAAGGCACAACAGTTATTACCGCAACAAGCAAGGAAAATAATTCCATTGCAGCCACTATTGAAGTTAATGTAAAAGGTATAAATAGTATTTCTATCTCTGGCACCGCTAATAAAAATGTTTATAACCAAGGCGATACATTTAATCCTGCTGGATTAGAAGTCACAGCGACATACACTGATGGCACTACTGGAATAATTGATAACAATAAATGTGAATGGCTAGATAGTAATACTTCAAGTGAACACTTATCAATTGGGACTACATCAGTAATTTGCAAAATCGGAAGCGCTAGTGCTACTTACTCTGGAATTACTGTTAACGAAGTTAAAACTTATCAACTAGTTAAAGATGTATCTTCATTAAATGTAGGTGATAAAGTTGTTATCGCTCAAAATTCTAAAGGCGTTGTCGCAGGAAGTATCAATAGTTCTTTCTTAAATGCCGCAAATGCATCATTTTCAAATGATAAAAACGAAATAACCACTTTACCTAGTGATGCAACAGTCTATACAATTAGTAAAAACGATAATTACTATACATTTACTAATAGTAACAATCAAAAATTGGGATCAACAGGTGCTAAAAATTTATCGTTTAATAGCGGTAGTACTAATTGGTCAATTAGCATTTCAGATAACTTAGCAAATATTCAAAATGCTACAAGTAGTTACGGACGTATTTTATACAATAGTCCTAACACCAGATTTACCACTTATACTTCTAATACAAATACAAGCATGCTCCTCCCTCAATTATATCGTTTACCAACTGGAAACACTGATGTTAGCGATATGTCAGTAAGTGTAGATAAAACCACTTTAGATATTAACGAATCAACTTCTTTAAAAGTAACATTTACTCCCGCTAACGCATTAAACAAAAATGTTTCAGTTACTTCTAATAACGACAATATTGTTACTATTGATGGATTAAAAGTCACTGGTAAAAATAGGGGAGAAACAACACTAACTATTACTTCTATTGCTAATCCTAGTATTTCTAAGCAAATAAATATTAAGGTATATAGTTCCACTTTATCTAACGAAGTAAAACAAGCAATTGAAAATGCTAAAAACGAATTTAGTGTTACAAGAGAAAATGTTCGCGATTTATCAAACATTAATGCCAAAATAGAAAATGCTAAAACTCTTTCTTTATCATTGTTTGATGAAGAAAAAGCTTTAATTAATAACGAAATCAATACTTTATCTTCTTTAGAAAGCGCCTATAATTACTTAAATGATTTATGGTATAAAGAAGAAAATATGGATACAAATAGTATTAGTAAAGAAAACGCTCAAGAATTAGTGAATGCTTATAATAATCTTGATGAAAGCACTAAGACTATTCTAAAGGCTGCATATTGTGCTA
>URQK01000122.1 GCA_900549975.1 uncultured Mollicutes bacterium
ATGATAGTCATAACCGCCATTTGCTTCAAAATAATTTAATTTTTTAGCATATTCATTATGAAGCTCTTCATTATTTGGCTCTAAAGCCATTTTATTAGCTAATAACTCAAGTTCTTTTTCTCTTTTTATTTGATCTTTAAATACGTCAATAGCTTCATCATAAAGGGTGTTATTTGCATCATTAATTACTTTTTGTGATAAATAACCTACAACAATGTTTTTTGGTATTGATATTTCTCCTGGTTGTTCATTAGCCGGATTAGCGGATATTGATTCTTCACCAATTATAATTTTAATTAGTGTCGATTTTCCGCATCCATTAGGCCCAACAATAGCAACACGTTCTTTTTCATTCACACTAAAATTAAGACCTTTAAAAATAAGTTCTGAGCCAAAATATTTAGTGATATTGCTTCCTTGTATGACAGCCATAATTATAAATGAAAACGTTTCTTAAATTCTTCGGTTGTATCTTTAAAATGGAAAACAAACATTGCAATAAGAATAATAATGCCAGTTCCTAAGGTTGCGAGTGCCATCCATTTAACATAAAAGAATAATCCTAATTGATAAAATAAGAAATATAACCCTTCTAAAATAGATAAGAATAACAAATACATAATTGAGTCACAATAAAACTCGTTTTTAATTGTTGCTAAAATAAACATCCCTATGGAAGTAGTTATTAATAATGATGGTAAAGCATAATTTAATGACCACATAGCCTCTCGATTAACGCGAGATACTAAGCAAACACATAATTCTACTAAAATAACCATCGCCATAGTTGATAGTGATTCGGAGAATATTTTCGTAGGAATATTTCCATGATATAAAATTACATAGCGGACGGAAAGCCAAATATATGGCACACCAATAGCAACAAGAACGCACCAATATAATGGATTTTCACTATTGAGGGTATAGATGTTTACAATAATTGAAGCAATGATTGCTACAATAGAGACAAAAAGTAGTATTTTTGTTACCAAAGACATTTTCTCTTTAATCTTTTTCTTTGGATAAGGTTGATAATTCATTGGTTTATTATCATCCTCAAGTATTTTGTAACATAATGGACATTTTTTTCTGTCATTGTTAATAGCAACATGACAATGTGGACAATATTTCATATTATTCCACCTCCAAATCATTAGTTTCTACAGTTACTTTTATACCAAGATTAGCCATATTAGAAGCAATTTGTTGAATAACGTCACGGTCAACAAACTTACTAGCATATGAGAATACAAAGGTATTATTAACAGATACTGCGCCCATATTAACAGGTGATAACTTACTTACTCCAATCATAAATTCAAATCTTTCAATGTATGGAGCCATATCTTCAGGTATTGTTAATTTCCCTAAATTAGAAAAACTAACTGTATTAGAATCTTGACCATGCATTTTATAAGCAATACGCATAATAAAATTTTTGATTGGCAAAGGTAATATTTTTACTAAAACATTTTTTTCAACATTAACATTAGACACAAGTTGACGCATTAGTAAGTCACGATTTACTTTACTCAATGTGTCTTTAACATAACCAACGACATCTTCAAAAGTTATAGGTTTGTTTCTAAATTCACCAGTTGTACGTGTGTAAAGCATAAAATTACGCATGGAATGTGAATTAAAATATTTACGAGCATTTATTGGCAAAAATAATCTTAAATTATGTTTAGGCGTTTTTTTGCCTTTAAAATAAACATTGTAAAGAGAATAAAGAATTATTGCTCCCATTAAGCCAGTAATAGTAGCGTCATATTTATGAGCAACTTCCTTTAAATTATCAACATCCGCGATTAATTGGACTAAGCCCGTCCAATTATCTTTATAATGTTTGCCTTTCATTTGAAATGCTCTTGGCTCTTTGTCAGGTGCTTTAACTTTAGATTCATAATTTTCATTAAAGTCATCTAATGTTTCGGCAGATAACTTTTCAACTTCATCAGTTTGAACACTACCATCATTTTTAATGTCTTTACCAGTATGAATTAAATAATAATAAACAATAGTTTTTAAAAATTCGCTAGCGCCAGTTCCATCGGTTAAAGCATGAAACATTTCAAGAGATATACGTCTACCAAAATAAGAAACTGTAAACATAAACCCATTATGTGTATGGATATGGACAGAGTTAAATAGGTATGGATCTTCTTCTTCAATTATTGGTGTATTGTAATTGTGCTCTAGATAATACCAAAAAGCACCACGCTTTAATTTCACACATAAAGAAGGAAATCTTTTTAAAGCGTCAATAGTGGCCTTTTTTAAAATATCAGGGTTAATATCTTCTTTTAGCAAAGCAGATAGGCGATAACTATTAGTATCACTACGTTTATAGACAGCAGGAAAAATCTTTGCTGCATTATCTAATGTGTACCATTCAATTGCCATAAGAATCAACCTCTTTTCAAAACGTATGATTATTATACCACATTATTAGTAAATCACAACGAAAAAAAAGACCTATAAGGTCTTTCATTGTTGAATATCTAGTTGTAATTTGAGACGAACAAAATCAACTATTTTGTCGCGGTCAATTTTATATGCGAGTGCTAGTTCATCAAAAAGCATTTTATGAGCTTTATCAAACATTACGCTATCAGTAAGACAAAATTTAGCGTTGCTATTTAACTTGACTTTTTTAAGCAAATATAGCTTATAGCACATATAAGCTATTTCTTTTAAATTACCAGATGATAATTTTTTATGAAATGAGTCTCGACGTTCTTTAGTGTCATCAATAATAGTGTTATCAATACTATTCATATAAGTGACTAATTCATCAGCTTGATCTTTAGTTAAAACTTCACGCAGAAATTCTTTTTCTTTACTGACTGGAACAAAAATAGACA
>URQK01000123.1 GCA_900549975.1 uncultured Mollicutes bacterium
ATATGAAAAAGAATTTTTTTGCTAATTTATGGTTGACTTTTCATAGCTGGTCTCCTTAAAAGTTTTGTTTTGATTATATCATATAAGAATATAAAGTATTACTAAATGTAATTTTTCCTTGACTTAAAGTAAAAAAATCATATATTATACAATATAATATCAACTATGAAGTTTGATTCATCGAAATATATATCAAGGAATCCATGATATTTATTAACAGTACTCTCAATTGACTCCAGTCCAATTCCGTGGATAAGCGCACTTTCTTTAATTGTTGTTATTTTTCCGTCTGAATTTCTTTTAATTTGCCCCTTATATGAATTGTTACATGAGATAATTAAATTATTATTATTGTATTCAATTACCAATCTTATATATTTGTTTATTACAGCATTATTGAGATTGGCTTCAATAGCATTATCAAGTAGATTCCCTAATATGATGCATAAATCCACATCTTCACATTTCAAAGCCACTGGGACATTACAATTATAGTCAAATGAAATGCTATTACTATTTGCTAACGCATACTTAAAATTAACTATAGAATCTATCGCTGGATTATCTGTTTGGGAAATCATAATTTGATCAAAAGAGGATTTTTCTAACATAGCATTAATTATTGAACTTAATTGACTGTTATTCCTATCTTTACATAATTCAGACAAATAAATCAATTGATTTTTAAAATCATGCCTCATTTTTCGAAATTCTTTGATAAAATTATTTTTCTCCTCCATATTTTTACTATACATTTCCAGTTGCTGTTTATATGCCAATGCTTTATTTTTAAAATCATAAAACTCAACTAATTTTATATATACCTTAAACATTACAAAATTAATAATCAAAAGCATAACCAATGAAGCAAACGGACGAAGAACATGACCAGGTTGATATCCGTCACCACTTATCATAAAAGAATTATAAGATACAAAAATGCTTCCCACAGGAATTATTAAAAGTACAATGCTTTGAAAGTCTGGTAACGTTTTAATATTTTCCAATCTAAAAATAACACATAATACTTTAACTAAAGAATATAAAAGTAGCTTTGATATTAACGATCCTATTAACTCAAATTTACTTAAATTCAGATTTATAGCAATAAATATATAACCAATAAGTAGTTCCGTCAAAAGCCAAATAGAAATATAAATAAATGTCAAAAAACATTTCTTAAATCTTTTCCCTTTGTATCTATCACAAATTATGTATACAAACAAAACATTAATTATCAATGTAATATAATTAGGTAAATTAATTGCTTCCAAAATAGCAAGCGCTTGCCAAATAACATAACTGCACCACATTACTTTGCTATTATTTTGCGTTTCACTTTCAGAAGTTAGGAATGTGTTAACATATATATATAGAATATAGCCGGATAGTAGTGCCATAACAATAGTAAATAATAACTGTTCTATATAATATAAAGCTCCCAATCTAATCTTCTCCAATAACTAAATTACGATAGTATTTACTAATTACTTTTTTACGATCATCACTTATAAATAAGATTTGATGATTATTTAATTCAACACAATCATGGGATATTTTTAAAATATAATGTGAATTAACTAAGAATGATTGATGTATCCTCCAAAACATTTTATTTTCTTTTTCAATATAATTTTCAACATTATTCATCTTATCATAGAATTTAAACACACTTCCGTTATTCATATATACATATATTACTCGCATCTTACTTTGAAAATACATTATGTCACTTAATCTAATTTTATATATTTCTCTTTTATACTTGAATTGAAAAGTTGAATTATCAGATAAAACTTTATCCAATGCAGCTTCCCAATATTTGTATAGAATTGATTCATTAATTGGTTTTACGATGAATCGAAATGGCTGGATCTCATAGGCTTCGATAGCATAGCTTTGGTAACTTGTTACATAAATTATTAGACATCTTTCATCAAAAGAGCGTATCTTTTTAGCTACCTCAATACCATTTAAATCCTTCATTTCGATATCTAAAAAAATAATATCATACAGCTCCTTTTGATTTTTAATACTTTCTAGTAACTCAAGTCCATCCAGAAAAACTTCGATTTTAATTTTAATCTGACATTTCTTAGCATAATCAATAAGCATTTCTTCAAGCCTTCCAGCAAATTTGACATCATCATCACATATAGCGATATTTACCATAATTTCACCTTTTCATCTCTTTTAACCTAAGCATTATTAACCAAATAAGCTCTTTTTCATCATTAGTTAGTGTTTTAAAAATTTCAACATACTCAAAATATTCGTCAATTGCTTTATTAACAATTACTTGTCTTTCTAAATTTCTCTTTGTTTCGGTAATGCCAAGAATATAATCTGTTGTAACGTTAAAATATTGCGCAATTTTAATTAACACATCAACGGGAACCTCGATAACATTATTCTCATATTTGCTAATATTTTGTTGAGTAACTGAAATTATATCCCCAAGTTCTCGCTGCGTAAGATGTCTACTAAGGCGTAATTCTTTTATCCTGCTTTTCATTACAAAACTCCTAAAGCTGTTAATATATATATATATATTACCCAAATCAGCTCTACAATTTACGCCTATTTAAAGTATTGGAAAATTCTTGTTAAGTGTTATTTTTTAACTAACATTAGATTTCACATTATGATTCTTGCATAGTATTATGATTTTAAAGAGTATTAAAATGACAATCTCTCTACTAAAAGATAAAATTATCTCATATAGTATACCAGATATGATTTTCAAGTGCAAAGTGTGGGATTACAATACATGTGTTACAACTGAATATTTGTAGGTAATTGCGAAACTCGCGATGCTCGTTCGCAAACTTGAATCAAAATAGAAAC
>URQK01000124.1 GCA_900549975.1 uncultured Mollicutes bacterium
TAATATAAAATATGATAAAGATTATAATGAAATATTTGGTATTCTTGATGAATATGAAACCACAATTCATTTTATTAAAGATCTTGATGGAAAAATCTCTATTGGTGTATCTATTTATGGACCTACACGTCGAGGAAGAACGAGAAATAGAGTGCGTCTCATTTTAAAAAACATGCGGGAGTTATTTAAAAATTACTTATGAAAATAAATTCAATTTATGATGAAAAGTTTGCTAAATTTGGAAAAATAATTAATTATCCATTTACTAAAACTTTAGAAATTTTAAAAACAAAAGAATGTCCATCTAATCGTGTTATGTATCGTGCAAGTGATGAAGAACTAGAGAATACGATTGAATTTGAATTTGCGAGCAAAAATATGTTTGGTAATATGCCAATTCAATTTGGATTTTGCTCAGGACATAATAAATGTGTATATTGTCTAGAATATCATAAAAGTAGCGAAGTTAATGTAGCAAATGAAGATTTTATTCTTGTTTTAGGAAAAGTAGAAGATATAAAAGATGGGCAATATGATTCTAAAAATGTTGAGGCATTCTTAGTACCTAAAGGAATTGCAGTTGAAATATATTCAACAACTTTACATTTTGCTCCTTGTCATGCAAGTGAAGAAGGATTCATCATGCTAGTAGCGCTTCCAAAAGGCACAAATGTTGGTAGTATAACTTCTGATTTTGATCCAATGCTATATCAAACTAATAAATGGTTAATTGCAAGACCTGATTCATTTGAAGCAAAAAACAAAAATGCTCATGTTGGATTAATTGGTGATTTAATAAAATTAGATTAGTTTTATTGGCCTTATCAACAATGATAGGGCTTTTAATTTGACTAACAAAATTATAACTTGTTTTATATTGTTTTAAGAATTTAATAATTATATAATTTCTTTAGTTAAAGGAGTAGTTTATGAAAACAATATTAAAATTTTTATCAATTGGGATGCTTGTTTTTACTAGTGGATTATTAGGATCATGTAATAATAATTCCTCTAATTCAAATAGTGATTCCATAAGTTCAAGTGAGCATAAGCATAATTTTAGATCACCTGTTATTACTAAAAAGGCAACTTGTAAAGAAGAAGGAATAAGAACTTTTACTTGCGCTTCTTGTGACTTTTCTTATACGGAGGTAATTACAAAATTACCGCACACTTTAAAATTTGTTGTTGAAGAAGATGAGCATTATCAAAAATGTGAAAAGTGTGATTATGTAAGCAAAAAAGAAAAACATAATTACGCTACTTTAGTAAGTAAAATAAATGCTACTTGCTTAGTTGAAGGAAAAGAAGTATATCAATGTGTATGTGAAAAAACGAAAGAAATAAGTTTAGGAATAGGTAATCATACTTATAATAGTTATAATTATGACGCTAATACGCATTGGCAAGTTTGTGAAACATGTAAAGAAAGTCATACTAATCAAGTTAAACATACATTTACTGAACAAATAGTTAAAAAAGTAACTTGTGAAGTAGATGGAAAGAAAAAATTCACCTGCATCTGTGGTTATTCTTATGAAGAAACTATTACTTCAACTGGACATGATCTAGATTATTCTAATATTGTAAGTAGAACACAAAGTGGTCATTATTATAACTGTAAAAATTGTAATCAAAAAGTAGCGGTGGCTCATAATTATGAAGAAGTGGATTGCGAATATAACCGCCCATCAACTTGCTATCAAGATGGCCATCAAGATTATAAATGTTTTGTTTGTGATTTTACTACTCATCGTAATCTAGGTAAAAATAACGATCATAATTTTACATCACGTTGGACATATAACGGCACACACCATTGGCATAATTGTTTAAATGGCGACGGAAAATGTGAAGAAAAAGATGAATATGGAGAACATAGTTTTACAAATGTTAGACAAGAGCCAACATGTGTTGAAGATGGAAGAATTAATACAGTTTGTGTTGTTTGCGGTTATCTTCAAAAATATGAAATTATTAAAGCTTCAGGCCATGAATATAAAGAAGAAATATTAAAAAATGCTACTTGTTTAGAAGTTGGACAAGTTAAAAAAACATGTAACGTATGTGGTGATGAAGTAATCGAAGATATACCTTTAACTAAACACACTTGGAACGAATATGCTTATGATGTCACTAATCACTGGCACAAATGTTCGATTTGTGGAGTAGAACAAGAAAGCAAAGTAAATCATACTTTAAAAGAAGAAGTTATTAAAGCCGCATCATGTACTGAATCAGGGACATCAAAATTCACTTGTAGTGTATGTGGTTATTCTATTACTAAAGAAACTACTAAAAATCACGCTTATCATTTCGATGATAACGCCACCGATGCAACATGCATAGAAGTATCACATTGGACTGAAACTTGTGAATATTGTGGTGACACAATTGAAGTGAGCGGAAAAGAATACGCTCCACACACCATTGAATATCACGAACGAGTGGAGGCAACAGAAGAAAAAGATGGTAATATTCCATATTGGGAATGTAAAGTATGCCATAAATATTTTAAGAGTAAAGATTGTAGCGTTGAATTATCTTTAGAAGATATTATTATTCCTGCGACTAAAGAAGTTATTACGAACTTGAGTTTATTAGAAGAATATGGAAATGCACTTCAAAACAATGAAACAAGTACTAAAATCTATGAAATAAAAGCTAAAGTTGCTTTAATTGATTTAGAAAACAATCAAGTGATGGTTATTGATGATAATGGAAATGATTTCTTAATTCAATTCCTTGCTAGCGCAAATATCAATACATTAAATGAAGAAGATATTATTACTGTTAAATTTAATTTAAC
>URQK01000125.1 GCA_900549975.1 uncultured Mollicutes bacterium
TTCATTACATTCGCGGCTTTATTAGTAAAAGTAAGGCATAAAATATGAGAGGATGCAATTCCACAATTCTCGATTAAGTATCGATATCTATTAACTATCGTTCGTGTTTTACCAGATCTAGGCCCGCTATAACTTGAACATATCCTTCTATAGATTTAATTGCTTCAATTTGTGCTATATTTAATTTTTCTAGTAAAAAATCCATACTTTAATCTCCCGATTTTAATCTAGTATAATTCTATATTTTTAAATTTTGCTATTTTACATAATCATAAAAAATGTCTCTTTATATGAACAAAGTAAGTATTAAATTTTGCGTTTTTTGTAACAAAAAAACACTAACTATCTTAGTTAAAAAGACAATTAGTGCTTATTTATTATTTAATTAAAGAGTTTCTACATGTTCCTATACTTAAGAATTCATCTAAATTCTTTAAAGATACTTCAATCATATCAATAAGAGCTTTATCAGTGGATGAACCAACATGTGGAGTTACTAAAACTTTTGGATATAAGTCGATGAGTTTTTGATGCTCTTCGCTGTCCATATGTTTTGGATCATCAAAGTTTTTAAAGAATAAAGTTTTTTCATTTTCAATAACATCAATAGCAAGTCCATCTAAGTGACCTTCTTCTACTGCTTTTAATGCGGCATTTAAGTCTAATACTTCGCCTCTTGCAACATTAATTAATATAGAATGAGGCTTCATATTCTTAATAAATTTTTCATTAATGAAGTTATCATTTTTACCTTTAATATAAGCTAAATGCACACAAATAATATCACTTTGTTTAATAAATTCATCTAAAGGTAGGAATTCCACTAGTTCCTTTGCATAGTCTGATTGATATATATCATATCCAACAACTCTTGCTCCTAAGCCTTTAAATAATTTGGCGGTTGTACATCCAATTCTTCCACATCCTAAGATACCAACTGTGCAACCACGAACTTCACGGGAGAACATTTGATTAGTAACTTTAAAATTACCTTTATGTGTATAATCAGTAGTGTAAACCACATTTCTTAATAAACTCATTGCAAGAGTTAAAGCTAATTCACTAATTGCATTAGGGGAATAACCTGGAACGAAAGCAGTTTTAATATTAAAATCTTTACAAGCGTTTAAATCAACGTGATTATAGCCCGCTGTTCTAGTTAAGTAATATTTTAAGCCATGACTTGCTAAATCTTTCATTGCTTCATAGTTTACAAAACAATTACCACGAACCATAACAGCTTCATATCCTAAGGCATCTTTATAATTTTCGGTATTTAAAAATTGCGGAAATAAATCAACTTCATAATCATATTTTTTGGCTAAATCATTAAAATAAGAAATTTCATAATCTCTAACGCCAAAACAAGCAATTTTCATTTTCATAATAAATGTACTCCTTATGCAAATATTGCGGCACTTTGAATTACAGTTAATAATATAATATAAACTGGAATAAATGCAACGGAAACCAAAGTACCAATTAATGAACAACTTGAAGCAAATACTGCTTCTTTATTTGAGTCAATACAATAAGTAATAGCTACAGTAGCAGGTGGAACAGCCCACATAAGTGTTGTTGCCGCTAAAGTATTGAACGTAACATTAATTCCAGGAATTAGATTAATTAAGAATAACAAAGCAAAATTAATTATTGGTACAGCAATAATCTTAATAAATGTAAAAATCCAAACGTTTCTATCTTTTGCTGCTTCTTTAAATGAAACTTTTCCTAATGTACAACCAATAGCAATCCACACTAAAGGTGACGATAAACTTCCTAAAGTATTAATAGTTTGATATAACCAAGGAAGGGAAACTTTAATATTCCAGAATGCTCCAGTTGCAGGAACATTATTGGCCCCATTAACAGTTATAACCCACCAGTTACTAGTATCATTTGCATCTCCTACTAATTGAAGACTCCATAAAACAAAACCAACAAATGTAGCAATAATAATTGGGTTTACAAATATTTTCTTTAAAATTGATTTAATGCTAGGTTTAGAAGTTTCTTTTTGTTCGCTTTCCTTACTAGTGTCTTTAGATTGACAAATAGCATAATAGGCATAGGAATATAAGAATACACGATATGCAATATTAAACATACTTGAATCATTAAATGCAGCTGGGAATACCGCTTGAATAAGTGGTTGACCAAAGAAAGTTGTTGAACCAAATACAAACAAAATTTCCATCACTTTCTTTTTTGTTGGATCTTTAACCCACATAAATAGAGCTTTGGCTAAGAAAATAAAAGCAATATAAATAATAAAGCCATAAACAAATGAGAAAATACAGCTCATAAAGTTTTCTCTTGTCACGCTAGTCATAAATGATCCAAATGCTAAACATGGTAAGCAAATATTCATGACTATCTTCGTTAGTGTTTTACCTGTTGTCTCAGGAAGCGTTTTAGTTTTAGTAAAGATGAAACCAACTAAAATGATAAATACGCTTTTTGCGATAGCAATCCATAGATTCATAGAACTTAGTGCTTCCATGACATTACTACCAATATCGGTCAAATTAAACATAATATCAATCTCCTTCTTATCCATCCGAAATTATTATAAAATAAATAGATGACAACGTAATAAAATAAGTTATAATGTTTATATATATTTTAAATTAAAACTATTTATTTTTATTATAAGTGAGGTAAACATGAATATTGAATACTTAAAAAACTTCGTTACTATCGTTGATGAAAAGAATATTTCTTTAGCTAGTAAAAAATTATTTATTGCA
>URQK01000126.1 GCA_900549975.1 uncultured Mollicutes bacterium
TTAGAATTGTTATATTCATTATTTAAAGAAAATAACGATAATCTTTTATATGGATTTTCTTTACCAATTCGCGAATATCGAAAAAAGTTATAATAATTTAATAATATTTCTTATCAAAATCAATCCATTTTTGTATATTTATTAGTACAAAATATTATTTTTTATTCTTTTTATATATGAATAATGATAAAATTATGTTGCAAGCCAATTTCGATAAGGCGGACATATTTTATTTGTCGCAGTACACGAGAAATATTTCGTAGTGTATACTGAAACACTTGTGGGTTAAAGGCAAATCCCTCTACGGACAAATTGTTGCCACTGTATACCATAAAAGTATACGTATAACGTGGGTTCGAATCCCACTTGATTACCTCGGTAATCAATAGCTTAGTGGTAAAGCAACAGAATTGAAACTGTATAAGAAGATCTAATCTGGGACTTTATGTACCTAAACTAAAAAAAAGAAACACCCGTATCAAAGAAAGACTAGGCTCGTTTAGCTAGTTGAGGACGTGATAATAAGAATTTGACTTTGTTCAATGAGGATACCGTAAATATGGAATTTAGGCCATATGTAATCATCCCGCCTAAAGGAGTATTTACTTAATCAAAGACCGTCTTATTTTTATAGGGTGTTTATCGTTAAATTCACTTTTTTAAGTGTTAATATAGGAGGAATAAAAATGAAGGTTTTAATTAAAGAAGGATGTAAAGGATTTTTATTTAAAAAAGGAAAATTTGTTAAGATGATTGGTGCTGGTATATATAGCACTTTAGGTGGCAAATCTTATGATGTTAGTGAAATTAGTAATGCTCCAATTAAAACTAATACTATTACTGATTTAAGTGTCTTTAATAGTGATGAAAACTTTAAAAAAGAGACTTTACAAATTGAAGTAAAAAGTAGTGAAGTAGTTGTTCATTTAGTTGATGATATTTTAGAAAGTGTTCTTACACCAGGAAAATATTATTTTTGGAAAGCTAACCGTGAACACCAATTCATTCACATTGATTTAAATAGCCCAGAAATACCTGAAGATTTGCCTATTTATTTATTAAGTAGACCAGCTTTATCTCCATATATTTCTAAATGTGAAATTGATTCAAAGAGTGTTGGTGTTTTATTATACAATCATAAATTTGTTAAATTATTAGAACCAAATACATATTACTTTGTAAAAGGTAGCGTCGCTGTTAATGTTAAACTTGTTGATACATGCCTTGTTTCACAAGATATCGTTGGTCAAGAATTATTAACTAACGATAAAGTTTCTTTACGTATTAATTGTGTTATTAATTATAAGATTATAGATTATGTTAAAGTCATTACCGAAATTGATGATTATAAAAAACTTCTCTATACTTATGCTCAATTAGCATTACGCGATTATATTGGAGAAAAAACACTTGATGATATTCTTGTTTCTAAAAAAGAAATGTCTGCTTATTTATTAAAAGTTCTTAAAGAAAAAGCAGCATCTTTATATTTAGATATTAGTGAAGCATCTATTAAAGATATTATCTTACCTGGCGAAATTCGTGACATTATGAATACTGTTTTAGTCGCGGAAAAACGCGCTCAAGCAAATGTTATTACAAGACGTGAAGAAGTAGCGTCCACTCGTTCATTACTTAATACAGCAAGATTAATGGATGAAAACGCCACACTTTACAAATTAAAAGAGCTTGAATATGTTGAAAGAATTTGTGAAAAAGTTGGAAATATTAATATTAATGGCGGTAACGATGTACTTAGCCAATTAACTAGCATGCTAAGTTCTAATAAAAATACCAAAAAATAATTACGGGGCGCATTATTTATGGACCATAATTTAGCAATTAAAGCATTAACAAAATATTTTGGTGCAAGAGGATATCCAAGCGATTACTATCCAAAGATTTTAAAAAAAGCAGAATTGTTAATTGCAACTGGTAGAGTTGATTTTAACGCTGCATATAAACACGCAAATGACGTTGATAAGTATTATAAAGAAGGATGTTTCGATAAATGGGAATATTATAATTATTTAACAAAAGAAAGACAAAAAGATATAAGTATTGTGCCAATTATGAATACAATATCAACAAAATATGATGATTTAATTCCATATACTAAAAACATTTGTGATGTCATTGGTAAATATTGTCATAAAGAAGTTGATAAAATTTATGATAAAATTGCCACTCTTGAATCAACTGAATACATGAATAAAAACATAAACATGCGTAAAGAAATTATTGATAATTTGTTTGACGCATATATGGTTTATATTTACACATTAGCCACTCGTATTATTGATGGCTCTCTTCCAGTTATTGATTAATAAATTAGCTAGGTTCAACTCCTAGCTTTTCTTATACTTTCAGAAAAAGCATAAAGCGAAACTTGGAAAAAAGTTAAAGTGAAACTTGGAAAAAAGTTAAAGTGAAACTTGGAAAAAAGTTAAAGTGAAACTTGGAAAAAAGTTAAAGTGAAACTTGGAAAAAAGTTAAAGTGAAACTTGGAAAAAAGTTAAAGTGAAACTTGGAAAAAAGTTAAAGTGAAACTTGG
>URQK01000127.1 GCA_900549975.1 uncultured Mollicutes bacterium
TTTATTGTTATTTTTAACGCTAGCTTCAATTTGTTTTTTCTTTATAGAAATTAAACCATTAATATCTTTATTTTTATTTTCTAAAACATCCTGTTCTAAAGAATCATCTAATTTTTTTCTATAAGCATCAATTCTTTCTTTTGCCTCTTTATTCAATTCTTTTTCATAAGAGGCTACAACTTGTTTTACTTCTTCTCTAACAATCTTTTCATACTTTGCATCGATATTCTTATATGATTTATCAATGTCTCTTGTATAATTTAAATCTAATTCTTCTAGATGCTCAGTTGGTTCAATATCATAAGAAACAATCTTAAATCTATCGCCTAATGCATATCCAGAATTTAATAATTCACTAAATGTAACTGGCTTATCGCCATGTTGCGACTTACTTTTAGGATCAATAGCTGTAATAAATACGTTGTCACTAGACAATGAACGGATTTTTCTTTCTTCTTCATTTACTAGTTTCCCACGCTTAATCACTTTAGCTTCAATAAATGCTTTTCTATTTCTTTCAATATCAAGTCTAATTAGTGGGAATTCTTCTGCATCTTCTATCTTTTCAGATAAAACTATCATATCTCCCCATTTAAATTCTTCTCTACCATCAAGAAAATATTCATCATAAATTGATGCATTCTTTTTATAATCTTTTCTATTAACAGCATAAGCATTAACAAATACAGATTTATCTAATTTAAAATTACGTTTGGATTGCTCTTGAAGATAATATTTTCTAAATTCAATATATTTATTCCATATGTTATATGATTGTCTAATTTGTTCTGGTTTAGAAACGGTCCAGCAAGATTGAATCAAATCATATACAAAATTAGGGGTAAACACTGTATCTTCATAATCAACATGAGGAACAGACCATACATTAATTGTAAATGTTCCACCATACATACTTACTCTTTTTTCTTCAGCAAATGAATTACATGCTGCTGCTGATATAACAATATCGTTAGGTGAAGACATTGTTGAATCTATTAATTGAATGCCTTTAACTTCCAAGTGTTTTTGTTTTCCACCTTCTACGATTTTACCAATTAATATTATGTTTTGATTGTCTGGTAATACTCTTCTCATAGAAAGGGTTAATTCAGGGCGTACTACTACATTATCAAGATAATGTACTTTACCACTTTTAGAAGTTTCTTTCTCTCTTAAAAAATTGGGACATGATAAATAATACTTTTTAGTCATATCAGTTGGAAAACACTGCTCAATAAATGAATTAAAACTTCCAACTTGTCTATCAAGGGGTATTCTTTTTTGTAAATTTTCAAATTGTTCATTTAATGATTGATTATATAATTCACTTTTAAAATTTGAACCATTATTTAATCTATCAGTAAAAGATAAAAACAAATATGCCATTCATCTGTCCTCCTATAGATCTAAAGGATTAACGATGACATCTATTTGATCTTGAACTTCTTCATAAAAATAATCATCATAATCCCATTGTGCATCATCTGCATTTTCACCAAATGTTCTCGCACACATCTCATCAAAAAATAAATGTAAGTTATCTATACAATCTAAGATGAATTTCTCATCTAATTTAACAACACTAAGTGCAGATTCACCATTCTGATATTTTTCTTCTGGATCCCATACCATTTTAGGATACCATTGCTTTAAGACTTTATATGATCTAAGTGAATTATGTTTTAGGAAGTTCCAAACAGTAAATGCTCTATCATATAATTGATAATTGTCATATTGTCTAAATGATACTGCATTATCACCCTGTAGGCCTTGCATATAAATATCAAATTGTTTTTTAGTATAATCTTCTTCTTTATATCCACAGACAGTTAACATCTTCAAACATAATGCATCAACGCTAGACATTAATTGATGGAAAAATTGAGCATACAAAGATTTAATAATTACTTTGTAATCTCCAAATCTTCTTATACCTGCCATAAACGCTTTTTCATTAGTTTCATCGTAATTTAATACTCCGTTAGCCAAATATGCTACTCTAGCATTATCTTCTACCTGTTTAGGTGTCTTAATACTATCAATAAAGCTTTTATATTCACTGAACCACAACTCTTTATAACCTGCTAATAAATCTCTAAACCAATTACATTTATAATCAAATCTATGTTGTTTAGTTGGCAAATAATAAACTGAATGTCTATTTTCAATTTTGTTATCTGGCAAAGTGAAAAATTTCTTGTAACGTTTTGTGTCAATTTTAATTCTTCCATCTTTAACTATAAGGCCATAGTAATCGATTCTATCGCATAAATTTCCTTTTTCTAACTTATCGTAATCTTTACCGATGACTTTGCTTTTCTTCTTCATGTTATTGACACCTCCAATCATGCAAAAAAGTGGTGTAGGTATTAGCCTATCACCACTTCAATAACATTTATCCTCTTCACATGTTATTTAAATTTAGACACGCAATACCACTCTTAAAGTTTAGCTTTGAACTATTGGTTCACGCCTC
>URQK01000128.1 GCA_900549975.1 uncultured Mollicutes bacterium
TAAAAAACTACTAGATGAATACTTTGCTTATACCAATTTATATCCATATTTTGATGTTATTGTTACTAATGATATGGTAGAAAAAGGTAAACCAAATCCTGATATATTTTTAAAAGCCCAAAGCTATTTGAATATAGAACCAAAAGATATTGTAGTTGTGGAAGATTCAATTAATGGATTAAAAGCCGCTAAAAAAGGAAAATTTAAAACAATTTTTATTCAAGATCAATGGATTATGAATAAATATAATAAAATTTATGCAGATTATGAATTAAAAACTATGAAAAATCTAAGCACTTTCTTTTGATTTAGAGAGTTGAAGTTAGAGATTATTTAGTATAAAATTAGTTGAAATTAGGTGATTTTATGATAAAAATAGGAATGGTATCTTTAGGATGTGCTAAAAACTTAGTAGATTCTGAGATGATTCTTGGTATGTTAAAAGAAGGTAATTATGAGATTGTTACTGATCCTTCTCAAGCTGATGGAATAATTGTTAATACTTGTGGCTTTATTGAAGACGCTAAGCAAGAAGCAATTAATACAATTTTAGAAATGGCTCAATACCATAAAAAATTGATTGTAGTGGGATGTTTAGTTCAAAGATATGAGCAAGAATTAAAAGAACAAATCCCAGAAGTTGATTTGTTTGTATCAATTAAAGACTATCCAAGTATAAATGCTCGTATTAATGCTTTATTTAATGACGATTCTTTAAAAGAAGGATTATGTCCAATGCATCGAGTTATTTCTACACCGAGTTTTACAGCCTATTTAAAAATATCAGAAGGTTGTAATAATTGTTGTACTTATTGCGCTATCCCGCTTATTCGTGGAAGTTTTCGTTCCTTTCCATTAAATGATTTGATTAATGAAGCTAAAATGTTAGCTAAAAATGGCGCAAAAGAACTTGTGGTTATATCTCAAGATACAACTAGATATGGTTCTGATTTTAAGGATGGCACAACCATTGTTACTTTACTAAAAGAATTATTAAAGATTAAAGAACTAGAATATATTAGAATGCTTTATTTATATCCAAATGAAGTAAGTGATGAATTGCTTCATTTAATGAATGATGAGCCAAGATTAACTCCATATTTCGATTTGCCTATTCAACATGCTTCATCACGTATTTTACAAGCAATGAATCGTCGTGGTGATAAAGACTTTTTATATGATTTATTTAAAAGAACGCGTGAAATTATCCATAATCCAACATTAAGAACAACTGTTATCGTTGGATTTCCAGGTGAAACAGAAGAAGATTTCCAAGAATTATTAGACTTTATTCAAGATGTTAAATTTGATCATCTTGGTGCTTTTACTTATTCAAGAGAAGAAAACACTATTGCGGATACAATGGATAATCAAGTAGATGAAAAGGTCAAAAAATCTCGATTAAATCGTTTAATGCGTATTCAGCAAAAGATTTCCTATGATTTAAATAAAAAAAGAATTGGCGAAATTATGGAAGGTTTAGTAGTGGCTAAGACTTTGAAAAATGGTGAGTATGAATTTAGATCCGGATGGAATGCCCCTGATGATGTCGATGGTAAAATTATAATTACCTCTGATGATCCTTTGAAAATAGGACAAAAAATTAAAGTTAAAATAACTAATGCTTTTAGTTATGATTTATATGGAATCAGACTAAATTAGAGAAAAAATTAAAATAACGCATATATTAATATTGGTGATTAATAGTGCGTTTTTCTTTAGATAAATCCAAACAAAAAGATGCAAAAACTGCATTTAACAATATATATAAAAAACTATCATCAGTTGATTCTGAAATTGCAGGAGAATTTATCGCATGGCTTGATAAAAAAACAACATATTTTAAAGATTCTATTAATAAAACAGGCTACAATACCCAACCAGATAATATTCAACGGGGCGATATAGTTTGGGTGGAATTTGGAATTAATGTTGGCACAGAATTAAGTGATTTTAATACTAAAGGTCATTATGCTTTAGTGTGGGCAGTTGATTTAGGAAATATTGTCGTTATACCTTTATCAAGTCGCGACGCAATTGGGAGTAATTTGACTTTTGATATTGGCGTTATTCCAGAATTAAATGAAGATGATTCAGGTACACATTCTTACTTGAAGTTAGATGCGATTAGATCAATTTCTAAAAGACGCATTGCAAGAATGAGTGGAAGAGAAAGCGGTAAAATTACCTTGTCAGATGATAATATCAAACTAGTGGAACAAGCGATAAAAATTGCCTTTTTAAATGAAAATTATTAAATAAATTGCTAATTAATTTACGATAAATTATAATTTTTTTGGGTGATTAATATGAAAAAAGCAATATTCTTTGATTTAGATGGAACTTTATGGGATGCTTTAAATCAAATAACAATAAGCTGGAATTTGACTATGGAAAAATTTCATTACCCATATAGATTTAGTTTGGAAGATGTAAAATCAATCATGGGATTAACCCCTGAAGAAACT
>URQK01000129.1 GCA_900549975.1 uncultured Mollicutes bacterium
CTACACTAGTTCAGTTAAGGCATCATTTGATTTAGAAGTATTAGAGACTGAAGCATTTGGACCTGAAAGTTTTGAATTAGATTATGACACTAATATTTATGTTAATAGAGCAGCTAAGTTTATGATTACTCCAAAAAGAGAAGATGCAAAAGAAATTACAGAAACTAATATGGCGATTAGTGTTACAAGTGATGATGGCGGTAATGCTCGTTACGAAAAAGGGAAAGGATTAATAGGAACGAAAAAAGGAACTGTTAAAGTAACAGTTAAGGACTTATATTCTAAAAGTATTATTGCTACTTCTAATAATATTGTAATTAATAATGTTGATCCTGAATCAATAGAAATATCCACTAGTAACGCTTTACAAGATTTAGCGTCAGGGCGCTCAATTAAATTACAAGCAAAAATATTACCTAATGATGTAACAAATAAAAATATTGTCTGGTCAGTTAGTGATGATTCTATCGCGGAAGTATATCAAGATGGTACGATTTTAGGATTAAAAAAAGGAACTGTTGATGTTATGGTAACTCATACCGATACAGGTAAAGTTTATACTAAAAAGTTTGAAGTATTTAAAGCATCGACTTTAACTGAGGCTGATCAACTAAAATTACATGCTGCTTTAAGAAAAGTATTAGGACACTTTAGTTTGTTTTTGGTTGATGGTATTGTAGGATTTATGTTTTGTATAACTATTGAAAATAAAAAATTACGTTATATATTAATGTTTGCGTTTGGTGTATTTTTTGCCACTACCGCGGAAGTATTACAACTTATACCAAAAGGAAGAGTATTTGCTTTAAGAGATATAATCATTAATAATTCAGGATACCTAATTGGTACTCTATTATCTTTATTAGTATATTGGATTATAAACAAAATAAGAAAAAGGGAGATGACTAAAGATGAAAAATAGTGGGCAAAAGATTATTGCTAAAAATTCTAAAGCATCTTTTAATTATTTTCTTAGTGATTTCTTAGAATGTGGTATCGCTCTAGCGGGAACAGAAATAAAAGCATTACGTGTGCATGGTGCATCACTTAATGATAGTTATGTTATTATTCGTAATGGTGAAGCTTTTATCTTAAATATGCATATTGCTCCTTATGATAAAGGAAATATTTTTAATCATGATCCATTAAGAACAAGAAAGTTACTTTTACATAAAAAAGAAATCTTAAAAATATCACAAAAAGTTAAAGAAAAACAATTTACTATTATCCCAACTAAAGTTTATTTAACAAATGGCTTAGCTAAAGTAGAAATAGCTTTAGGTAAAGGTAAAAAACTTTATGATAAAAGAGACACAGAAAAAGAAAAAGATGATAAAAGACATATTGATAAAGAAATAAAAAATCGTAATAATAGTTATTAATTACGATTCTTGTTAATTATTGGTTTACAAGCTTTTAAGGTTATATAGAGCACTAAGACTTGTGGTATTAACCAAATGAGATTTTTTGGTAAAGAATACATAAGCATATAAGCGCTAGTTGTGGCCAAATCATAATTATATAACCAACCAAAGCATAGTGATCCCCATAACACATTCATTATCATATTTATTAGAAGTCGAGCAAAGAATACATTTTCTAGTTTGGCTTCTTTTTTGTATAGACATAAGCCATAAATAAATCCACTTAACATTGCTTGAATAGTATATGGGAAAAAGAAAGAAGCACCATTTGGAAATATAAAAAATCCTAAAGTATCAGAAAATAAGCCAATAACTAATCCCGCAATAGGACCATATAACATACAAATAAGAGCAAAGAATACATAGGTAAAAGATATTCTTAAATCAGCAAAGCCAGTAGGAATAGAGAATAATTTACTTATCATCATTAAAGCAAAAAGCATCGCAATAGTAACAATATTTTTGGTCTTGCTAAAAGCTGTTAAAGCGTTTTGCCAATAGTTTTTAGAAAATATTGTTATTTCTTTTTCTTTATCAGCAGTTAATATTTGTTCATATAATAACTTATTATTAATTATGAGATAAATAAGATAAGAGATCGTTAATATTAAAGAAGTTATGCTACCAACTAAATAGATATTTGCACTATTACGGGTAATATAGATATTGTCATAATTAAACGAAACAGAATCATCGAATGTTACTAGCAATTCTTTTATAAATGTTTTTGCTCTTGTGCTAACTGTTTTATTAGAAGAAAAGAAGAAGCTATCATAATATCGTGATTTGGTTAATAAATGATAATCTTCATTTTCTTGTATTATTTTTATATCTTTGTTATTTATTAATTTATTGACATCGATATTAACAAATCGATCTTTACCATTTTGTGGGTCTTTTTCTTTTATTTGATTAAGATTATCAATAGTTATAATGTTATTTAATTCTTCTAAAGATTTTTCGCTTTTAAATGAGATATCATATTG
>URQK01000130.1 GCA_900549975.1 uncultured Mollicutes bacterium
GATTGAGCAATAACAGCACCTAATGCAAACGAACATAAAATTATAAAAAGTAAAATAAACTTATTCCTTTGTAATATAACTTTAAACCTATTAAACATAAAAAAGACCTCCTACTGAGGTCCGCGTAACAGCGGACGCACTAGGAAACCGCCACATAGTGTTCGTCTATATCTAACTCCCCAGATATAGCACTTAACGCTTCCTAATTACTCTGTGGCTCTATTATAGTCTATAACAGTAATCTAAACAATAAAAAAATGAGCGTTCTTTTGAGGGGGAGAACGCTCCGAGGGCTTCCAACCAATTGTTGATTACTTTCTTATAATGGGTAAAATAGTTTTTTATGAGTTTGGTTGGTTTAAAGAAAACGGGGTTGTAATCAACACAAATATATTTGCACAATATTCAAAAATAATCAATAGTTTTTAATTAACTTTTAAAAAGATTTTTCAATAATTCGCAATTATTGTCATTTAGTAAACAACTTGTTAACTTTTTCTTAATAATTTCTATGATTATAAAAAAATGCTTCCATTTTGTAGAAGCATTTATAATCATATAGACATTAGATTAAATATTAGAATCTTTTAGTTTTTTCTAATTCTTCTAATAATGAAATATCCAGCGAATGTTAAGACTGATAATGATGCGATCATTATAATATTGCGTGGAGGAATTTTTGTTATGACGCTATTAATAATATTACCATTTGATGAAGTTACGTTAGTAGTGATGTTAGCGTTGTTACCAATAACTCTATCAGCATAAGCAACAGAAACACCAATTGTACAATTTAAATCCATTGCCTCATCAACAAGACCTTTTTGATATTTTCCTAATTCTTTATATCTAGCGAGTAATTCAATAACTGTATTTCTATTATTTATAATAGCTTCACATAAAGAATCATTGTTTGTTTTACGCATTGCTTTCCAATCTTTGATAAAGTTTTCAGCATTATAACTTTTAATACTTACAACATAACCATAATTTGTTTCTGGTGTGTTTCCATTGTAGTTAACAATTGGTGCATAAACAACGATTTCATCATAAACTTCAATTTTTGAATTATCAGTGAATTTGGCATTTTCAAAATCTTTAATACGGAAAGCAGTAAATAGTTCTGCCTCTTCTAAAGTATCAACAAGTTTGAAAGTAGCATTACCATAGTTTGTATCAATAGAACCGCTAGAAACAATACCTTTAATATAATATGATTCGGTAGTAACTGTTGTACCTGTTTCTTTTGCCACTAATAAGGCATCAGCAATTGAATATGGATCTTCTAATGTTCCTGCATGGGCTCTAACACTTTTACTTTTAACAACAACATTTATAGTAGTAGAAACACTAGAGTTGCTATTTGATGTAACGGTTATTGTAGAACTACCAGCACTAATAGCGGTAATAACACCTATATCACTAACAGTGGCAACTTCTGTATTAGAAGAAGCATAAGTTACTCCTTTTTGAGTAGTATTGCTAGGAGCATATGTTAATTCTATTGCTTCAGTATTGCCTTCATATAATTCTACATCTACATTTGAAGCAGTAATTGATGTTACAGGGACTGTTTCAATTGCTTCAGTTGTATAGAATTCAAGTTTAGAAATTTGGATAGTGCCATTTTTATTAACAGCGGTGTTATCAAATTCAATAAATAAGCGATAATAAGAATTTGCAACTGAATTGGTCAATGTGACTGATTGTGTTCCTTGAGCAAAGGTGAAATTACCTACATCAGTAAATGTTTTGTTATCAGTTGAACTTTGTAATGTTAATGATCCAGTTGTACTTGCGTTAATATTATCAACTGTAACATCAACTTTTGAAACTGTTTTTGCAAATGCTGGAGTTGTGATACTTCCGTTTCCGGATACATTTTTTATTCCGAATCTCACATAATCCCAACTCTTTCTATTGTTATTAGCATTAGTAATGGAGTAAGTGTCATTTTCGGCAGATACAGCTGACCAGGTTTTATTATAAGCACTGACACTTTCATTAGTAGATGTTGCAAAGTCCAATGTCTTATAGATGCTTTCCTCAGCACTAACTTTTGTTGCATTTTCATTAGTTAATCCACCTACCATCATCAAAGCGGAAGCAACAAATAACATTGACATTTTTTTAATTGTTTTCATAAATTGTTGTTTTATATTTCCCTTCCATAAAATGTTTCGTAATTTTTAAAACATTTACCTAATAAAATTGTATCATTTTCTGAATGATGATTTCAACTAATAAATAAAGCAAAAAGTGTAATCGCTTACACAAATTTTGATGATTATCCTGTTAAAAATATTTCACAAATAATGATATCAAAAAAACAATTAGAAATGAAGAAAAAATTATTGTAAGTATTTTCATAATTATTGTATTTTGTCTTTTAGCCAATGAATAATTTT
>URQK01000131.1 GCA_900549975.1 uncultured Mollicutes bacterium
CAGAAATATTAAGAATAACATTCACTTCATCAAAACAAAGTCCTAACCTTTATTATGTATTACAAATATTAGGTAAAGAACAGCTTAAAGAGCGCATTGATTTTGTTACTATAAACAAATTAAATTAACATTTAATTACCAAAAAAATACTCCATGTTCAATTCGAACTGGAGTATTTTAATTTATTTCTATAGCAAACACCACTATTAATTTTTAGAATTGCTATGCGAATAATATCTTCCATCACCATAAGCATAGTTATTGCAATAATCATTAATTAAATTATTATTAAACACAGCATCACCCATATTATCTTCATTGATAGACAATGTGGCATTAACATCAATCATTGAAGCTATATCCATTGATAATTTAAATTCTTTTAAAAATTTATTTGCCGAACTATCATCAGAATGAACTATAGATACTTTTGTATTTTTAATCGCGTCATTGCCAGTAATTGCCGACATTTCTAAACCAATATTTAATGATTTGTTTATTTCTTCATAAGACAAATTATTTATTAATTTATCAAATTGCATGTTTTCCATTGAATTGCCTTCACCTGTGCTATTAATAATTGTATTGCACAATGTAGAGGAGAAGCCTAATAAGTCAGATAATAAATATTGATAAATATTGCTAACAAACTCTTCCGTAGTTACTTTGACACTACGCGTATAAACTTCTTCAATTTTAGAGGCACTCCAGGCTTTATAGAACAGACCGGTTTCAGAACGTTCAATATAAACATAGCCATCTTTAATAACTATTGTAGCGTGACGATCATCTTTATTAGATGCTTTTGTTGATGCTTGACCTGATGTTTTATACGCACCATCTTTTTTAGAATATAAATCACTTTCAAGTCTACTATGATAGCCAAAAGCACTAACGC
Source organism: uncultured Mollicutes bacterium (assembly GCA_900549975.1). Lineage (GTDB taxonomy): Bacteria > Bacillota_I > Bacilli_A > RFN20 > CAG-826 > RUG131. Next base: position 899 of record URQK01000131.1, read on the forward strand.
CAATTATATCAATAGTGGGAATATGTTTTACATCTATTTTTACTTCAGCATTACCATTATTATTATGAATATAAACATCTAATGGTATTTCAAATGATTCTAATTTTAATTTGCCAATATGAATGTTTAAATTAACTTGACCACTTAACTTATATTGGGAATAATCCATCATTGGGATTCCATAAGTTGTAATAATCTTTAATAAATTCAAATCTAAGTAATTATGCTCATCGCTTAATCCTAAATCCTTATTATAAGTTGACATAGATGCAGTTAAAGCAATATCTAATGTTTTATATGCGATATTAGGAATATTAATACTTGTGAGTTTTTTATTTTCATAATTAACATTCAAGGTCAAATCTTCATTTAATCCTAATATTTTTTTATCAATAGTAATACTAGCCCTATCAGAACCAATAGAGAATCCTTTTAATAAATCTAATGATAAATTTGAGAAATCTTTCTTTAAGAATTGAAGAAGTAGCATTGCTTCTTCACCACTAGGTATTAAAGCAGAAATTTGGCTAAATAAAGGATTATCACCATCAAACAATGTCATAATTTGTTCAATCATTTCTTTGATGGTACCAACTTCAATTTCACCATATACTTCATTTCTGTTTTTATACATAATTCTTGCTTTTTCATTATGCATATCAAGAACTAATTGATGATCACTTACGCCATCATTTAATGTAATATCAACGTAGCAAGAATTATTTTTAACCACGCCTGTTTCAGTTTCAGTTTCATCAAGTTTGAATTGAACATGTCCGTTTGTAATAGCATATGTCTTAGCAGGCTCATAAGAATTATTAGTAAATGTTAAGTTATTCACTGTAAATCCAAATTCTTTTTCATTACTTAATAATTTAATTTCATCATAAATATCAATAATTGGAGAATAATCTTCAAAATCTTTGTCATCAGCGTCAATAATACCTTCATAAGCATTTAGATTAACATTCAAAGTTCCTTTATAATCTTCATAAGTGAAATCTTCAATCTCCAAATGAGTTATGGCATTATTATCTTTAGCTAATGATAAACTAATTTCACAATTGCTGCCTAGTAATTGTGTACCATCTAATTTAACAACAATCTTATTATCTTTATAAGAAATATCTTTAACTGCTTCAATATAATCGTTAAATTTATGATTCTTTATATTCTCAAATTCATTTGATTTTGTTAATGTATTGATTTTATCTTTAGCATAAGTCAAAATGTCACTATCTAAATACCCTTCGATAATATTTTTAATCGAAGAAATATTATCATTATTAAGTCTACCTTTTAATAAATCATTTAAGGAAAAATATAAGCCCTTTTCTTTATTAAATTGAGTAAACACATCAAATTCATGCTCTTTATAATTTAATTTAGATTTAACATCAAATTTCATATTTGCTAAATCAAATGCTACGTCACCATCAAATCCAATAAAGTCATCT
>URQK01000132.1 GCA_900549975.1 uncultured Mollicutes bacterium
AGGCTCATGATCATGTGCCCGGATGATCCCCATTACGTAACAAACGTCAAAATAAAAACTTTTATGATTTTTAAATTTTTATTATAAAATTTACTTTTTCGTTTAATCGTTAATTTTACATTAGTTATATCACTATTTGAATTAGAAAAAACTTTTAAAAAGTCATCAATACTTTTGACTTGAATATCATTAGCTTTAGTGATGATATCGCCTTTAATGATATTGCTATTATCACTAGGATTATAAGTATTTCCTTCGTATTCAATATTATATGTGCCAGATACAATTAACCCGCCGGGCTTAATTTCAATACCAATATTTTGTCCTCCTGGAATAACATTTATTGCTTTTAGAGGTGCATCGTTTGCGCTTAAACTAACACCTAAAATGCCAATAAAAGAAAATAACAACTTCATATTGAACTCCTTTCATCAATATTATGGTTGTTATTCAAATTAATAAATTGGTATTATTTTCTAGAATTGTTTATCAATTCTTTAGCTAAACTTAAAGATTGCTCGCTAACAGATGAATCGGTTAATAATTTAGCAATATTTTCAATAAATCCATCATTATCAAGTTCGGTGATTTGGGTTTTAGTAGAATTTTCCTCTACTACTTTTTTCACTTCGTAAGCAGTATCAGCATAACTTGCCACTTGTGGAATATGAGAAATAACGATTACTTGACGTGATTTAGAAATTTCATGGATTTTTCTTCCAACAGAGGAAGCAACTTTACCAGATACTCCAGAATCAATTTCATCTAAGATCATTGTTTCATAATTACAATATTTACTAAAAATTACTTTTAAGCCAAGCATAATACGTGATGCTTCGCCACCACTCACAACATCTTTTAAGTGACCAAATGGCATACCAATATTGCTTGATATATAGAAAGTAACGTCATCGATACCAGTACTTTTTGGTTCAGTAACATTAAAATGTACCTTAAAATGGGCATTATTAAGTGATAAATCACTTAACTCTTTGTCGACTTCTTTGTTTAATTTGTTGGCGAATTCATTACGTAATTTTGATAAATTATTTGCTTTAATCATTAAATCATTATATAAGTCTTTTACTAATGCTTTTTGCTTTTCAAGAGCGTATTCATAATCGCTCATTAAAGCAATATCATTAACTAATTGTTCATGAGCTTTAAAGATATCTTCTTCGGAATTTCCGTGTTTGCGCATTACTTTTTTAATGTTATAAATACGTTCTTGAATATATTCAGGGGTGTATTCATATTCATTTAAAGCATTTAATGAATCTTTAAGCGCGCTATTGATATCTTCAAGATTATAATAGCAATCATTTAATTTTGTCGAATAATTATCATAATCTTCATCTTTTAAATAATCTAATAAGCGACGTGATTGATAAATTTTTGCTAATGCCCCATCATCGCCATCTAATAATTCACTTATATTATTAATTGTTTCTTGTAAACGAACAAAATTAGCCATCTTTTTTTCAAGATTTTCTAGTTTGTCTAATTCACCAACTTCGAGGTTTAGTTTCTCTATTTCTTCAATTTGTGCTTTTTTATAAGCAAGTTCAGCTTCGTCAATAACTTTATTTTCTAGCTCTTCAAGTTTATGAACTTCTTTGCTATATGTTTTATAAGCACTTTGATATATTTCTAATTCTTTAGAATTACCTATATATTTATCAAGTAAATGCAAGTGTTCTTTTTCATCAAATAAGACCATATTTTGATGTTGTGAATGAATATCAATTATTTCATTCATAATTACTTTTGTAGCGCTACTAGAAAACATTCTGCCATTTAATTTAATCGATGTTCTTCCATTAATATCTAAAGAACGGGAAACAATTAATTCATCATTTTCAATTAAATCATCGTATTCTTCATTGATTTGTTTAATTAATTCTTTGTTCTCAATAATAAAACGTCCATCAATATATGCTTTACTAGCGCCAACTCTGATTTTATCATAACTACTTCTTTCACCCTTAAGCAAGGATAAAGCATCGATGATAATTGATTTACCAGCACCAGTTTCACCAAGCATGACATTCATTCCGCTTTTAAAATTGATTTCGATATCTTCGATAATCGCAAAGTTTTTAATATTTAATGCCTCTAACATAATTACACCTCTTTATCGGAGTTAATAACTTTAATTAAGTCTTCAATTGTAACATGAGTATCTACCATTTGTTCTATTTGACTAGAAGCTTTGATAAAGTCTTGTTTAATTGCAACGACTCTAATTACTCCCCTATAATTATATAGTGTTAATTTTTCAATAAAATTATTAATAAATCCATCAATTGTTCCATATGGGTTATATAAAATTACGCGTTTATAGTTTAAA
>URQK01000133.1 GCA_900549975.1 uncultured Mollicutes bacterium
TTCGAAGGCTTACTTTTTTGTTAGGTTTGAGGACATTGTCCTCGCTATGATATAAAAGAATCAACTTCAAATATTGATAAAGAGTTTAATACTCAATCAGACATATCATTCGATTATAATTTAAAGATTGTTGATATAATTTTCTTAATAAACTAATTCACCTAATCCCATCTGAATTTATTCGGCCGCAAAAGCGCCTCGTTTCACCATAGTCAAGCTATGGTATTAAAGCCTTATTACACTGATCATCCGTTATGTTACACCGATTCAAACCGTCATCAGTAATTGGTATAACCGCTAGAGTCACACCGAATTAGCCGTCAATTACAGTTTTAGAAACTCATCCTATACAATTCTTTTAAAAAGTAGATCTTTTCGAGAGGAGTATTCAAAGGTCGAATAATAAAAAAGAGCCATTTCATAAATTTGAAGTGGCTCTTCGTGGATTTAGTGGCTCTGAGCAATGGATTACCTGGCTCCTAGTGATGGACGGAATGGCTCTCAGTATGTGAAACACCTACTTTATCAACTTTTTTACATAACAAATCATAAAAATCCTGTGTTTGTTGATTTGTGTCAAAGTTGAAAATATATACTTTAGCATCGTTTGCATCTTTTAACACAATAACACTATTAACATCAATATTGTAATAAACTTTAGCTTTGTAATAATAATTCAACCTTTCATTTTTGCTATTGTATATCTCAACATTAGCATCCCCAGAATAATACGTCTGGTATCCCCATCTAAAACCATTTGCAACAATCTTAAGTGTGCAATCTCTATAGTTTTCGCATAATTCTATACTCTCATATTTAATTTCTTCATTTAACTTTAAATAATCAGCATGCAACGAAGGTGTAATAATGGGATTCATTTTAATTGCGAATACTGTACTGGTAACTGCTACAATTACAACAGATATACAACCATAAACTATTTCAACTTTCTTACTAAGTCTATTCCCAAAATGATATTGTAAAATAATGGCAACACCACCAATTATCAAAAACAGAATTAAATCAAGCAAAAAAAATTTAGTCATATCTTCTAAACCTCCAAATCTATAATTCACAGATTGAATATAAATCCATCTAACAACTAAGTTGTATAAATAGCACTGGTTAATGGAATAAGTGGCCTTGAATATGCAAAAAACTCAATTTAAGTTTAAATTTCTTTTCTATTTTTTCGACAAACTAGAAAAAACAATAAAATAGCAACACATAATAAAGCAATGAATTCTAAATATATAGAATTTATTCCATTTATCCAGCTAAAGTTCAAAATATTTCTAGATAATTGAATTACATTTGATGGGAAAAAGCAAAAAAATGAATAGTTATTAAACATAAATGGAATAAATATAAATAATATTGATAATAATTCGCCTATGTATTGTTTTTCATTTATTTTGACTAACAATGAGGTGAAAAATGTTATCACTAAAACTGCTAGATACCCTATCAAAACATTGACCACATATGCTTGAAAATAATTGATATTTAAAGGGGACAGCCAAAATAGGTAAGAAGTCTGAATTTTCATATTCCATCCCTCTAAGCCAAATACATTCCAAATTAAAGCACTATAAATTAACACAATAGAAAAATAGATTGCAGAATTCATTATTAAAACCGTTATTGCTTTAATGAAATTAATTTTGCATTCTTTCGTAACTAATGTTCTAAGAATCATATTCATATTGCATTTTTTTTCTACAAAGAAAATCAATGCAGCAATTATCAAACTTATGATCATCGAATATATTTGTATATATGGTAAATCATTTAAAAGAGTTTGCCATCCTAAAGAATAACCAAAATCGATATATTTTTGCTCTTTTAATTTATCACTAAAATCTGGGTTAATAGTTTTAATATTATTTTCTCTATTAACAAATATGCTTTGAACAGTTATATCATTTAAATCCAAATGATTCAAAATATCAGGATTAAATGAATACATCGGAGAATATGCCCGAATCACTAGGTTTGCTAAATCAGAATATTTATTAAACATTTTTATAGATTCTGAACTATTTATCATCAAATTTCCAGTTGAATCAAAATTACTTTTATCATTTGTTATACCAGTAAATACTTTTAATGAATTTCTTAATTCTTTATCAGTTAATTTTTTTTCTATTTTTGCTTGCGCATCTCTTTTTGCACTTATCCCATCAATTTTAGCATTAATACTAAATTCGTTAACATATACATCAGTACTACTAATCGAATACAAGAAAAAAGTTGAAAAAAAGATTATCGTAAAAAAACAAGGCTTAACAGATACATTGGTGACTAGTTAATATATTCGACATTAATGGTGTCT
>URQK01000134.1 GCA_900549975.1 uncultured Mollicutes bacterium
AAAAGTTTTCCTTATAGTATTTTATGTATTATTTATCATCTTTTTTTAGTTCCTAAAAGTTTAGTGATTAAGTTTTTTATGCTATTTAATTTGGATGAAAGTGTCATTAATGTTCTTGCTTATCCACATTTTAATTTTGATATTTTCACTTATTTATTCATTTTAATTGTTCCACGAATCTTAATTGCTGCTTTTATTGATAATTACTATTTGAATATTGCTATTAATAAAAAGAATATGTTGCCCGCTGATGACGCTTCATTAGAAAAATTAACTAAAATTTCTCAAAAATATAAAGATTTGCCAATTGATTCATCATTTTTAGAAAAAACATCGTTTAATTTAAATAAAGAACAAAATAGTTATGATAAAAACAAAAGTTATTTAGATTTAGATAAAACTAATCTATTAACAAAAGATGGAATCAAAAATAAAGAATTAAAGGATTCTTATTATCAAAATCAATTAGAAATATTATATGGTAAATATGAATCGGGCTTTATTAGCGAAGAAGAACTTGTTGAACATAAGAAAAGATTATTTAAAGAATGATATTTTTTTATAATAAGTGTTAGAAAAAATAATTTACTCATATTATAAATTGGGTGATTATATGTCTAGATGTAAATATACAAGCAGTGAAGTTTCTCTTCTAGCGCGACTTATGCGCTCTGAAGCTGTTGGCGAAGGTCGTTTTGGAATGAAACTAGTTGGTAATGTTGTTATTAATCGTGTAGTTGCAAAATGCTTAAATTTTAGAAAAGTAAATAACATCACACAAGTTATTTATCAAAAAGGACAATTTGCAGGAATATCAGGAAAGTTGTTCTATGGAAATGCGACAAGTGTTGAAAGAAGATTAGCACTTGACACAATTACTTTCTGGAGAGCCTATCCAGCCTATGCCGCATTGTTCTATCAAAACCCAGGAAAAGGCAAAGCTTGCAGGAACCGATTTTGGGGAACTTACGCTGGAAAATTCAAAAATCACTGCTTCTATAACGCTGATGCGAGTGCAAAATGTCGTTTGTAAACAAAAAAATCAAAAAAATTTAAAAAAAAATTAAAAAAAAGTGAAAAAAAAGTAATTTGTCATTTGCCAAAATACCAAAGCGATTTTTTTATGGACTATATTATATATGTAAGCAATTGCCATAAATCGTGAGGTGTAAAGTATGGAAGAGAAAAAAGATGCAGCCGTCGCAACAAAAACCTTCGACCCTAAATGTGTAAAGTATCGCGACGAAAAAGAGGGAACAATCGAGGCAATAGAAGAATATGTTGCTAAGAATCGCAGCGAAGATACGTTCCGTGTTATTATGTTCAGTCATATTGACAAAAAAGGACTTAAAGACGCAGACGTGTATAAGCGTGCTGGATTAACAAGAAATGTATTCTATTGCATCAAGCGTGGAGGACATTATCGAATTTCAAAAAATAGTGCTCTAAGATTAGGTGTTGGACTACAACTATCTATAGAAGAATTCGAGTATCTATTACGATCAGCAGGATATAGCTTAAATCCTGCAGATCCATTTGATTTGATAGTCCGTTACTTCGTTGAACGAAATCTTTATGATGTAGAGAAGATAAATTTAGCTCTATATACCATCTTAGGTATATTACTATAGTAAGTAAAAGTAATTAATATTTTACTATTAAAATTTGGTTTTTTGTTTTAAAATAAACAAGAGGTGAAACTTATGATTAACATCGTATTGTACCAACCTGAAAAGCCACAAAACACTGGTAATATAATGCGTACATGTGTAGCCACTAATGCGCATTTACATATTATAGGTCCTTTAACATTCTCTCTTGATGAAAAAGCTTTGTTAAGAGCAGGTATGGATTACATTCAAGAGCTACATTACACAGTCTATAAAGATTTAGATGAGTTTTTAGCTACTCATAGTGAGAAGAAAATCTATTATATTACTAGATATGGTAACAAAAGCCCAGATCAATTTGATTTTTCTAAAGTAAATGAAGAATTGTTTATTATGTTTGGAAGAGAGTCAACAGGAATTCCACATGAACTATTAAGACGCAATTTAGAGCGTTGTATTCGTATTCCAATGGCTCCTTCAGCACGTAGTTTAAATTTATCTAATGCTGTTGCTGTTGTTTTGTATGAAGTTTTAAGACAACAAAATTACTATGGACTATCAACTTATGAAGCTATTAAAGGTGAAGACTTTTTATTAAAGGAGAATAGCGTTAATGAAAAGAAGTAGGATTATTTCTTTATTGTTTTCGCTAACTTTAATTACAGCTTGTAATAGCTATGATCGTATAAAAGTAGCGTATC
>URQK01000135.1 GCA_900549975.1 uncultured Mollicutes bacterium
TAATCTAATTCTAATTCATAGAAATAATTATCAATACAACCTTCTAATTCAATAATAGCAAAATCTTCATCTTCATTTTGAATTAATGCATTTGCTTTATAAACAGTCTTTTTACCTTCATTATTGATTAAGCCAACATAGATTTCAGTAGAACCTTTAATCACATGATTACAAGTAAAACATAGACCGGTATTTGTAATCATAAATCCGGATCCTGAACAAGTATCAGTTTCAATATATGCCAAAGCTTCCTCTTTATTTTTGTAATTAACCTTTTTATCTGAATCAAGATTAATTAGTTTTTTTTTACATAATAATCTTTTAATGTTTTTTTAGCACTTGGTTGTTCTTTTGGTTGTGCGTTTTTTGCAGCAATTATGTTTTCAAAATCTTTCTTTTTGGCATTAACAGCATTAAGTAAATCTACTAATAAGCAGCCATTTGTTACTTCTTCTTTATATGCTTTTCCATCTGCATTCATAACGCCCGATATAATAGCACAGAAGTTTTTATATAAATCATCTAAATAATTATGTTCTGTCATTGCATCAATTAGAGAGAATACTTTAACAAAATCTTCTGATAAAGAAATGACTGATTCTTTAGATTCTTCTAATACTTCTTTTAAAGAATTTTCATCAGTATTAAAGATTACATCCCAAGTAACGCCTTGATACCCAGCTTGATTTAAATAGTCACAAAAATCACAAAATTGTGACATTGATTTAATAAAACTTACTTCATTTTCATCTAAATTACAATCGTTAAGAGCAACTTGAAGCATAGAATATTGAATAATAACATCGAGTTGATTTAAACCAACACGAACATCAAAATTTTTACCCTCGTTTGCCATAGATTGTTGATGGAATTTAAACATTTCAGTTGCAGTGTTCATTACAGCAACATAAGCTTTTGCAGCTTCTTCAAATACATTTTTTTCCATAATAATTCTCCTCTTACTTTTTCATTATAATAATTTATTAACATATAATCAAAACTTTTTTATACGATGTTCACATATTTGATTGCTAATTTCTGATTTTTTTAGCTTTTTCATAATAAATTTTACTTTGCTCTTCATTATTTAAATACTTCTCATATATAATTCCAATTCGATTTAAAAAATCTTTAATATTTATATTGCGTTTGTTTTCATTTAATTCATTTTTGTTTAAATATTCTATTGCATTATTGTACTCATTAATAGCTTTTTCATATTCTTTTTTTAACACTAAAGCCTGTGCCATGTAATTAGAACTTTTCGCAAACATATCATTTGAATCATAAAATTTATTGTTTTTACACCTTAAGTGAAAAGTTAAATTTCATTTTAAAAGCGTGTAAAAAAGTGGAAGTTAGTCTTGCAAAAATGATACTAATTGAACAAGATGTAATTCTCAAAACAATGAGGAAAGAGAAAACATACTCAACATGCATAGTTAAAACATTCAGCACAATAAGTAACAAACAATATCAAACTATAAGAAAAATATGTCAAATTTAGCAATTTTATTTATTACTGCAGCTCTTTCAACAATCATTCTCTTTCAAATTTATCGTTGGAATTTTCATAAAATTATGATTTTTCCAACGATTTATGAAAGATTAATATCCACTTTGTTTGTTAAGAAATCAATAATATTGATATGAGTAATACCCTTAGTTGATGTATCTTTCGTATCCAAAGTCATTACATACTTTGGAGAATGGTCATTTATTTTATCAAACGCTCCATATTCACGATTATATGCTTTTTCAGTATTTACAGAATATGCAACTTGAATTAAACATTTCTTTTTGCCTTTAATAACTACAAAATCGATTTCTCCATCTATCATTTTGCCATATCTCACTTCATATCCACGATATAATAATTCATTATAAATGATGCATTCCAAAGCAAATGTATTGTCCAATTCAATAATGTTTCCTAAGGCATTTCTCAAACCACTATCAATTGCATAATATTTTTTTGTTCCATTTAAAGCTTCTTTCCCCTTTAAATAATATGGTTTGCATTCCGTCATAAAATAACATTCTTCTAAATATTTCGCATAATTATTAACAGTTTCAGAAATTTTTTTTGTTCATCGCTAGGTAACGAATTTTTTAAATACTTTGCTATTGATAATGCCGAAAAAGTTCTACCAGTCTTGACCACTTTTTTTAACGAGCTTTTTTGATACTTTTAATTTACTATTAACATCAACAAATAATTTCTACTTTTTTAGCTTTTTCATAATAAATTTTACTTTGCTCTTCATTATTTAAATACTTC
>URQK01000136.1 GCA_900549975.1 uncultured Mollicutes bacterium
TTTCAGGATTTCTGATCAAACCAGCCCTCCTGTAATCATAAAACTTACTATTGCCCAATCTACTATAATTAACAGCTTCTTCGCCAGTGAAAAACTTAGCTGGTGATGATAATTTCATCCAAGTTTCTAAATCATCTGCGGTCAAATGATCGCAATCCCCATCTAAAAACATTTGTTTGATTTTTTCGCATACCTTAGCCGCTCCTTCACGAAGCTCTTTTGTTAGGATTTTTTCGCTCACGTCATTAAAATTTTTAATTTTATTTATTAGATTCATACCTATATCACAAAATATTTACTCTAATTGGGTTAAACGCTAACCCACTACCGATTATCATATCAATACATGAATCACCGATTACTTTTCTTGCTATTCCTATTGCTCCATTGATATCAGCATTTAATAATTTACCAATTGAGCTTTGAAATAGTCCACGTTTTATTCGTTTTCCTATGTAAACATCATGTCTATTAAGAGATTCAAAAACTAAATGATCAACCTTTGATGTATAAGATTCTTCATGGATAACTACTTCTATACCAAGTAATTTTGCTTTATATGTTATCTTATCTATAAGCTTGGAATGAGGAATCGAAACAAAATGTTGGTTATTTCTTTTACCTATATTTATCTCTTGTTTCCATTCCTTGTTTAATCCTATGATAATCTTACTTATATTGTTTGATATACAGAAGTTGATAATATATCTACTTATCTTATGAAGTTTATCTTCTATAAACAAATTTCTATATAATGTTATTTTGTTTATCCTACATGAAGTTCCCTTATCACCAACAAAAGACATCAATTTAGCTTTTTCCTTATTGTACCATTGATTTACAGATTTAATAACACGTCCGTTTATAATGAAAGGATTTGCGTCTACATTACTAATACATGAACATAAATTATTTAATCCTAAATCAATCGAAAGGAAATTGGATTTGTTTAAATTCAAATCCATTTCCTTCCTTTCGTATATTACTTCTACCACATAACATGTAGCCTGTGGTACTATTCTTACTTGTTTTAACTCACTATTTTTTACATTTGTTTTTATTGGATCTATAATATTATTAACAAAATAAACACGATTATCATCTTTTATCCTACAATTAGTCAAATCAAAAATAATTATATTTTGCTTCTCACCTTTCTTGTATTTTGGAAGACGAGGTCTATGGTTATTGTATTTTGATGGATTCTTTTCAAAATCCCTCTTTAGCTTCAACCAAGACCTTATATCTTTGAATACCTGACCTACAACTTGCTGCGAAACATGACATGGTAGATTTCTAAAATCAAATTGATTTTCTTTTCCTAGTTTGGTAGAAAATTCATACTCCTTAAGATAATTGCCAGAGAATATACCTTGTCTAACATTATATAATACATAATTATATAATAATCCTGACTTTAAGCATATATCCTCAAAGCGATTATCCCTAACAATATGTCTTTCCACCAATCTCATGGTTGCGCTACTTCCTGTCATCTTCCGTACAACCAATTTTAAATCTTAATATTAATGACAAGATGATGAGAATTAAGGTTATAGCCAATATAATTCCAACCACCATATCATACTTTATAGGTATATCAAAATTGACATATAACCATTCAATAGAAATATTGAACAGCATACTGTATATTAACAACCTATGCCATATACAAAATTCAAACATTCTTGAAAACCTGAGAAGTAATAAGTCAAACAGAATTGAATGACCTAAAATGGGATACAACCAATTAGTTAAGTTGAATGGATAATAGCACTCGAAAATATTGACGAGTATTATTACCTGCATAATAACAGGAAAGTTTTTAACAAAACTAAAACAACATTTGTAATTCTTGCTGTTGATTCTTTTTTCCATGGGTTTATTGCTATTAAGCTATACATTATGTGGGGGACAACCTTAATCATCCCCCACACTTAAAATCACTTTTTGGGACTGGTTTTCTTCTTGCGGACCTTAAAACCTACTCCACCTCCTTGGCGTTTTGTTTTACGCACTTTGAAACCAACTCCTCCTCCCTGACGAGACTCTTTCTTTTTACAAGCCATGATTTATACTTTTTAAATTAGAACAAAATTGTACTTGCAATATTAGTAATTTTTATCCAATCAACAATAAATACTCAAAAGTAATTTATCTTAAAATTAATATTGTATTATAAAATGCATATTTTGGTACCGCTTGTACAGCCACCAACACTGAGCGTAAATGTAAATCAGGTTGCTTATGTGATACCTGTGTAGAAGCTG
>URQK01000137.1 GCA_900549975.1 uncultured Mollicutes bacterium
GAATAAAACAATTTATACAATATTTAGATGCAAAAACTAATAATAAGAGCAACAGTGAAGAAATTATTAAAGAATATGAATTAGTATTAAAAGAAGATGAAGATGCTATGAAAATAACAAAAAAATTCATCTTACCTAATTATAATATTCGTACAATTCGTCAATTTGTTGAAGTAATTAAAAGTTGTAAAGAAAACATGAAACCTATATCTTCTAAAACTTTAGTAATTTTAGGAGATATGGATCAATTAGTGCCTGAAAAGACAGAAAATTATATTGCTAAATATACGAAAGATTTAACAGTAATTAAGTTTAAAAATGTTTCGCATATGATGTTAAGATCCAAAAAATCAAAACAACTAATCAATGCAATAATAGAGTTTATTAAGAAAGAAGATAATAGTGATGAATCTAATTAAAAAATGTTATTATCGTTCTTTTCAATTTATTTTAAGATTAGCATCTTATTTTATTAATTTTCGTGAACCTTCAATCATTAATAAAGAAAACGCCATTTTTGAAATTAAAAACATATTAAAAAGCAATAAGAAAAATAATGTATTTTTAATAACTGGCAATATTATTAAAACTACAACTCAATTTAATAATTTAGTTAATGACTTAAAAAACAATAATGTAAATGTAACTATTTTTTCTAATGTTATCAATAACCCCACGATTAAAAATGTGGAAGAAGGATTAGATGTTTTTTTAGCTAATCAATGCGATTCTATTATCGCTGTTGGCGGCGGCTCAGTTATTGATTTTGCTAAATTAGTGGCCTCTCGCGCTACAAACAAAAAACCAATCGAGCAAATGAAAGGACTACTCAAAGTAAAGCATAAACCATCTTTTCTAATAGTAGTACCCACTACCGCAGGTACTGGTTCAGAAGTTACAATTGCTTCTGTAGTTACTAATGATATAACGCATCAAAAATACGCCATTAATGATCCAAAATTAATTCCGCTTTACGCAATTTTAGATCCTGTATTTTTATTAAGTGCGCCAAATAATATTACATCCACAACAGGAATGGATGCTTTAACGCACGCTATTGAAGCTTATATTGGACGTAGTAATACTAAAAAAACTAAAAAAGAAGCATTAATTGCCATAAAATTAATCTTTGATAATTTATACAAATCTTATGCTAATCCAAATGATATAGAAGCAAAAAGCAATATGCAAATTGCTTCATTAAAAGCTGGATTAGCGTTCACAAGAGCGTATGTTGGTTATGTTCACGCTCTTGCTCATGCTTTAGGCGCAAAATATAATATTTCACATGGTTTAGCTAATGCAATATTATTACCAGAAGTATTAAAAAAATACAGAAAACATGCTTATAAACCACTTAGTGAAATAAGCGATTATCTTGAGTTAACAAAAAAAGATTTATCTAAAAAAGAAAAAGCAGAAACATTAATTTCCGCTATTGAGGATTTAAATAAATCTATGAATATTAATAATGTCTTAAAAAGTATTATTAAAATAGAAGATATTAATTTTCTTGTTAATCACGCTTATAAAGAAGCAAACCCTTTATATCCTGTTCCTTATATTTGGGATAAAAAAGATTTTAAAGATTTATATTTATCATTATTAAAATAATTCTTTAAATGTAAATTCTACTTTTCCGTCTTCTAATTCAATAATTAAATATGTTCCATTAGTGTTATCTCTTGGCTTAATTAATGAGCCCGGATTAGCGGCATAACAGTCGCCTATTTTTCTTAATGAATGAGCGTGAGTATGTCCTGATAAAAAGATAATACAATTTTTACTTTTAATATAGTTATCTGTTAAAGTATAACGATGACCATGTTCCATATAAATATTTCCATATGGTGTTTTAACGATTTTATTTTCTGGATAATCTTCAAAATAATCACAATTACCTTTAACACTAGCAAAGCCATCTAACAGATAACTAGGAAGTTCAGAATCTCCTAAATGTAAAAACATATTTGCATCATTATGCAATTGGCGTAATTTTCTTAAGCACTCATAGTCTCTATGTGTATCACTTACAACAATTATTTTCATAATCTCACCTTCGTATTAATGATAACACACATGTCAAGAACTTGTGTGTTTTAATATATATTAGTGTTAAATATTGTAGTAAAGAATATAAACAATTCACTAACGTTTGTTGATATTTTACTAAAACT
>URQK01000138.1 GCA_900549975.1 uncultured Mollicutes bacterium
TAAGTTAAGAGTATCTTTAACTTGTGGATTTGAAGTATTATATTTTTCGACGTCAGTTTCCGTTTCATCAGTATCATCATCTTTTTCATTTAAATAATCATCATCAAATAAATCCGAGTCAATAACTGATGAATCATCTTGGACTTCTCCTCCAATATTATCCAAACTATCTTCATTATCATCATCAATTACATCAATATCATTATCAACGAAATATTCTAATAAATTTTCTATATCTATGTCCGATAAATCTAAATGTCTAATCGAGTCAAAAATTTCTTTTTGATCAAGATGTCCTATTTCTTGTCCTTTTTTTAGTAATCTTTCTTTAATTTGATCTAAAGTTTCTAATTCATGTGTTTTTGTTTCTTTGGTATTTACCACAATTTAATTCTCCCTTTATTATCATTTTTATTTTACAATAAAAACCAATAATTTAAATAGCAAAAGCAAAGACTTTTTAAGGCCTTTGCTAAATTTTGAAACAATCGGCTAAAATTATCTTAGCGATTTATTACCATTGTTAGTGACATAAAATTCTTATTAATAATTCAAGTATAACAACTAAATTATATATTGCACTAATCGTTTAGATAAACGCACTATTTGGAATCACGATAATCGCCAAAACGTTTAGCTCTTGTTGGATGACGTAACTTTCTAATTGCTTTAGCTTCAATTTGACGAATACGTTCGCGGGTGACACCAAATTCACGTCCAACTTCTTCTAGAGTATGTGGACGATTGTCATCAAGTCCATAACGTAAGCGCAAAACACGTTCTTCACGATCAGTTAAATCTTTCATTACAGAATATAATTCATCTTTTAATAATTGTTTTGTTGCATATTCAGTTGGTGATTCAGTGTCTTTATCTTCAATAAAGTCTCCTAAACGTGAATCATCTTCTTCACCAATTGAAGTTTCAAGAGATACCGGATCAACAGCGATACTTTGAATTTCACGAATTCGATCTGGTGATAAAGCACCATCCATTTTTTCAGAAATTTCTTCCGCAGTTGGTTCACGGCCTAATTCTTGAACAAGTTGACGTTGAACTCTTGTCATTTTATTAATAGTTTCTACCATATGAACTGGAATTCTAATTGTACGAGCTTGGTCAGCGATAGCACGAGTAATAGATTGTCTAATCCACCAAGTTGCATATGTTGAAAACTTAAATCCTTTAGTATAGTCGAATTTAGAAACAGCTTTAATTAAACCTAAGTTACCTTCTTGAATTAAATCAAGCAAGAACATACCACGTCCAACGTAGTTTTTAGCAATGTTAATAACTAATCTTAAGTTTGCAGTAATAAGACGATTTTTAGCTTCTTCGTCACCTTCAGCACAACGTTTTGCTACTTCTTGTTCTTCATCACCTAATAATTTTACTTTTCCGATTTCTTTTAAATATAATTTTACTGAATCATTAACTTTAATATCTGAACTTGCATATTTATCAATGTCATCGATATCTTCGTCAATTTTTTCTTTTACATATCCATCATCTTCAAATAAATCAGAATCAATAATTGACGAATCATCATTTAGTTTTGATTCATCAATATCATCAATGCTATCTTCTGCATTATCATTTATATCAATATTATTATCAGCAAAATATTCTAATAAGTTTTCAATATCAATATCCGATAATTCTAAGTGATTAGTGGCATCAAATATTTCTTTTTGGTCAAGATGTCCTTCTTCTTGTCCTTTTTTTAGTAATCTTTCTTTGATTTGATCTAGAGTTTCTAAATCTTGAGTCTCTGCTACTTTTTTCTTTGCCATAATTTAATTCTCCTTTTTATTCTCGTATAAACGCTTCTCCATTTTTTTACCATATTCTAGCAAAATTTTTAATTGTTCTTTATCAGATTTACCTTCAACAGATTTATCTAAAATAAAGCGTTCATATTTCTTTGCTCTTTCTTTGTTAATGATATCCAAATACTCGCTTAATAATTCATAAGTACAAATTGGATATCGTTTATCTAGTGATATAGAAGTAATTTCTGATACCACTTCATCTTTTTGATCATCATCGCTCGCGGATACATAATTAATTAAATCACTAATTGAGACGTTTTCATGCT